>JBLHKZ010000020.1:0-37222 GCA_047618185.1 Limisphaerales bacterium
ACATCGACGACATCGTAGGTGCCGGCGTTGGGATCGCCGCCCACGCCGTCGAGCGCATTGTCGTGCACGCCGGCCGTATCCGTCCCCCAATGCACGTGCAGGTTCGCCGCCTGTTTCCAATCGTGTTTTGTGAAATCCGCCTCCGGATCGACGAGGATGCCGCTGCCGCCGGTCAGTCGCGCCCGACCGAAATGCGCCTCCTGCTTGAACGGCTCCGGATTACTCCAGCCAAGGTAGTCGTACCAGGCCCGCACGCCGATATCGCGAAACACCGCGCGACGATTCCGGAAGCCGGGCGAACCCGCGCCCCAGATGTCGTTGAGCAATTCATGGTCATCAAAGGTGTAATAAGTCGGCACGCGGCTATGCCACTCCGCAAGATTGGGCGCCCGGCTCAGGTAGAGTTTGTAGTTCTCCCAGACGCCCGTGATCGTGGGGGCGAGTTCCACCAGCCGCGGATTTTGCTCCGGCGTCGCGCCGACCTGTTTCAGCCAGTCGGACGCCGGGTATTCCCGCTTCTCCTCATAAAGCCAGTCGCCGTTGAGAATCGCGAAGTCCACCTTGTCGGAAATCTCTCTGAGCATGGTGGTGTAGGTCGGCAGGCTGTAGCCAATGCCATTGGCGGGGCTCTGATTATTGCCGCAGGCAAATTCAAAACTGAAATTGAACAGCCCCTTCGGATTCAGCTTTGGATCCTTCACCGCCTTCGAACTTTGCAGCGTCCGAAAGGTTCCCTTTGGCGGCGGGTTCTTCTGCCCCTCGGTGACGACTGCAAAATGATAGCGCGTCGCCGGCTTCAGGCCCTTCAGCTCGATCCATCCCGTGCAATCGTTCTCCAGCTTCGTCGTCACCATCGCCGTCGCCAGATCCAGATCGCCGGCGTCCGTTCCGTAACGCACATAGAACTCGCCCGCCGTCGCCGTCCGCGCCCAGACGCCCATACTGGTCGCGCCGGGACGACCCAACATCGGGCCGTGAGTGACTTCAAGCGCCGTCGCGGAAAGGATGGAGCCAAAGAGGGAACCCAGCAGAGCCAGAGTAATTCGAAAATGCATGGCGGGACTCTGGGTCGAGATCGCCAACTTGAAAACGATTTATTGCCATCGACCGGACTGGGAGATGCGCGTCAATTCCAACGAATCAATGAAATCCATCACACAAGAAACACCTGACCCAGCTGAAAACAAAATCGCCCTCTCCCTCCCTGTCCCGCGACTGCGGCGATCCCCCGAGGAGAGGGAAGTGACCTGCTTTTATCCCAAAGGGATTACGCCACAAAGCCCAAGGGTTGGGAGGCACGACCTACCCTGGGCCACGGGACGGAATCCCGTTGGGATACAAAACCGCTGGCATTGGCAATTCGCCGGTAAGGCGCGGGCTACAGCAGCTCGCCCCGCCCCGCCCGCAAATGTTCACTTCCCGCCCAATGCCTGCATCCAGGTGAAGGACGAACGATCCAGGCTCTTGATCAATGCGTCGGCGTCCTTGAATCCCGCCGTTCCCGCGCTTTCATCTCCGTCCAGAAAGCCGACAAACTCCAACTGCGCGTCGTCCGTGCCGCGCTCCTTCTCAAATTTCCGGATCAGCTCCATCGCGGGCAGGGTCGTCGTGCCCATGACCTTGACCAGGGGGAAATCGATCTTGCCGTCGTAGGCGCGGAAAATCAGCTCGGTGCAAACCAGCTTATCCGTGCTGAAGAAATCGAATTCGAAATCGTAGGGCTTGTTCAAGTGACTGAACGCGCGCGCAAGACTCTCCCTGCGATCCGCCTCCGAGACCTTCGGACGAAATACACAGACCGCGTCCGCCTCGCCGACCGAATGCTCAAAGGACGAAAAGTCCACCCCCGCCGCCAAAGCCTCGATAATCACCCGCTCGTGCCCTTCGGCGTCCTTTGAAGTGAAGGTTTTCCAGTGATCCTTCACACGGTCGTCATCCTTTATCCCCAGTTTCTCAATCTCCTCAGGCGTTCCAATATACAGAGCCGCGTGCGGCCAGAACCCCGGGAGAAAGGCGTTGGAAAGAACCCAGTTGCGCCGCTCGATCAAAATATCACCGGGCTGGAGCCTGGGTTGCAACTCGGCCAGATGCTCAGGCTGAATCAAAGTCTGCCCTTTCCGTGGCGCGCGCACGCGCGCCTTGCCGATCCACAGCGAAATAAAGGTCTGCGCCCGATAGACGCCATCCTTGCCCAGCCCTTTGACCTCCTTGATCGCGACATCCAGCTTGGCTCCCGAGAGCCGGGGATAACGCGCCTCAATGCTCGCAATGTTGGCCCGGATCGTGCGATGAAAAATCCCGCAGCTGGAGTTCACCCCCATTTTGTTCGCCTCAAATTCCGGGCCGTGCTTGAGGTAATCCAAATGCGCCGCTTTCAACCGGTCGCGAAACTCGTCGTTCAAAAGATTGCGGTGAACCCGATCGAACAGCCCCTCCGGCACGCTCCACAGCGGCTCCGCCTCATTCAATTTCCTGACCGCGTCAGGACTGTCCATGAAATCGGTCACAAACGTCAGCGAGGCGTTGAACGTCGATAACGCCGCGGTCACGGCCAGCGTCATCGCGCGCAGCCGTGAAGCAGGGTCCTCGATCTGCTCAAAATTTTGATACTTCCACGCGATTCGCAGCAATCCCGTGCGGCAGGCGATATAGGTCATCATTGATCGGCGGATCGCGTCGTTGTCCTCCTGTCGAAAGAAGTTCAACTCCCCCTTTTCAAACCGCGCGCGCAGCCCGCCCACTCGGGCGCTGAGCCGATCCAGCTCGCCCAGGAGCTCCCGCAGCGTCCGTTCGTCCGCCTCCAGCGGCGCGTCCAGCGAACGGGCCGTTTGCAAACTCAGATCGGGCGCCGGCTGGGCAAGCTCCGGAATCGTCGTCGGCTTGAACCAGCCATAGGCCAGCGCCGCAAACACAACCGCCGCCACGACACAGACCGCCCAAAGCAGATACCGCCTTGCGACCCACCACCCCGATACCAGTCGACGCGGCGACGGGGGGATGTCCTTCGCCCTCCGATGCTCTCCCGACATTTCCTCCAATTCCTCACTCAGCTTCCGCTGGCTTCCCCGCAGCGCCGTCAATCTCTTCCGGCGAAACAACATCCCAAACTCGCTCCACCACAGCTTGACGGTGTCCCGCGCGCGCCGGCAGTAGTCCAGCGCCCACAATCCCGCGAAGGGCATCAGGAAACAAGCTGCCCAGGCAATCCACGGCATGAAGTAGCCATTGAGCCAGCGCCAGGCCAGCGCATACCAAAGCCCATAAATCGGGACGCCGATGAAAAGCCGATAAAGCGCCGTCGTCATCTTGCCCGGCGGGCTCAGCCACCCCGTCAGCAATCGCACGACGGCAAACGGCGCCAGATGAAACAGCGTTCCCGTCCAGGGAATCAGGCCGCCGAACAGCAGCAACGTCTGCCGCAGCAACAGCCAACCCACCCAGAGGCTCCGATACCGAACCGCCGGCGATCGCACCGTCAACCCCGCCGCCTTGAGATCCTCGCGATGCTGCCGCATCTTGCCGGCGACCGACCTCGCCCGGTCGGGATCCTCCGCCATGAAATAATTGATCCCGTCCGCCAGCCGCTTCCGATGCCGCAGCGCCGCAATCGGATCGCCCGCCGCCTCCTGCGACTCCGGCTCCAGCCCCTCCAAATCGCCGAGGTAAGGCTCCCAATCCGCATTATCCAGATGGATCACGACCTCCTTCAACCCGCCGTCAATCCGCGTCGTCAACGAACGCATCGCCTTGCGCTCATTGCCATCGTGATCCGCCAGCCAGGCATTCACGTCGATGGTCTTGCCAATGCGCACCCAGACACCGCTGCGAAACTTCTCCTTGGCCTCGTAGTTCAGGCCGATCGGCACGATGAGCAATTTCTTCGCGCCTTCCTGAACGGCCTTCAAGGCAATCCGCGCCGCGCCCGAACGCACCTGCTCAACATGCGTTTCATCATGGCTTTTTCCTTCCGGAAAAATGCCGACATCCTTGCCCTTGCCCAATTCCTTCGCCGCCACATCGAGCGACTCCAAGTTGCGCCGCACCTGCGTCTTGTCATCGCTGCCGCGAAAGGCCGGGATCATGCCCAACGCCTTCAGAATCTGCCCCATCACGGGCACGTCGAACATCGGAGCCTTGGCCAGATAGTGAATTGGCCGCCGCGTGGCGACGCCAATAATCACCGGATCGATCAGGGAATTGGCGTAATTGGAAACAAAGAGAATCTGCGCGTCCGCAGGCAAGGGCTCCGCCTGATCGATCTCGATACGCGGGTAGTAAAGCCGCACGAACCGGCGGACCAGGCCACGACTCAGATTGCCGGCGGATGAATTGGAATCGCTCATTTTGCGCGTTCGCCCCGTCTCCTCGGGACGCAGCCGCACCATGAGTGACCCACGCCCCACCGTCAACGCGGATGACGAGACCGAAGCGTGAGACGGACGCCCTCCTCGGTGAATCCAAAAGCCGGTGGGCAAGAGTCCCCGCGAGCCCATTTCAGTGTCCCAGAGGGACAAGAGCGATTCCTGCGGCACACTCAAAGCCGAGCATTAACCGCCTCACGCCAACCCGACGCCGCATCAACTCCCTCGCCCCTTCCGAGGGGAGAGGGCCGGGGTGAGGGGTGTTCAACTTCCTGCACATCCTGCCAGCGCGCTTCGTGCGCATCCGCCACTACGGCTACCCTGGCCAACCCGCCCACGCTAATCGCGCACGGCGGATACACTGCTTAACGTTAGCCTAGAAAATGAAATCCACCGTTCTTTTCCCAATTCTTGCCGCCCTCCTGATGTCACTCGCGGGTTGCGCCACGTATATCCCTCCCGGCGGTAAAGCCGATCTTCAAGCGTTTGCGCCGCCGAGCATCCAAGAAGGTTTCGCGGCGAAGCCGTCCAACCCATTTCCGGCAAGCATCGCTGCGGTTAGAGTTCAAGGGCCGACTTACAGTAATTACTACCTTCGGCAGAATGGCGGAAAGTATGGCACGGGCCGGTATTCTGTCATCATGACCAAAGAAGTTGAAGAGCAAGCTCAGTTTGATCGCGTTACGGCGTTGCCACAAGTTTCTGGTTTGGTCGCGCTGAATCGGATGCTATTGCCTCCACGTCTTGAGGGCGATCGAGAGATTCGTGAAGCAGCCTCACGCCTTCGAGCCGACTTGGTTTTTCTCTACACCTTCGACACTGCTTTTTTCGGCGTCGACGCCGCGAAGCCTCTCACTGTCATTACACTCGGCTTGTCACCGACGAGAAAGATCACGGCAGTTACGACAGTCTCTGCGCTCCTCTTGGATACGCGCACCGGCTACATCTACTCAGCATACGAGGTTACGGAGCGCGAGGCCATGGTCTCGACTTCTTGGGGTAGCAGCGACACCGCAGATGAAGCACGCCGAAAGACGGAAAGAAGAGCTTTTGGAAAGCTCGTCGATGAGTTTGTGGCTTCTTGGCCCAAGCTACTTCAGCGTCATGAAAAGAAGGGCTAAGGGTCAGTCCCGGAAAACAGGAAAACAGAATTGACGGTCCCGGCTTCCGGGATCTTTTTTGACCCTTTTTCGCGACGAGTCCGAGGTGTTTCAAATAAACCGGAAACGCGATCGACCAGGCGTTTTCCTGGCGGTTCACCGGCCGGCGATTTCGTCGATCGATTCGCGCAGGGCGGCGACCATTTTCGATAGTTGCTTCGCGGTCGTGCAATAGGGAGGCATCAGCATGATGACGTTGCCGATGGGGCGGGTGAGGACGCCGCGTGCGGCCATGGCGTCGCAGACTCGAATTCCCGCCTTGTCGGCGAGCTCGAAGGGTTTGCGTGTTTGCCAGTCCTTGACGAGTTCGATCCCGGCAAGGAGTCCGACCTGTCGCACATCGCCCACGTTTTCCTGGCTCCATAGCGATTGCAATTCCTTGCTGAACTGGCGTTCGAGTCGTTCGCGGGCGCGGATGGAGGTTTGAGTGTTCAAGAGCTCCATGCTTGCGATCCCCGCCGCGGAGCCAATCTGGTTTCCCGTGAAACTGTGGCCGTGGAAGAAGGATTTGAATTCCGAGTATTCGCCAAGGAAGACATCGAACACTTCCTGTGTGGTCAGGGTTGCGGCTTGTGGTGTGTAGCCGCCCGTGAGCCCCTTGGCAACGCACAGAAAATCGGGTTGAACGCCCTCGACATGGGACGCGAAGAGCGGTCCGGGCTGGGGATTGCGCCCCGGGAGCCGGCCTCCTGTGCGGCCGAATCCGGTCATGACTTCATCGGCGATCAGTTGGGCTCCGTGGCCCCGAGCGATCTCGGCGACGCGCTTGAGCCAGCCTGCGGGTTGGGGAATGACGCCGGCCGCTCCCTGCACTCGCGGCTCCACAATCATCGCGGTGATTGGTCGTGTGCTCTTCGCGCGTTTTGCGAATTGGCTCTCGACCTTGTCGACGCATTCCCAATTGCACTTGCGGTAGTTGCGGGCATCGGCGCGCTCGGGCTGCGCCTGGTTGTGCGGGCAGCGATAGCAGTAGGGCGCCATGACCTTGTCCGTCTTGAACAACATTTGTGAGAAGGCGCTGTGAAACAGATCGATGTGCCCGGCGCTGACGGCGCCGACAGTGTCGCCGTGATAGGCGCCCTCCAGGGAAAGAAACCGGGGCCGTTTGCTGAGGCCGGATCGGCGCGTGAATTCGTAGGACAGTTTCATCGCGGCTTCCATGGCGGTGGAGCCGTCGTCGGAGAAGAAAACCTTTTGGAGCCTCGGGTTCTTGAAGCGCGCTCGCGGCAACTTCGGATTGGCCGCCTTGACGAGTTTTTCGGCGAGCAGCGAGGCGGGTTCGTTGGCGAAGCCGAGCGCCGAGGAGTGCGCAATCTTGTCCAATTGCGCGCGGATGGCGCGATTAATCCGCGGATGGTTGTGGCCGTGGAGATTCGTCCATATGGAGGAGTTGGCGTCCAGATAGTCGCGGCCGTCCGCGTCGGTCAGCGTGGCGCCTTTGCCTTTGGTGATGACGATCGGCTCCTGCTTGAGCCAGTCCCGCATCTGGGTGAACGGATGCCAGACGTATTGGTGATCCAGTTTGGCGATGCGGCGCATGGCGGGACTCTAGCGTGTGCTCCGGTCGTGTAAAAGTTTGATCGAGAAATCGGGCGGCGCGCGGAATCGAAAACGCCCGCAGCGCATGATGCGCGGCGGGCGTTGAGAAGTTGGCGGCTTGCGGCGTCAGTTCCTGTCGATCGTGACGCCGGGCCAGTCGTCGGTGCGGAAGGGCGTGGCGGGCAGGCCCTCGCGGCTGTAGAGATTGAGGACCGGGTTGTCGGCCCAGCCGTAGCGGACGGCTACGGGGTTCTTCACCTCGTCGCTCCAGAGTTCAACCTTGTTAGCGCCGACCAGTTTCCCTTTGGCCCAGACGAATTTCTTGTCGGCTCCCGCAATGGCGAAACCGACCGGCTCTCTCACGTCGAAGGTGTAAAGGCCCCTGCCCACGTGATCGAAGGTGAGCGTGGCCTTGCCGTCCTTGATCTCCATGGATTTGTAGGTGGGGCTTTGAAAGGGGATTTTTACTCCGTAGTCCTTGGCCAGCGCCCAGCGGGCGAGTCGTTTGGCAACGGTCTGCTTGTTGCGGGGATGGATATCGCGGCCTTCGCCGACATCGATGATAACGGCCTCGCCGGTGTTCTTGAGCTTGCCCATGGTCATGGTCTGGGCCTCGCGCAACTCAGCCCAGGCGCTTTCCTGCGGGTCGGCGGATTCGTTGCGGAAGTCGGCGAGCTGGACGTAGTAGAACGGGAAGTCGCCTTGGTTCCACTCGTCGCGCCAATGCTGAATCATGAGTGGGAAAAGGTGGCGGTACTGGTAGGAGCGGCCGGCGTTGGACTCGCCCTGATACCAGATCGCGCCCCGAATGCCGTAGCCGATGGTCGGGTGGAGGACGCCATTGTAGATGTTGGCGGGACGCTGATTGCCGGTGAGGGGATTGCGCGGCGCACGGGGCTTGTTTCCCTTTTTGCCGCCGTCTTCCCATTTCTTCACTCGAGCCTTCCATGCCGCAACCTGCGTCTCGTGGTCGTAGGATTCTTCGGTCTTTTTCCAGCGGCCCATCAACTCGGCGTAGCGCTTGTCGGATTCGAGGACATCGCGTCGAATCCACGCCTCGGCGGCGGAGCCTCCCCAGGCGTCGTCGATGAGGCCGATGGGAATGTCGAGGGTTTGGTGGAGTTGCCGGCCGAAGAGGAAGCCGACGGCCGAGAAGCCGCCGGCATTTGCGGGGGAGCAGCGTTCCCATTTTCCGTTGAAATTCTTTTGGGGCTCCTGAACGCCGACCTGCGGGACGGAGATCAGTCGAATATTAGGGAAGTTGGCCGCCATGACCTCCAGATCGCCATCGTAGGCGGATCCCAGGTTGAAGCCCATGTTGGACTGCCCCGAGCAGATCCAAACTTCGCCGACGAGCACATCGCTGAACGCGACGCTGTTCTTGCCTTTAACGGTCAAGGTGAGAGGCGAGCCGACTTTCATCGCGGCGAGTTTGACCTTCCAATTGCCCCTGGCGTCGGCGGTGGCGGTGTGGCTCTGGCCGGCGATGGTCACGGTGATCTTCTCATCGGGATCAGCCCAGCCCCAGACGGGGTTTTGCTGGTCGCGTTGAAGGACCATGTGGTCGCCGAAAATATTCGGGAGGCTGACGTCGGCGTGAAGTGAGGCGGCGGCGCAGAGGGCCGCGCCACAAACGGAAAGGCGGAGAAGTGTTTTTTTCATGAAGGGGGCGTCGGAATTTCGTTCTCGGGTTAGATCGATGCTGGGTAGTGTGTCGAAAATTCAATTGCAGCCAATTCAAAAGTTTGCCGTCGAATTATCATCGGGGATTACGTTTGCTTCAATGAACGGACGAATTGGAATTCACTGCGATGGCGGTCCGATCTGGTTCCGGCATACATTCCCATGGCGTATCTTGGGGGCGTCGTTGCCGGCGCGAAGCAGTCTCTATCCGCGTGGCAAGGCATTCCGCCATGTGGTCAAATCTCCGCTTGTCGCTGGGCCGCCGTTTTGCTTAGCTGGCCGCGCTCCATGAAGAAACGGTTTCTCATCTCTCTGACGGCCAGGTTATTTTTCGTTTTCACGCTTTCAATCGCACAGGCGGCGGAGAGTGAGCCGACGACGAGCACGGCTCCATCCCATGAGCAGCCGAGCTCGGAGGAAGACGACAACATCCTGTTCGAGCCCATCTCCGGTTTATTCGATTTCGAAAGCCGGGACGACAAGGTCGTCCATATGACCCACCCCAGCGGCATTCGCGCCACCTATCGCGGCGACACTCTGACCGCAAAACGCATGTCGTACAATCACGACACCCGCATTATCGAGGCGGAAGGCGACGTCAAACTTCAGCGCGACGGCTCACTTTGGATCGGCGAACGGCTCAGTTACAACGCCCAGACTCGCAACATTCAGGGCGACACCTTCAAGGTCGGCGACGCGCCCTTCTTCGCCGCGGGCAATAATCTCACGGCCGACATCACCAATGGGGTCTATACGGCCAGCGAAGGCATGGTCACCACGGACGATGTTGAAAATCCGGTCTACCGCATCAAGGCCAAGACGCTGATCGTGTTTCCCGGAAAACGCATCGTGGCCTACGGCGCGACCGCCTACGTCGGCAAAATGCCGGTATTTTATTGGCCCTACTATCGCCGTGACTACGCCGAACGCCACCTCAACAACATCGAGCTGACGCCCGGTTATCGCAGTCTCTACGGCCCCTACATTCTGGGCGCCTACAACTGGCACGTGAGCACCAATCTCAACGGCGCGCTGAATCTCGACTATCGGCAGAAACGCGGCTTCGGCGGCGGCCCGGACTTGAATTACGATCTCGGCCCGCTCGGCCAGGGCTCGATCAGGACCTACCTGACCCGCGACGACGATCCCAGGACGAACAACCTCGCGCTGCCCATCGACAGCTTTCGCAGCCGCCTGGAGTTTTCGCATCGCGCGACCATCCGCACGAATCTGAGCGCCAGGGCCGTCGTCCGCCTGCAGTCGGATGAGTTCTTCATTCGCGACTTTTTCGAAACGGAGTACCTGAAAAATCCGCAGCCCTCGACCTTCTTTGAAGCCGACCAGAACTGGCGCAACTTCAACCTCAACATTCTCGCCCAGCCGCAGGTGAACGATTTCTTCGACACCGTGGAGCGGCTGCCGGACATTAAACTCACCGGCGTCCGCCAGCAGATCGGAGTCACGCCGCTCTACTACGAGAGCGAGAGTTCGCTCGGCTACTTTCGCCATCAATTCGCGAACAACGCCGTTCCTGAGTTCGCGGCCTGGCGCGGCGACTCCTTTCATCAGATCGTCCTGCCAAAAACGTTTTGGGGCTGGCTCAATTTCACGCCGCGCGTGGGCGGCCGATACACCCACTACGGCGAATCCGAAGGCCCGGGCATCGCCTTCAACGAAGAAGACCGCTTCGTGTTCAACACCGGAGCCGAACTGTCGTTCAAAGCCGCGCGCGTGTTCAAGAGCGTCAAGAGCCAGCTGCTCGACATGAACGAGATGCGCCACATTCTCGAACCCTCGATCAATTACGTCTACGTTCCCTCCCCCAGCGAAACCCCGCCCAATCTGCCGCAATTCGACACCGCCTTCCCCACTTTCCGCCTGTTGCCGATCGAATTTCCGGATTTCAATTCCATCGACTCCGTCGACAGCGAAAACACCTTCCGCTTCGGCCTCCGCAACAAGCTTCAGACCAAGCGCGAAGGCCGCGTCGAAGACGTTCTAAAATCCGCCGTCTATGCGGATTGGCGCGCCCAGCGTCGCCCGGGTCAGAGTTCCTTTTCCGACATTTTCACCGACATCGATTTCCAGCCCCGCACCTGGCTGAGCGCCTCCTCCCAGACGCGCTACGACATCCACGCGGGGGTCTTACAGCAGTCCGACCATTACCTGACCTATGAGCCGAACAACATCTGGAGTCTGGCCGTGGGACACCGTTACATCCGGGACGTCCCCGCGCTCGGCTTCGACTCCGGCGCCAACGCGATCTACGGCACTTTCTATCTGCGCCTCAACGAAGACTGGGGCCTGCGCACCCAACACCGGTTCGAGGCCCGCGACGGCCGGCTTGAGCAGCAGTACTACACCCTTTACCGCGACCTGCGCAGCTGGACCGGCGCGTTGACGCTGCGGGTCCGCGAAGCGCGTGGCGGCCGCGACGATCTCACCGTCGCCGTGACCTTCTCGCTCAAGGCCTTTCCGCGCTTTGGCATCGGCGACGACAGCGTCTCGCCCTCGTTGCTGGTCGGCGGATGAGCGAATCGCAGCCAGTCGACATCCTGCTTTCAACCTTCAACGGCGAAGCCTTCCTTCCCGAACAACTCGACAGTCTTCTCGCCCAGTCATTTTCCAATTGGCGGCTGTCCATCCGCGACGACGGCTCAACCGACCGAACCTGGGAGATTCTCGAAGACTACGCCGGCCGCGATCCCCGAATCGAACTGCTGCCCGAGCGAGCGCATCTGGGAGCGCAGGGCAGTTTCAGCCGTCTGCTCGAAAACGCCCGGCCCGACAGCCTCTATTTCCTTTCCGACCAGGACGACGTCTGGCCCGAGGACCGTCTGGCGCGCATGCTCGACGCGTTTACCGCCGCCGCTGAAGCAGCGCCGTCCAAAACTCCCCTACTGTTGCACACGGATCTTTGCGCCATCGACGCCGAAGGCCGCGAGCTCGCGCCCTCCATCCATCGCGCCTCGGGAATCGGGCATGTCGCGGACGATCCCCTCGGCTGCCTCATTGCCCAAAATTTTGTCACCGGCTGCTCCGCCATGTTCAATGACGCGCTGCGAAGAGCCGCCGTCCCAATCCCCGCCACGGCGGCCGGACACGACTGGTGGCTCGCGCTGATCGCAGCCGCTCTGGGATCGATTCATTACCTTGATCGCCCGTTGATTCGTCATCGAAGACACCCGGCGAACGCCAGTCGTGCCGGCCGCCGGACGCGCTGGAGGGACGTTCCTTTCATCCGACAAAATCAAAGCCCCCTTCGCCGACGCCTGATCCGACGCTTTCAGCAAAGCGCCGCCCTGGAAGCGCGCTTGACGCAGATGGCGCCCGACGCCGCTTCGACCGCGCGGTTGAAGGACTGGAACCGGGCTTGGGCGCGCGGAGGCCGGCGGGCGTTCGCTGCGGCGCGCCGGCTGGGCATTCGTCTTCAGGGCTTTCGCCGCACGCAGTTTTTTTATTGGCAATTGCTCACCAGCGGTCCGCTCGACAAATCACCGGCGCCCTGATTCAGGTCGAAAGAGGCGCGGGATTTCACATTTGCTTATGCGATCCGTTGGGACTATTTTTCCGGGAGCCAAACGAACAATCCGCCTGAAAATGAGCAGCACGCAGGGAGGCAGCAGACATTCAATGATTCCTGATCGATGGCGCAGATTCGCGTCGATCGCAAGCTTGCTCCTCGCATTCTCCCTCTCGACCGGAAAGCTCGCGGCCGCGCTTCAATTTGATGTTTGGGTCGGGTACGGCAACGACTACTTCGTGCGGGAGGGCAATTGGTTTCCCGTCACCTGTGAAATCCACAACGACGGCCCCTCCTTCACCGGAACGGTCGAACTGACAACCGCCCGCTCCGGCCGGGACAACATTCGCAAGATCGTCGTCGAGCTGCCGACCAACACCCGCAAGCGCATTGTCATCCCCGTCTTCGGCTCCGGCGGCAGCAATGGAGCCTGGGACGCGCGCCTTCGCGATGAGCGCAACAAGGTCGTCGCCGAATTGCTCGGCATTCGCGCCGGCGCCGACATGGCCTGGAACGCCCGCCTGATGGGCTCGCTTTCCCGGACTCATCCGGGAACACCCCGCCTGCCCGACGTCCCCCTGAACCAACGCGCCATGCAGCCTCGAGCCGCTCGATTTCGCGCGCCGGCCTTTCCCGACAACGCGCTGGCGCTCGAGGGCCTCGACACCCTCTACCTCAACTCAGAACTCGCCCTCGATCTCAAGATCGAGCAAGTCCAGGCAATCCAGGCCTGGCTCCACGCGGGCGGACATTTGATCGTGGCCGTCGAAAGCGCGACCGATATCAACGGAACGCCCTGGCTCAAGAGCCTGATGCCCTGCGACGTTAGCGGCGGAGCAACGGTCACTGTCACCTCGGACATTCATGATTGGCTTGTCCGCGGGGCCGACCCGGGCGGACAGCCTCCGGCCTGGCGATCGGAGGGGGCCGCTGCCCAGGACCCCTACCGCAGGCTGAAGCCCGACCCCGATTTCGTGGACCGGGAGTTTCGGATTGTGGACTGCGCGCCGCGCGACGGCAAAGTCGAGCTTTCCCTCGGCGGCAAACCGCTGATCGTCTCTGGATCCCGCGGGCGGGGCTCCATCACCGCCCTGGGCTTCAGCCCGGAGAAAGAGCCCTTTCGCAGCTGGGAAAATCGAACCTGGTTCTGGGCGCACCTGATGCAGCTGTCGCCGGATTTGTTCGTCAACAATTCACGAAACTACTACGCCACGCAGAGCATCGACGGTGTGTTTGGCGGAATGATCGACAGCAAGCAGGTGCGCAAGCTGCCCGTCAGTTGGCTGCTGTTGCTGCTCGTCGTCTACCTGCTGGTGATCGGCCCGCTCGACCAGTGGTGGCTCAAGAAGATCAACCGCCAGATGCTCACCTGGATCACTTTCCCCTGTTACGTCGTGTTGTTCTCAGTGTTGATCTACTGGATCGGCTTCATGCTTCGCGCCGGCGAATCCGAGTGGAACGAATTGCATATCGTCGATGTCTATCAACGCGGCGAAAAGGCCGAATTGCGCGGCCGCACCTACGCCTCGATCTATTCTCCCTCCAACGCGAAATACCAGCTCGCCGGCCTCCAGCCCATTGCGGCCATGCGCGGCGAGTTTATCGGCTCCCGCATCGGCGGCAAGGACACCAGCCGATCCTCGATCGTGCAAAAGGGCAACAGCTACGAGGCCGAGGTCTACGTGCCCGTCTGGACCAGCCAGCTCTTCGTCAACGATTGGTGGGAGCCCGCCGAGATACCGCTCAAGGCCGTCGTCAAACGAGAAGGCGGAAAAATCGTCGGCAATGTCGCGAATCTACTGCCGCGACCGCTCAGCCATGTGCGCGTCGTCTACAACAACCGCGTTTACACCGTTGGCGACGTGGCCGCCGGCAAGGTCAAGAAATTCTCCTTCGGTTCATCCAGCAGCGTCAGCCTGCAGTCCTTCGTCAGGGAACACGGCGGGCGGTTCAACGATGTCGTTAACGAACGTCGAACGGCCTTCGGCTCCTCCCGCGCGAGATTGTCGCTCAACGTTCCGCTTAGCTCCATTGCGGCCAGCTTCGTCGACCAACTCGCGGACAACAGCAACTCCCAAAACCGCTTTATTGCCCCGTCCGGATTCGAACTCAGCCGTCTCGCCCAACAGGGCAACGCCTTCGTATTCGCGTGGGACGCCGACAACAGCCCGACCGCAAAGATGAACCAATTCTCGCCCCGCCGCGGCCACACGGACACCTTGTTACGGTTGAGCGTGCGCGTGGATACCGACGGCTAAGAACATGAGCATAAAAGTTGATCCCAACGTTCCCGCGGTGGAAACCGCCAACCTCACCCGTCACTACGGCGACATGGTGGCTCTTTCCAATCTGAACCTCACCGTCAACCAGGGCGACCTGTTCGGCTTTATCGGCTCCAATGGCGCGGGCAAGACCACCACCCTGCGCATTCTCGCCACCTTTCTCGCCCCCTCCTCGGGCACGGCCAAGGTGTTCGGCCACGATGTCGTCCGCCATGCCGACGAGGTGCGCCACGTGATCGGCTACATGCCCGATTTCTTCGGCGTCTACAAGGACATGGAGGTCACCGAGTACCTGGATTTCTTTGGGGCCTGTTACAAGATCCCTTCCGCTCAACGTGAAAAAACGGTCGCCGACGTGCTTGAGCTCGTTGGCCTGAGCGACAAGAAAGGCGCCTTGATCGGCGCCCTGAGCCGGGGCATGCAACAGCGGCTTGGACTCGCCCGCGTGCTCATCCACAATCCCGACCTGCTCCTGCTGGATGAGCCAGCCAGCGGCCTGGATCCCCGCGCCCGCATCGAGATGATGGCCATTCTCGAAGAGCTCCAGCGCATGGGCAAGACGATCATCATTTCCTCTCACATTCTCAGCGAGCTGCAAAACCTCTGCAACCGCGTCTGCATCATTGAAAAGGGCGAACTCATCTACAGCGGCCCCGTGCAGGGCGTCCGCGATCAGGTCGCCGGAGGCACGGCCTATTGGGTCAAAGTCGGAACCGATCCCGAGGCCGCCATCGGCATTCTCAAGGCGCGCTCTGAAGTCGCCGAAGTCGAGAACGAGGAGGGTGAATTGCGCGTGACGTTGGCCGACCCGGATGGAGATCCCAGCATCATCGCCGAGATTCTCGTCAACGGAGGCGCGCGTCTGACCGGGCTGCGCGAGGACGAGATCGGGCTCGAGGAAGTCTTCATGCGCGTCACCCGCGGAGAAACGCAGTAGCGCGCTCACGCGCGAGTGGATAGTTGAGAGATTGGAGAGGAACGCCCGCGGCGAATTCTCTCAACTCATATCAACTCCCAACTAAAGACTCTTCCCCATCCAATGCAAATCCCCCCCGTCATCGTTCGCGAATTGCGGGAGGAGTCGCGGCGCCCGATCAACGCGCGTCTCCGTCTGCTCGCGGCGGGAGCTGTCTTCATCACACTCCTTGGCCAGTGGGCGACTGGAGCCATCAATGAAGGCGAAGGAAGCGAGCTGTTCTGCATCCTGAATTCAGTTCTTTGCGGCACAATCTGGCTGCTGGTCCCCTTCATGACTGCGGATTGCATCAGCCGGGAACGGCGGGAAGGCACGCTCGGGCTGCTCTTTCTGACTCCCCTGTCCAACACCGGCATCATTCTTGGCAAAGTTCTGACCCACGCCCTTCGGGCCTACGGTTTACTGCTGGCCGTGTTCCCGTTGATGTTGATCTGCTTCATGCTGGGAGGCCTGAGCTGGATGGAGGCCGCCGCTGCGCTCTGCATGAATTCAACCGCCATCATTCTCGCCCTTTCGGCCGGGTTGCTGGCCTCCTGTCGCTGCGAACAATGGAACCGGGCGATGATCGCCTCCCTCCTTTTCGCGGCGGCATTGTTGTTCCTTTACACCCTTAACCTCGGCCTGTTCGCGGTCTACAATGTCACCGCCAACTGGCGCCATCTGACCTCTCTCGAAGGCTTGATTGACACCCAGCTTTACGTCGGGTTTGGAATCCATTCGTCCTGGGCTCAGATCGCGACCCTCAAGAGCAGCGGCTTCCTTTTCCTGATCTGCGCGCAGAGCCTGGGATTCGCCGTCGTCGTCGGCATGGTCTCGGTGTACGTGGCGGGCAAGCGGCTTCAACTGATTCGACACGCCGAGCCCATTTCCCGCCGCCGCGAGAAAGTCGAACAGGTGTTCTGGAAACCTCGCTTTCGGCGCGGGGCGTTTCGTCGCAAGATGAATCGCCTGCTGGACCGTAATCCCATTGGGTGGCTGCAACGACACACCACCGGCTCCCGCGTCGCCGGACTCGCCTGGCTGCTGGCCGTCATCATTCTCGAGTCCTGGTTATTCGCCGGAGATTTTCAGGACGTCACCTTCTGGAGCGTTCAAGTCGCTTTCCTGCTGCTCCTATCAACGGCCTACGTGTCGGCCGGAAGCTTCCTGCGCGAGCGACAAACCGGAGCGCTGGAGCTGATCCTGGTGACGCCGCTTTCGGTCGATCAGATTATCTGGGGCCGGTTGCGCGGCATCTGGGGGCACTTCGCCCTGCCCTCAATCCTTTTGATCGGCGGATTTCTCTACTATCAGTCATTGGACCTCTATGGCAGCTGGCGCTACAGCGTTACCGAGACGGCTTTCCTGACATTGTTGTTTCCCTGGGCCATGATCACAATCCCGATCATCGGCCTCTATGCATCGCTCCAGGGAAGGGGGTTTCTCTCCGCGCTCCTGGCCACCGTGCTCATCGGAGCAGCGGGTCCGTTCGCGATTGTCCTGCTTCTCGGCATCCTGCTTGGGCCCGAGGGATTCCTCGGGCCGTTCAGTCTGTTCATGAGTGGCGGACCCTCCATGTTCTTGTTTGGCGCGGCGCAAGTTCCATTCGTCGCCTTCGCATTCATTCGACTGCGACGCAATCTGACCGACCGCAAATTCTCCATGCCAACGTCATAAGCCTGCTTTCATTCGTCCTCAGCCAACCGCAAAATCTGATTTCGAACAGCCAACCTCTCAACTCACGCTCACTCTCAACCAACAACCCCACCTGAACCTCTCGCCCGCCATTGTCCGCGAATTGCGAGTCGAAGCCCGTCGCCCAATGAATTATTGGCTGCGGGTCCTCGGCGCTGCAGCGATCATCGTCGTCGCCATCGCCGTCCACGGCGACGCCTTCCAATCCTCCGCCCGGCTGGGCCCGGAGCTCTTTGGCGACCTCAACGCCGTGCTCTACTTCGGCATCATCCTCGGCGCGCCCCTGCTGACCGCGGACTGCCTGAGCCGCGAGCGACGCGAAGGCACGTTGGGCCTGCTCTTCCTCACGCCGTTGACGCCCACGGGCATCGTCGCCGCCAAGAGCGTCGTGCATGCCCTGCGCGCGCTGACTTTGACCGCTGCGGCTCTGCCTGTCATTTGCCTGGCGTTTCTCTTCGGAGGCGCGGGTTGGAAGGAGGCTCTACTCGCGCTGATGCTCAATGCCTCGGCGCTAATGCTGGCCCTCGGCGCCGGCCTCCTCGCCTCCTCGCTCGCGACCCAGGCCAGATGGGCCAACACTGCGGCGGCCGCCCTGAGCGCGATGTTCATGCTCGGGGGCTTTGCCGTCTACGAGATCCTGCTGACCACGCTCTACACGATTCCCTTTCAACCCAGCGTCTCCATTCACCTGGAAGGACTCTGGGAAACGTATCTTTCCATGCCGTTCGTGGTCACCGGAGCGAGCGGAAGGTGGGCCAACATCATCGGCGGGATGGATGCGCCGCGCCTCTGGGCCTGGATGTTGACGACCCTGCTTTTCACGCTGATCACAGCCGGCGTCCTGGCCGTGGTTGTTCGCTCCGCCGCGCGCCGCCTTCGACTCGAGGTCGACCCCGAGATTAGCCGCTTTTCCGAAACGGCCTGGGCCTCCGTGCTCGCGGTCCCCTTCATGCTGGGCGAGCAACTGCGCAACGCCAGCCGCCGCCAACTCGACAAGAACCCCATTGGCTGGCTGCACCAACGAACCACCGGGGCCCGATTGACCAAGTGGCTGTGGGCGCTGGGCGTCGCCTGCGGAGGCTCCTACATGTATCACGCGCGCATCGGCGGCGTGGAGAACCTGGCTCTGGCTCTGGGCGCCGGAATGGCCTTCGCAGCGGCCGGCAGTTTTCACCGTGAACGCGACCTGGGCGTCATGGAGCTGATTCTCGTTTCGCCGTTGTCGGTCGGAGAGATTATCTGGGGACGCATCCGAGGATTGTGGCTACAGTTTCTTCCCGCCGTAACGGCGGTGGCCGCGGTCAAGTCCACCTACGCGCTGCGATATTTCCAGTTCGAATTCAGCATTCTGTTCTACATATTTGGGATCTACCTGGCGATGGCGCCCATTGGCCTCTATTTCTCCCTTGCCGCCAAAAATATCGTGACCGCCTGGATCATGACGATCGCCATCGCCATCGCGTCGCCATTCATCGTCGCGGGGCTGACGGAACTGACGGTCCATCTGATCGAGGACTGGACGACCGGGAAGACCACGCCCCATCCCGCGATCTTTCGCTCTGTCTTCTTTATCTGCCTCGCGGCAAACACGGTCTGGACGTGGCGACTCCTCCACCTCAACCTTCGCGAAAGGCGTTTTGTAATCCAGTAACGACGCGACGCATCTAAGAAACGACGGAGCCGGACACGGCGTCTTCAATCAAAAAAGGCGCCGAACAAAACCCGCCATGGCCGCCTTTTTCGCGCGCACGATCGGAAACCCCAAATGACTCAGGAATATTCCGAAGCCAGGCGTTCGTGCACGCGCTCCAGCAGCGCCTTGGTCTCGGCCACCTGCGGGCATTCGATGCCGACCCATCCTCGATAGCCGGCGTCCAGGACGATTCGCATCATTTTGAGATAATCCGTCTCTTGACCGTATCTCTCATCAAACGTGACCCACGGCCGCGCCGAATCAAACGAACTCGCCTTGGCGCTGACCGCCTTGGCGAAGGGCATCATTTCCTTTACTCCCAAATAGCGGTCATACCAGACCCCTTTGTCTGGATCGATTCCGAAATTGCCGAAGTCCGGCAGGGTGCCGCACAGCGGATGATTCACCTCCCGCATGACGCCGACGAGCCAGGCGCCATTGGATGAAAGCCCGCCGTGATTCTCGACGATGCAGCCGAGCCCCAGCCTGGCGCAATACTCGGTCAGTTGGCCCAACCCGTCCGCCGCGAGTTTCATCTGCTCGCCGTAGCTGAGCTTCGCGTCGCTGCGCGCGTTGACGCGGATGGAATGACAACCCAGGACCCTTGCGGCGTCCGCCCATTTATAATGTTTTTCAACCGCCTGCTTGCGTTTGGCCGCGTCGGGTTCGCCGAGATTGCCCTCGCGATCGATCATGATAAGCACGTTTTGGACACCCTCTCCCGCCGCCCGGTTATTGAGTTCCGCGAGGTATTTCGCGTCCGTCGCCTTGTCCATGAAGAACTGGTTCACATACTCGATGCCGTCGATGCCAAAGCCCCGCGCGGTCTTCGCAAAATCCAGGTTGTCCAGATGCGGCTCCTCCCGCTTGAAGAAGCGTCGATTCAACGACCACTGCGCCAACGAAATACGATAAAGCGGGCGACCGCCGGAACCGACCGTGGCGCAACCGGCGGCGGCCAGGGCGCCCCCGGCCGCAACGGCAATGGTGGATTTGCGGATAAATTCACGACGGGAGAAAGCAGTGTTCATAGCGGCTTGATCAGGAAATTGGGACTTCAGGATTCGCCAGTTTACTAGCATGAGCGCCCCAAAAAATCCAATGGGAAACTCGGTCCGATACGGACGAGTCGACATCGGAGGGATGAGTCTGACTCCGTCGATCGGAGTTAGAAATTCCTTGCTTGCTCAATTTTTTCATCGCTCGAAACAACGCGATAAAATTGAAAGGTTTTGGCGCCCGCTTCGGCGTCCACGATATGAATAACGCCGCCGACCACGACCGCGTTACCCACTGGAAACCAATCGACCAAATTCTCCGACGCCTCGATCAAGCCCTCCATCCCCTCGGGGCCCGTCAGAGTCATCAGCATCACACCGTCGTCCAATCGACGCGCCGTCGCCAATCCGTCATTCGGATCGGCCGGCCGGTCGTTGTCAAAGATCACCGCGCCCGCGCGACGGCGATGTCCGATTTCATAGGGTGACGCAGCCGGAGCCTCGCCGACGGAATCCTGACCGGGCGACAAAGATCCCGGGAAGCTCAGACTTAAAGTCACCGTCTCCCGCCGCTCGACCAGGGAATCGTCAACCGGGACCACCTCAATCGCGATCGACCTCTCGCCGGCCGGGATCACGGCGGTTCCGGAAAGGCTCTGATAGTCCGCGCCGTTCTCCGCCGTCCCGCCCACGACATACGAAACCGAAAGCGACGTTTCGGTCGAGCCGACTCGGCTGATCGCCAGGACGGCCGAATTCAGGCCTCCACTCGCGAGCGGAGCCTCGGAAGCATGCGAATCACGCGCGACGATGCTCACCACCGGCCGAGCGTTCGCCTCTCGCACCAAGACTTCAATCGGCTCGGACATTGAAGACGCGCCCAGATTGTCCGTCGCTCGAACGCGCAGGAGATACGACCCGGCCGCGACGTCCGGCCAGGTCAGCGCAAACACCTGCCGCAAGCCCGATTCCGGCGCGTCAAAGAAATGAACGACGGACTCGCCGATCTTGCCACCCCCGGCAAAGAACTCGACCTGCGTGACCCAGCCGTCGCTGTCCCGGGCATGCGCGACGATTTCAATCTCGGCCGGCGCGGCGAATTTCGACTCTCGGCGCGGGCTTGCGATCGTGACCTTCGGCGCATGATTTCGATCCGAATCGTTGTCCTGAATATGCGCGGCCGCCCGACCGGGCTGGCCGACCACGTAGCACGTTGGCGGCGCCGGGAAGATCGCCGGGCAATTCGGATGACGGACTTCCAGCACGATCGATTCGAGACGCTCAACGGCGTCGTCGTCGAACGGAACAATTGTCAGAGCGACCGATTCCTGACCGGCGGGAATCACCGCTTCGCCGGAAAGGCGGAGATAATCGACGCCGTTTTCCGCCGAACCGCCCACCGCGTAGAAAACTGGCAGGGCAATCTCCAGGTTGCCGCGCCGTGAAAGGACGAAGGTCGCCGTATCGACATCGCTCGCGAACGCTCCTCCGGCAATCACCGTCCCGCCTTCCCTCGCCCGAGGATCGCGGGCATGGACGCTCACCACCTGCTGATCCTCCGCCAAAACCCGAATCTCCCGTCCTCCGGATGTCGTCGAAACGCCATCATCGTCCGTCGCTATAGCGGTCAGGCGAAACTCGCCCGCCGGGACATGAGCCCAGACGAACTGAAATAAATGATCTCGGCTGAAAGAGTTTTCGGAAGCCACACGCCGATCGTTCAGACCCGCCGTACCGACGAGACTCATGTCCCCATTTCGCACCACGCCAAGGCTGTCGCCATTTGCGAAAAACTCAACCGCGACGACGTGACCGTCCCGATCACGGGCATCCGCGACGATCCTTACGCTCGAACCGGCGCGAAAGCGCGTTCCATTGGCCGGGCCTGCCAACTCAACGTGCGGCGCGACGTTTTCAGAATCGCTGTCATTGTCCGCGATGACCGCCCGAGCGCGGGAATGCTCGCCGACGATATAGTCGCCCGGCGGGGGCGGAAAAATCGCAATCACCGCCGGACGAACCAGCGTGGCCAAGACGGTCTCCCGGCCTTCCACCAGATGGTCGTCGATCGGGGCGATGACAATCTCCGCGACCGCGGAACCGGGGGGGATCGTCACTTCTCCGGACAACTCGCTATAATCTTCGCCGTTCTTCGCCGAACCGCTCAAACGATAGTAAACTTTCTGCTCCGCGTCGGTGGAGCCCGTCCGATGAACACGAAACGCCGCCGTATTCAGAACCGTCGGCGGCCGCGATCCATCCGGCGGACTCGTCGGTTCGGCGGCTTCCCCGTCCGTCGCGACAATCGAAACGACCGGAGGGATAATTCTTTCCACGACCCTGATTTCCACCGGACGCGACAATGTTTTTCCGCCTTTATTGTCCGTCGCTTCCGCCCGCAATGCATAAGCTCCGGGAGCAACATCCGCCCAGGTCAGATGAAACGGCGGCAGAATGGAGGACACGTCCACCAATCCCGCGCTTCTCGACAGCCCCGTCACGACCCCGAGGCTGCGATCGCCCGCAAAGAACTCGACCGACGCCACGCTGCCGTCGAGATCTCTGGACTGCGCCACGATCATGATGTCGCCTCCCGCCGCATGCGCGCTGTGATCCAACGGCCGCACGATCTGGACCGACGGCGGGTGATTTACGTTCGGTTCGTCGTTATCCCGAATGTGCGCCTCCGCGCGGCCGCTTCGTCCGACCACATAGCAGTCCGCCGGCGGCGGCACGATTTCCACACAGACGGGAGGCTCCACTTGAAGAATCACGTTCTCCCGACCTTCAACCTCGGCATCGTCGATCGGCGCGATGGTGACGCTCGCGGTCCGTTCGCCCACGGCGATGGTGACTTTGTTCGGGGTTTCACGGAAATCCACGCCATTCATCGCGCTGCCGTCGAAACGGAAAAATACATCCATCGGAAAATCGGTGTCGCCCGTACGGTGCACGACAAAAGTGGCTGTGTTGATTTCGTCAGTCGCCGAGTCGCCTTCCGCGGCGATCGGATCACGCGCCACAACGGTGACAATGGGTTGATGATTGTCTTCGGCGATCTCAATGGTCGCGCTTTCTGAGGCCGTGATCGCGCCGTCATTGTCCGTCGCCACCGCCCGCAACACATGCCTTCCCGGGGGCGCGTCATGCCAAACCAGCTGGAACGCCGCATGCGGAATGATGTCGAAAAGCGTTGAGCCGGTCAGCCCGACGCCTTCGGCGGCCAGACTCGGCAGTCGTTCGGGAAGCTCTAGATCTTCCAGATCCTGAATCGGCAGGACCACAATCGCCGGGTCATTAAGCGCGACGCCCAGGCTCGCATCACCGGCAAAGAACTCCACGTGGACAACTCGTCCATCGGCGTCGAACGCGCGCGCCGCCAACCGCAAATCCAACGGCCCGCGAAACACAGCTCCATCAGGCGGACTGAGCAACGATACATTCGGCGGGTGATTCACCGCCGAATCGTTGTCGGCGATGGCGACGACCGCGCGCCCCGGCCAGGCAACGCCATACGATTGGGCGCCGTTCGATTCACCCGCGGCCGCCAATTCGACAACGACGGTTTCCCGCTCCTCCTCGATCGCATCGTCCACCGGGGTGACGACAATCGGCGCAAACCAGGCGCCGGCTGGAATCGTGACCACGCCGTGAAGAGGTTGATAGTCGACTACATTCACGGCCGTGCCCCCGATCGCATAGCGGACATCCAGCGGGCGCTCGCTTGAGCCAATCCGCAGGACCACCAGCATGGCCGACTCCGGCCCCTCCTCTCCGGCGTGCGGTTGGATCGCAAGAATCAGGACGCGCGGTGGTTCAACAGAGGGCGATTCGGCGGCGATTGCGGAGCTGAACCCAAACAGAAGCGCAAACAAGGCAAGCCGCAGGGAGAAACGAAACTTCTTGGATTTCATGAGTCGGAAATAATATTACGCTTGGTTGTGATCGGCAAACACCTTCGCAAATTCAGCGCCAGACACCGCAGGAAGCCTAATCCGCTGCTATTCAATCATTTCTCGAATCAACACCGCCCGATTGGAGACCCAGTGACGACCGATACTGGGGAATAGCTCTCAGAATTCGCACACAGCAGCGGGGGAAATTCCCCGATTGAAAGCGCCCAATGAGACGGGTTGGCGCGCCATCACGCCCTCCTAAGAAAGCCAAGGGCATTGCCCCGAGGCGCCGCATGTGCAAGCGTTCCACCTGTGACGACGCCGTCCTTCCCATCCCAACCCGCGCCCCTCAGTAGGGCGCTGCTGATCGCTGCCCGATTCGTCGTTGCCATCGTCGTCGTCTGGATCGCATCCGTCATTGTGGCTGCGAAATATGACTATTCGCTCTACCAGTTCGGAATCACGCCCCGCGAAGTTCACGGGCTGGTTGGCGTTGTCTTCAGCCCCTTCCTGCATGGCAGCGCGGGCCATCTCTGGGCCAATTCCATTCCCCTGTTCGTGCTTCTGACGCTGCTGTTCTGGAATCTCGGTTATCGCCCAGAAGTTTCGCTCTTCTATATCTGGCTGGGCAGCGGCATCGGGACCTGGATCATCGGCGGGCTGGGCCGCACGCCGATTGACGGAATTCCCATCGTCCACATTGGCGCCAGCGGATTGATCTACGGCCTGGTCGCCTACCTCATCGCCGCCGGATTTTTCATGAGAAGCTGGCGCTCGGCCTTCATCGCGATTGCCATCTTCTTTCTGTACGGAGGCATCTTCTGGGGAGTCTTGCCGCGGGAAGGATTCATTTCCTGGGAGGCGCACCTGAGCGGAGCGATCGCCGGCGTCTGGGCCGCGCGCAAGGCCCATCGCTAAATCTCTTCTCAAATCTCCGGTTCGCCCGCTACGACTTGGGAGTCACAATTAACTTGCCGTCCTTGACTTCAACCTTCTCAAAGCTCTCGACGTTTTTTCGCATTTGCGGGTCGTTCTGAGCATCCTTGAAGATGTTCTGATTTCGAACCTGAGTCATAAACTGCTCTGGAACTTGTTGTCCATTCACTTCCAGGTCCTGAATGAACGCGGCAAAATACCCGTCCTGAACCACAATTTTCACGGATCCCGTGCCGTTCAAATAACGCCCCTTGAGCGCCCCCATCCCGGGAATGGTCTCAGCGACCTGGTCGAGCGGAACGCTGATCTGCGCCTTGATTTTGTCGCCATCCAATTCCACATACCCAGGGCTATCGCCGTTCGGAAGCGCCATGTGTTTGGCGATGAGCGCGTTGATCTCATCACCCGTCAATTCCAGGTTGACCGCCGGCCCCTTGTTCGTCGTCGACTGTTGAAACTTCGTAATGCGCTCTTCCAACGACGCCATTTGCTCGTCCGTATACGTCACCTCCGGAAGCTTGTTCGGAGATTCCCCAGTGTACTCAAGGGCTATTTTCTCCACCTGTCCCTTCAGCCAGAACGCGCCGCCAACCATCATCGCGATGCCGATGACGCCGATGACGGCCAGGGAGATACAACCATAAAACCAGCAACTCTTACCCTGCTTGGGAGGATTCGCAACGCGATCGTATGAAACTTTATCACTCATTGGATTAAAAGAGGTTGGATTACGACGCGGAGATTACGTGGGGCGACGACGGCCCTCAAGCGCAAATAGAACCCGAGTTTGGAACCCATTCTCCCGGTTTATTTCAGATCCGCGCAGGATCCGTTGAATTTTCTTTGCTACGAGCCGCCCCGCTCCCATGATTCGCGGGTGCCAGGAATCATTGCCATCGTCGGCCGACCCAATGTTGGGAAATCGGCCCTGTTCAACTGCATCGTCAGAAAGCGCGTCGCCATCGTTCACGATGAAGCCGGCGTGACCCGCGACCGCATCAGCGTGGAAACCGAGTGGTTGGGCCAACCCTACACTCTCATCGACACCGGCGGCATCGGCCTCGATCACGGCGAAAAAACGCAGGACATCATCATCCGCGCGACCGTGGATCAGGTCGACGTCGCGATCGAAGCGGCCGAGGCAATCATCTTCGTCGTCAACGTTCAGGACGGCGTCATGCCCCTGGATCGCGAAGTGGCAGCGCGGTTGCGCGACACCGGCCGGCCCGTATTCGTCGCCATCAACAAAGTCGATCACTACAAGGCGGAACCCGGCATCGACGCCTTCGCGGACCTCGGATTTGACGCCATTTTTCCAATCTCGGCGATCCATGCGAGAGGCATCGACCTGCTGGTAGGGGCCGCGTTCAAGGAACTGCCGACGGCAGAATCCCCCGCCGAAACCGACGAAGACGGCGAGGAAACCGATACCGTCGAAGCCGAGAAAATACTCAAGATTTCAATCGTCGGCCGGCCCAACGTCGGAAAGTCCTCCATCATCAACGCGTTAACCGATTCCGATCGCGTCATTGTCAGCGATATTCCCGGCACGACTCGCGACGCTGTGGACGTGCCTTTCGAAGTCGAGACCGACGGCGTCCGACAAAGCTACCTGCTGATCGACACCGCCGGCGTGCGCAAGAAGCGCCGCGTCGACAGCTCGGTGGAATTCTTCAGCGTCAAACGCACTGAATCCGCCATCGCGCGCAGCGATATCGTCGTGCTCGTCATCGACGCCGAAGACGGCATCACGATGCAGGACAAGAAAATCGCCGACAAGATCACCGAGGAAAAGAAGGCGTGTATCCTGGTCGTCAACAAATGGGACCTGATGGCGGAAGAGGTCGTCGAGGCGCGCAAGGAGCAGACCCGGGAGCGCAAGCTGGAAACCAAGGAAGGCAAGCGCCGGAGGGAAGGCGAGGTCGAGGCGCCCATGACCACGCTCGTCCAATTTGGTCAATGGGTGCAGGAAAAGATGTTCTTCCTCTACTACGCGCCCGTCATTTTCACCTCCGCCAAATCGGGCTTCCACCTGGATCGCCTGCTGGAGTCCATTCGCTATGTCTCCGCGCAACTTCGCCAGCGGGTTCCCACTTCGCTGTTGAATCGCGCCATCCGCGACACCATCGCGCGGCACCCGGCCCCGACCGACGGCAACTCTCAGCTCAAATTCTTCTACGCCACTCAGACCGACAACGCCCCGCTGACGATTCTGATGTTCGTCAACCGAAAGGACTTGTTCACTCCGGTTTACGAAAAATACCTGGCGAAATCACTGAGGAAGTCATTTGGGTTCGAAGGATGCCCGCTGTTCATTGTGGCCAAGGCCCGTCCCAAAAAGGTGGAATCCATTCGCAGCCGCCGCCCGGGCACGGCCAAACCTGAGCGCCAAAGCCGACGAAAAAAGACGACGGCGGAGCCAGAGGACTGGCACCCAAAAAAGAAGCCCATTCGCAGAGCAGCTCCTCCGAAGAAGGCATCGCTCCGCGGCAGCCGCTCGAAAAAAAGAAGAGCCTAGAAGAACGGTCGGCCACCACCGATTCGCGCTTCTTTTCCGGGATTTTTTGAGGTGATTACGCACGTCCTACGCTTCAAGAAAACCACCCCTGCCGCTCCCCAGAATTGTCATGAATCGGCATTAGCAAAATCCACACTTGGGAGAGTCACTTTCTCATTTCAAAAAACGCAAGTCCTTGATGAAAAAGCAGTTGGAAGCAGACGTTACTATTTGGGAAATTATTCAGAATTTATCCTTTACGCCACTATGGGTAGTGTTACTCTTTTGGTCGCCCACAACCCGTTGGGCCGTCTGTAAGCCGTTACTCAGCAGGTGAAAAGCTTGAGTTAACGGCCTTTTTAGACGCCAGATGTAGAATATTGCAGAGAATTACGCGCCAGAAAAGAGCAAGCCACAACCCATTCAGCCAAGCCAAACCGTATAAAGAGAACCGATATGATAGACGCCGCCGACCAAGCCGTTTCGTCCACCCCGGCCAAAGCCCGCCGCAGCGCCGCCAAAGCGCCCAAAGTGAGCAAAAGCCGGAGCAGAAAAGCCAAGAAAACGCTCAAGATTGACCGCATTTTCAGCGACGCGCGGATCAAGCCGTTCGATCAGATTGAATGGGAAAAACGCACGGCGGAAATCACCGACGACGGCGGTAAGGTGATTTTCAGGCAGGAAGATGTGGAAGTCCCCAAGTCGTGGTCGTTGCTCGCGACCAAGGTTGTTGTTTCCAAGTACTTCTACGGCGAACAGAATACCCCTGAACGCGAGACCTCGGTCAAGCAGCTCATCCATCGTGTGGCGCGCACGATCGCTGACTGGGGAGTGGCCGACGGTTATTTCAGCAAGGCAGACGGCGAAGTCTTCTTTGAGGAGTTGACCTGGCTTTGCGTCAACCAATACGGCGCGTTTAATTCTCCGGTCTGGTTCAACATTGGACTTTACCATCAATACGGCGTCGGCAAGGACTCGGGACGCGGCAACTGGTACTACAACCGCGAAACCGGCGAAGCCGAACGCGCCGCGACCCAGTATGAATACCCACAAGGCAGCGCCTGCTTCATCCTGTCGGTCGACGACAACATGGAGTCGATCATGGAACTCGCCTACGCCGAGGCCATGCTTTTCAAATACGGCTCCGGCACCGGCACCGACCTCTCGCCGATCCGCTCCAGCCAGGAGAAACTCAGCGGCGGCGGACGCCCCAGCGGCCCCATGTCTTTCCTCAAGGTCTACGATCAGGTCGCCAACGTCGTGAAATCCGGCGGCAAGACCCGCCGCGCGGCCAAGATGAACACCCTCAAGGACTGGCACGGCGACATCGAGGAATTCATCGATGCCAAGCAGTTCGAGGAACAGAAAGCCTGGGCGCTCATCGAACAAGGTTATGACGGTTCCTACAATGGCGACGCCTACGGCAGCGTGATGTACCAGAACGAAAACCTGTCCGTGCGCGTCAGCGACGAGTTCATGCAGGCCGCCGTCGACGGCAAGGAATGGTGGACGCGCACCGTCAAGGGCGAGAAACTCGAAAAGAAGGACGCCTCCGAATTGTTTCACAAGATCGCCAAGGGCACCCACGTTTGCGGCGATCCGGGACTCCAATACGATGGCGCCATTCAAAAGTGGCACACCTGCAAGGGCACCGACGCCATCAATTCGACCAATCCCTGCTCGGAATACGTTTTCCTGGACAACACCGCCTGCAACCTCGCTTCGCTGAACCTCATGAAGTTCAAGAAGGAGGACACCACATTCGACATCGAACGTTTCAAGGCCGCCGTGCGCATCTACATCACGGCCCAGGAAATCGTCGTCGACAACGCCAGCTACCCGATCAAGTCGATCGCCGAGAATTCCCACATCTACCGCACGCTCGGCCTCGGCTACGCCAATCTCGGCTCGCTCTGCATGAGCTACGGCCTGCCCTACGATTCCGACGAAGGCCGCGCGCTCGCCGGCGCAATCACCTCCGTCATGACGGGTCACGCCTACGAACAATCCGCCCGCATCGCCGATGTTATGGGCCCCTTCAAGGGCTACAAGGACGCGCGTTGCACCGGCATCGACAACCCCGTTTCCAAGGACAACGTCGAATCGACTCTCAGCGTCATCGGCCAGCACCGCGACGCGGTCGAAGGCATTCAGGCCAGCGAGGAATTTAATTATCTGAAAGACACCGCCCGCAAGACCTGGGACGGCGCGCTCAAGCTCGGAAAGAAATCCGGCTACCGCAACGCGCAGGTCACCGTGCTCGCGCCCACCGGCACCATCGCCTTTCTCATGGATTGCGACACCACCGGAGTCGAGCCCGACATCGCGCTGGTGAAATACAAACTACTGGCCGGCGGCGGCATGTTGAAGATCGTCAACCGCACCGTGCCGGCGGCTCTCGACCGCCTCGGCTACTCCGCCGAACAAGTCACGGACATCATCGCGCACATCGAGGAGCACGACACGATTGAGGACGTGGAAGTCGAGGGCAAGAAGATCCCCAGCGGCCTGAAAGCCGAGCACCTCGCCGTATTCGATTGCGCGTTCAAGGCCTTCAAGGGCAAGCGAAGCATTCATTACATGGCCCACCTGAAAATGATGAGCGCGGCCCAGCCATTCATCAGCGGCGCCATTTCCAAGACCGTCAACCTGCCCAACAGCGCCAGCGTCGAGGACATCAAGGACGCCTACCTGCAGGCCTGGAAAATGGGCCTCAAATGCGTCGCCATCTACCGCGACGGCTCCAAGCGCTCACAGCCCCTCAATACGAACAAGGACGACGCGTCCGACAAGACGCAGACCAAATCCTCCGTAGAGGTCAACGCGCTCCAGGCGCAGATGGTCGAATTGAAGAAGGCCATCGAGGCGCACGAAGCGAAGGAGATCAAACCGCTGCGCAAACGCCTCCCGGAAACGCGCACGGCCAAGACACACAAATTCGAAATCGCGGGCCACGAAGGCTACCTCACAGTTGGTTTGTTCGACGACGGCGATCCGGGCGAACTCTTCATCACGATGGCCAAGGAAGGCTCCACCATCGGCGGACTCATGGACAGCATCGCCACGCTCACCAGCATCTCGCTCCAGCACGGCGTGCCGCTGAAGACCCTGGTCAAGAAATTCTCCCATCAGCGATTCGAGCCCTCCGGCTTCACCAAGAACCCGGACATCCGCAAGTGCGATTCCATCATCGACTACGTGTTCCGCTGGTTGGCCAATGAATTCATCCACGGCTACAAAAAGGCGCACGAGCCCAAGCAACCCGAGCTCAACATGCCGGGGCTGGAGGAAGTCGAAAAAAAAAGTGTTAACCGGCCGATCGCTGAGTTGCCGCTGACCGACGAGACAGAGTTTCTCACCCTGGCCGCGGCCGAACAGAACGACAGCCAAGCGCCCTCTTCGAGCGGCGTCGCCGGCCTGAGCGCGGCAGTGGCGCATTTCCAACAGGACGCGCCGACCTGCCCAAACTGCGGCAACGTGGTCGTCCGCAACGGCGCCTGCTACAAGTGCCTCAACTGCGGCGAAAGCCTCGGCTGCTCCTGAGCCCAACCGCGGTTCATCCCGCCCCATAACCTCTCAAGCCGGAGCCGAAAGGCTCCGGCTTTTCTTGTCCGGGTTCGAACCGCTGTAAAGAGTTTTACCACGGATTACGCGGATGGTTGCGCTGCGCGCTAAAAGCCAAATCACCCAACCCCACCGATTCGAAACTCTCCTATTCTCCATCCGCGTTATTCGAGTAATCCGCGGTCAAGAAACCAACCGTGGTTGATCTGCCGCCTTGTTTCCGCCCGGTCCCGCGCCCTATGCTCCGCCCATGAGCGAAAGTAATCTCAAATTTCAACACGAGGATCCCTGGCGAATTTTCCGGATCATGGCCGAATTCGTCGACTCGTTTGAAACGATGTCGCAGGTCGGCCCCGCCGTCACCGTCTTCGGCTCGGCCCGCACCAAACCCGCCGATCCCTACTACAAGGCCTCTCTCGCGCTCGCCAAGGAACTGGCCAAACACGATCTGGCGGTGATCACCGGCGGCGGCCCTGGCATCATGGAAGCAGCCAATAAAGGCGCCAAACAGGGCAAGGGTAAATCCGTGGGCCTCAACATCAGCCTGCCGCACGAACAATCCGGCAACAAGTGGATCAACATCCCCGTCGATTTCCACTACTTCTTTGCCCGCAAGGTCAGCTTCGTGAAATACAGCATGGGCTTTGTCTACATGCCGGGCGGCTTCGGCACACTCGACGAATTCTTCGAGGTCGCCACCCTGGTCCAGACCCGCAAAATCAGCCATTTCCCGCTCATTCTTTTCGGAAAGAAATATTGGGGCGGCCTGATCAAGTGGATGAAATCGACGCTCGAAGGCGGCAAGTTCATCGGCAAGGGCGACATCGAACTGGCCACCGTCGTCGACACCGTCGAGGAAGCCGTTGAAATCATCCTGCGCTACCGTCGACGCGTTGGACCTCCCCAAAAGGTCGCTCCGGCGTTCAACTAATATTTATTTCGAATTTCGAGTTTTCATAAGGAAGAGATGTATCGAGTCACTCGACTGGACAACGGCCTGGCCGTCGTCACCAAATCCATGGCCCAGCGAGCCAGCGTCAGCGTTGGCGTCTGGGTCGGCGTTGGTTCGCGTTTTGAGCCCGCGCCGCTCAACGGTGTCTGCCACTTCATCGAGCACATGCTCTTCAAGGGCACGCGCCGCCGCTCTCCCCTGCAGATCTCCCAGGCCGTCGAGGGCATCGGCGGATACCTCAACGCCTTCACCAGCGAGGATCACACCTGCTACTACTCCAAGGCTCGCCACGATCATTTGCCCGAGCTGCTGAACGTCCTGATGGACATGTTTCTCAATTCCACCTTTCCGCAGAACGAGATCCGAAAGGAGCGCAGCGTGATCAAGGAGGAAATCCTCATGTATCTCGACCAGCCCCATCTGCACGTGCAGGAACTGCTGAACGAGACGCTCTGGCCCGATCACCCACTGGGCCGCAACATCGTCGGCACCGACGAAACGCTCGATCGCATGACCCGGCGGCATCTCGTCGAATTTCTGCGTCGAAACTACCATTCGGGAAACACCGTCATCGCTGCGGCGGGCAATCTGAAACACGACGACATCGTCCGGGAAGTGACGCGCTACGCCGACCGGATTCCCACCAGCGACGCGGCGCGAACCATGCCCGCCGTCGACATCATTCAGAAGGAGCCCTGGGTGCGACTCGTCACTCGGGATGTAGAACAGACCCAGCTTGCGATGGGCATTCGCGTCTGCTCGCGTCACGACGAACGCCGGCACGCCCTTCGCCTGCTCAACGCCATGCTCGGCGAGAACATGAGCTCGCGACTCTTTCAGGTCCTTCGTGAAGACCACGGTCTCGTCTACAGCATCTACAGTTCCGCCAGCCTCGTGGAGGACGTCGGCACGCTGACCATTTCCGCCGGCCTCGACACCGCCGCCCTACCCCGGGCCCTCAGACTCATCGTTCAAGAACTTCGCGGATTTCTGGAGAAAGCCCCGTCCGCCGCCGAAATGCGCCGCGCGCGCGAATACCTCATCGGACAGATCGACCTGAATCTTGAAGGCACTGAGAACCAGATGATGGCGTTGGGCGAACAATACTTGGGTTACGGCGAAGTTTCCTCAACCGCGGCAGTGAAAAAGAAAATCGCCGAAGTGACTCCCGGCATGGTCCGCAAGGTCGCCCGCGATTTCTTCCGTCCGGAAAACATCTGCCTGGCGCTCGTCAGCCCGCTCAAGAGCGACCGGGGTTTGCGCAAGCTGTTGCAGTTCTGAACGTCGCCCCCCCCGGGAAGCCCACTGCCCGGATTTCGTTGAAGAATTTCCGCGCGCGCGCATAATTCATTGATGCAATACGCGCTCATCCAGACCGACACCGACTGATCGACGTCATGCGCCCGCTCATCCAGGAAATTGACTCCCTGCATTCGCCCGAGACGCTCGTCGAGCGCCTGCGTGGCGAGGACGGCGTCGTCCTGCTGCGCAGCCGGGACTTCAATTCCCCGCAAGCGCGCTATTCCTTCGTCGTCGCCAATCCTTTCTTGAAACTGCGCTCCTACGGTTCGCTCTGCGAAATCGACTCTAGCGAGGGCAAGCGGCGCCAATTCGGAAATCCATGGAGCGTTCTCGACGGGCTCATGGCGCGTTACGAAATTCTCGACGAAATCGACCTGCCCTTTCCACTCGGAGGCTGTTTCGGTTTCTGGGGCTACGATCTCAAGAACTTCGTGGAACCGCGTCTGCCCCGGCGCGCAGAGAACGATCTGGAGCTGCCCGATTGCTGTGTGGGATTCCATGACAGCCTCGTCGCCTTCGATCACCGGCTGGACAAGACCTGGATTGTTTCGACCGGCCTTCGCCCGGATGGATCTCGCGATGCGTCGCAAGCCCGGCGGGGGCTTGAATGGTGGCAAAATCGCATCGAGAAGGAGGGCGAGAAAGACCGAACGAATTCTCTTTTTTCGCCGACGACGGGGCCGATCGAATCCAACCTTTCGCGCGAGGAATTCATCGCGAAGGTCGAAACAGCGCAGAGCTACATCCGAGCCGGGGATATCTATCAGGTAAATCTCGCCCATCGGCTCAACGTCGCGCTCGATGCCGACAGCTGGGAGCTCTATCGGCGCCTCGCGGACGTCTCGCCGGCTCCCTTTTCCGCCTGGCTGGACTGCGGCGATATCCAGATCGCCTCCTCTTCGCCTGAGCTTTTTCTTAAACTGAGCGGCGCCCACATCCAGACCCGCCCCATCAAAGGCACTCGCCCGCGCTCCGCCGATCCCGACGAGGACGCCCGCCTTTCCTACGAACTGCAATCCAGCGAGAAGGAGCGCGCAGAGCTGGTGATGATCACCGATTTGATGCGCAATGACCTTGGACGAGTGTGTGAATACGGCTCCGTTCAGGCGCCCGATCTTCTCCGACTCGAACGTTACGCCCAGGTTCAACATCTGGTGTCGACCGTGGAAGGCCGGCTCCGGCCGGACATCACCCATTTCAGCGCCTTTTCATCCTGTTTTCCAGGCGGCAGCATCACCGGCGCGCCCAAGATTCGAGCGATGGAAATCATCGACGAACTGGAGCCAATCACCCGCGGCCCCTACACCGGCTGCATCGGCTACCTTGGATTCAATCGCGAGAGCCAGCTCAACATCGCCATCCGCACCGCCGTGATCGCGCAAGGCAGGGCCTGGTTCCACGCGGGCGCGGGCATCGTCGCGGACTCGGATCCGGAGGCGGAATATGACGAGACTTTGGCCAAAGCCGCCGGTTTCCTGGCCACACTGAATCTTCCCGCTGCTTCCACCGCGCCCGCAAAACAAACCGAAACCCGATCGAACGACTAGACAATGGTTGTCTTTCTCAACGGCAAATTCGTGCCTGAAGCCGACGCCACGGTCCCAATCACGGATCGCGGCTTTCTTTACGGGGACGGCCTGTTTGAAACGCTGCGAGTCTACCGAGGCGTCCCATTCCGTTGGGCCTCCCACCTTCGCCGCCTCCACCATGGCCTCAAGGCGCTTGGCATCGTCTGCCCGACAAACGACGCCATGCTGCGCACAGCCGCCGGCGAACTGATCGAAAACAACCAGGCCGCCGATTCCATTCTTCGCATCCAGATGACGCGAGGGTCGGGCCAAAGAGGCTATGCTTCCACGGGCGCCGACAAGCCGACCCTGGTCATGACGACGCATTCCGCGCCGGCCATTGCGTCCCGACCTCCAGTCTGGACACTGGCGACGTCTCGCTTTCGCATTGAATCCGACAACCCTCTCAACGGCGTCAAATCCTCGAACAAGCTCATCAACGTGCTGGCCAAGGACGAAGCCGCGCAAGCCGGCGCCGACGAGGCCATCCTGTTGAACGAGCGCGACGAAGTCGTCGAAACATCCTCCGCCAATCTGTTCTGGATCCAGGGGGACACGGTTCGTACCCCGCCACTCGCCAGCGGCTCCCTGCCCGGCGTCACACGCGAGGTCGTCATGGAGATCTGCGAGGCGCTTGAAATTCCATGCTACGAGTATCCCTGTGAACCAGCGACGCTCCGGACTGCATCGGGCGTCTTTCTCACGCTCAGTTCATGGGGAATCGTCGAAGCCGACTCGGTCGACGGGATGCCGCTCCTTCGCTCGCCGCTGATCCAACGCCTCGTCGCCGCCTATCGGGAGGTCGTCGAACGTGAAACGAGGCCCGCTGACAACCGAGCAAATCGTCCCTGATTCGGAGAGCGGACTCGCCGGCTCGTCCAACCCGAACGCCAAGACCGATTATCAAATCAACTTGTCGCGGGCCTTGCCCGGCACGGTGGGGCGAAGCTCCCGCTGAGCCCATGCGCGTCAGGATAAGGGGCGTGGGTGACAAATTGTCCGGAAATTTGATGAAAACCCGAAGATTGTTTGAAAGTTCGAGCGGGAAAGCGGCAGAGGACAGCCGCACTCCAAAACCTGTCGGAACGCGGAAGGGCATTCGATTTCGCGGCAGCGTCATGGAGTGCGGCTGTCCTCTGCCGCTCTTGAACAATGGACGATGCCATGCGCGTCAGGATAAGGCGCAAGATCCGCAAACTGCCGAAGGAATCCAAAGAATTCGTAGCAGCCGAGGTGACGAGGCTCACACTCGGGTCCAAATCCAGACATATGATCCTCGTCACCTCGGATGCTACGACCCTTTCTTGGAACACTGCCGCCATTCATGTCGCATTTCCCGCAGTCACTGGTCTAACTCTTCTCCTATCCTGACGCGCATGCGCTGAGCCGGGGCTCGATTTTTCACGGACGCGATCAACCGGTTTCCAAAGGCAGGCGGTTTTGCTGGGCTCCGAACGGCAACTTCGGACGAACGGCTCAGCGGGAGCTTCGCCCCACCTCGCCTTCGGGAAATGGCCTTGCTTCTCAGAAATTACTCTTGGGCCCCTTCCGCTACACACATAGTAATACCGGCAGAGGCGCCATCAGCACGACATCCGCCATCGCGCACAAGGCTCGCGCCCTTCCCGGAGCATAGAGCCGATTCAGAACCATGAGCCCAAGCGCGCCAAGAACGACGGCCAATGCAACGGCAAACCAGGCCATGTCGTCCGGATACAAACCGCCGAGGCGATACGCAAATAACCCGAGCGCCCCGCAAACAACCGGAAACGAACGCCGGAATCCCGGCCACCGATTGAGCAGTGACCGGGGATTCTCCCGATCCTCGATCCGATTCTCCCAAAACGTGATGGCGGCGCAGTTGAGAAAACAAAGAATCCCGAACGCGAGGACGCACCATGGCAACCATTCCGGCCGATCAGCGGCAAGCGTCCAGGGCTGAAGCGCGCAACCGCAGGCAAAAATCGAGCCAATCCAAAGCTCCTTGGGCAACGCAAAATACCAGCGTGATCGCCCGACGTGCGTCATCGTGAAACAAACGCCGGACAACGCCAGCAGCGCCGCCGCGCCAACCCAGCCGTCCTGATTCAGGCAACGAATCGCCAAAACGATACTGGCGACAAACGCAGCCGCCTCAACCACCCAGCCGATCGCGCCAATCCGGCCATGAAATCGATGCCGATCGGTCTGGATCTTCGGATCGCGTCGGGAATCCAGCCAGCGATCGACGAAATAGACCTGCCAGACAGCGAGGAATAGCAGCCATCGATGCTCCGCCCCCAGCGGCGCGCCAACCATTCGGGCGAACATTTCCTGCCAGACCACTGCGACAAGTGGGGCGTCAAGATTAAGCACATTGGGCCATAGCCACCAGGGAATGGCTTTGCGTTGGTTGTTGGACTCATTCATTCGCCCGGTCAATTTGCTGCAAATTCGAACTCGTTAAAGCCAATTTTGGATTATCGCCCCAGCGCGCAAAGAAACAGAATCGGCGCACACGCCACACACACCTTTCCTTTCATGAAAATCACCGAAGCCCTGCTCGCCGAACACGTCGTCTTCCACAATCTTTTCGACCACCTCGAAAAGGCGCTGCCAAAAGCGGAAACCGTCGGCGA
>JBLHKZ010000021.1:0-36290 GCA_047618185.1 Limisphaerales bacterium
CGATGGCTCCCGGAATCGGCATGCCGGTGGTCGGATCAAGGAATTGGTTGGTCGCGCCAACGACTTCGGAGAAATCGCCTGAGCCGTTGAAGGAGTTGCCGCGATAGATATCGCCGGTCAATACGTTGCTGAGAACCAGATCGAGATCGTTGACGAGCTTGATGGACGAGGCGGGATTGCCGGGGGGATCCGTCCAGACGAGTGAGATGCGCAACGGAGCGTTGGTCACTTCAGCGGCGACCACGAGATCGTACTCATGCGCAAAATCCGAGGGCAGCGAGTTGCTTCCAGTCTGATCGTACATCTGAATCGGCCAGCGGTTGGGGTCTGTCTCCGTAGCCATGATGGGCGGGATCGCGCGCACGAGGCTCGGCATGCCCCAGCCCTGGTAGTTGATCGAAGACTCCATGTTGTAGTCGTAAAGCTGGCTGACCGAGCGGGCGCTGTTGATGATCAGCGCCTTCATCATGGCCGCGCTGTTAGTGCGACGCAGATTCGGGTCGGTGAGAACATTCGTCCCTTCGAAGAACTCCTGCATCAACGCCAGCATGCCGGTAACGGCGGGCGCCGAGAAACTGGTGCCGCTCGGACCATAACGATAGGGAGAGGCGGGCACGGGATTATGAGCGCTGACGCGTTCGTTCAAATTGCTGAGCGCCCGGTTGAAATCCTGCGCACAATTCGTGACCGTCAGGACCATCGCCATATCGAAGGTGATTTCGATGCCCGCGTTGGTGTTCTCGATATCGATGTACCACAGCCCCACGCCCGCGGGCGTCAGTTCGAACTGCGTCAAGTCCGAGCCCGCGAGCATCGTCGGGTCCAACGAGGGATCGGGAGCGGTGTTGGTATACACGTTAAGATTGAAACTGGCCGGAATCTGATTGGCGGGATTGATCAGGAAATTCGTGGCATTGATTGGCACCAGGTTGACGAAGGATTGCACCTGGAGAGGAGCGATCGTGACATTGCTGAAGGTCACATAGATGAAATCCACATTGCCGGCGGTATACGCGGTGGCGGAGTCCCAGTCCCGGGAGCGCGTGGATACGTGGAACGATCCGGGCGCGACGAGATCCGGCTTGAAACGCCCGGCCAGACCTTCGTCGCCGGGATCGACATTGCCCCGGCTTGAAAAACTGGCGACCTGATTGGAGGAGTCCGTGCGACCGCGATAAATCGCCGACATGTTGGTGATGCAGGTGTTCGTCACCGAGATTGTCGTGAGCGTGAATTCATTAGTGATATCGCGAAGGGTCTCGGTCGCGCCCACCGTAATGCCGTTCTTCAGCGTAGAAGGCGTGGGAATACGATCGGACAATCCTCCGGAGCCGGAATCGCTGCCAAAGCCGCTGTTGCCGGCCGCGAAAACAGGAAGCGTCTGCTGCATGCCCGGGTGAGCGGGAATGGCGTCTCGGACGCGAGCGTCGTGGATCGCGGCGTTCGCGTCGTAAGTGCGCACGGCGTCGAAGCCCCAACTGTTGTTGATGAGCAGCGTGTTGGTTCGCCCAAAAATAAAGAGATTGGTGCGCGCGGGAATTTCACTGAAATCGCTTTCACTGAAACCGCCGTTGATGTTCAGGCCGAAGATGCTCGCTTCGGGCGCCATGCCTCGGAAATTAGCCATGTTCGTCGATCCATGAATCGACTGTGAACCGTCCCCCAGGGTTGTGACCGTCGGCCCTCCCACTCCGCTGGCGGCAATGATTCCGGCAACAAACGTAAAGTGTCCGGCGGTGTCGTTGGTTCCCGTGAGCGGCCCCACACTGACGCGGTTCGTGGTGAGGTTCGGATGCCCGGCATCAACGCCGTTCTGATCGTTGACCGCCACCAGCACGTTGGTTCCGGTCAGGTTCAGGTGATTATCTAGCGCGATGGAGTTGGTGGAAACGTGCAGAATGGTGCGGGTGAGATCGTTCATCAGCACCTTGTCCGTGTGTCGTTCGACGCCCTGCACTTCAGGCATCATCGCCAGGTCCGTCCAGATGGCGATTTCAGGCAACACGATCAGCGAGGGGCCGAAGGGCGTATCTTCCTCGGAGAGAATCTGCGTTCCCGTCCCGGCCAGGATTTCGAGAGCCTTGTCCCGCTCGCCGGGAAACAGCGTCACCCGCATGCGTCCGCCAAACGGAGGCAACTCGCGATTGACCGCGTAGCCCAGCAGCTTGGTGTCGAGTTTGTAGTAGGGCTCATAGGGCAGGACCCGATGCACGAGCGACGAACTCTGGATCCGCTGTGCCGCCGCCGGCTCGGCGCGAACGACGTAGGTGTTATGCGGGATGTAGGCGCCGGGGGCAAAAGTCGCACCGGACTCGCGCAGCATTTGAAGGAATCTCGGAGTGATGCCGCCCCTCGCCTGCACAAGGTAGGCGCCGGCGTTTTTCCCGGCCTTCAATCCGTCCGGGATCGGCATCCCGCGAACCGGTGCGTCGGTGTCGATAAACGCATTGCGCAGCAGGATGGCCCTGTCCCGACGCATCAACTCGCTAAATTTCTTGCCGGTGTTGCTGAGACGATGAGGGTTGGACTCGGTCGCATGCGCGTGAACGACCTTGGGATTCACTTTAACCCCGGGAATCGATCCGTAGTAACTGACGATGCTCGACGAGCCCTGAGTCGACTTCGCGACCGGCGCGACCGGCGCCGGAACGGCCGCGACTTCCACTCGCTGAACGCGATCCGACGATTCAGCGATGCGCTGTTCCAGCGACCTCTGCCAGAGGAAAACCGCCGCCAGAAAGACGAGCAGGCACAACGAAAACCAGAGGATGGGTCTAAATCGCTTCATAACTACATTCCCGCAAGCACACCACGCGCGCCCTCAGACAGATCCATCGCGTCCGCCGAGTCCGCCTGACGAACGTCGCAATGAAATTCTTCGATTTCCCAGGCGACGATCGCGATCGGAGTCGCGTCCTGATCGGTCCCGCCGCGCCGCGAACATTGAGAGCGGCTCCGCGCTCGCATTCGAGCGGGAAGCTTCGACATACGAAGTTGTCCGGTGATGGTTCGCGCTCTCATGCTTATTCGGCGAACAGCAGATTGTGGTCCTCAATCACGGCGCGCGGCACTGTGGTGACTCGATGAACGCCCTGTCCAAAGTCGTTGTTGGCCAGGTTGACAATTGAATTCCCATCTTGAGTCAGGGAAATCTGAAAGTCATCCGCTCTCGCGTTTGCGACGTAGTAAATCCGACCCGCTTCGAGCGGCGGGGGCAGGTAATCGCCGGCGGTCGTGCCGGTGTAGAACCGAATCGGCGTGCCGTCGATGCGGGCCATCATGCGTTGCGAATGCCGGAGCCGAAAACCGATCTTGTTGATGCGAATTCGATTCTGCAGAAGCAGGTCGTAAACGGGAGGATTGGGCGCCGCAATATTTTGCGGATTGGTTCGAATTTCATAGAGCGACCGGAAGCTGTTTGGACCGAAACCAAACACCGGATTCACTCCCTCAATCCGCACGGACGATTTCGCGGAAACCTCGGCTGTCACCTGATAATTTGTAACCAAGCCTCGTAGAGGTCCGGCCGTCAGAATGACCGAACGTCGCGCCGGCTTGAGAGCCTGCCCCCAGGTGTAGATGGTAAGCTGCGGATGATCCTCCATCTTCAACAGCCCCATAAGCTGCTGTGGCAGCCGCTCGTAGACATAATCCGGAATGCCATTTTGCTCCTGATCGGAATAAAACTCATCACCCAGTTGCCCCCGGTAGATGACGGGCGAGGAATTTGTGATATTGGCCGAAACAGGATTCTGATTGAGGGAGTTGGAATTCGTTTCACCTATGCTCAATTCCGCGACTCCAAGAATCTGTCCTAAATTGGTGAACACGCCGTTTTTCTGTTGGCTTCGGTAGCGGTGAATGCCGTCGACGATGGTTCGCACAGCGACTTCACGGGGATCCAGAACATACGAGCCCAGGCCGTTGCCGAGCGTGGCAAAGCCGTTGGTCCCCGGGCCAATTTCGAAATCGTCAATCGTATTGGTCAGCAACATCAGACCTGAAAGCGCGGCATACCAGGCGGCGCTGTTCGTCTGGTTGATCGAGAGCAACCCGCGGGCTGCGGACGGAACAGGGGCCGCCGTGAAAAGATCCATCAACTCCCAGTCGTTGGTCGGATGAGTCAGCGACGTGCCCGCCCATTGACGCCAGGACAGATCGGGCAATCCATTGGGCTCGATCAGCGGAGCCATGTGAGCCTTGAGATAAACCGTCTGCCAGTGCGTGCCTCGATGGATGCGGCCCAGCCAACCGGCATGGGCCATCTTGTGCGTCGGGAAATTCCAGTCATCCGACCAGCGCACGCCAGGGTCCTTGATCGTATGATTGTAGGCAATGTGCTCGGGTTCCGAATTCGTGCCGAATATGCGGCCCGGAATCCGCCGCCCGCCCCAGGGATTGTAGCGTCGGTTGAGACCGGCAAAGGTGTTAGTCAGAATGGTCGGCAAGCTGGGTGGTTCGACGACCTCAACGATGACCGGCCGATTCGGATCCGTCAGATCCTGGCGAGTATAGTGGACCAGAGGATCGTTGGCGCCCCAGGAGGTCGACGTGAACAACGAGCGCAACGCCTGAAAGGGAGCCTGTGTGTTCGTTCTCGTGTCGGAGCGATTGAAGAAGGTTCGGAACCGTTCCGCCTGTTCGGCCGTGGGCGCCAGGTCTTCAAAGCCCTTCCATTCCGTCTCGCTGATGCCGCGATACCCCCCGGCGTAAAGCAGCTGTTCCAACACCCCAAACGTGGGCACCGTGATATCATTGGTGCCGCCCGGCCGGTTCGTCTCCCACAAGCCAGACAGCGAGGTGCGATTGAGCAGTTCGCGGGTCAAATCGAAATAGCTGGTCAGATCGTTGAGGCTGACGACATCGATGACCTGGTTCTGAGCCGCGTCGACGATCCAAAAGGCCATTCGATGTGTGGCCGTGAAATGCCAGTCCGGGCTGTCGAAGACCGATATCGACGGCCGATCAAATGTCCGATTCGTGAACGGACCACCGATCGGCACGAAATACTCCGGGACGCCCGAGCGGACGAACTGCGAACCCGCCATCAAGGTTTCCGTGCGAGAGCCCAACGGGACGAAGAACCCGCCTCCCAATACGCCGGCGCCCAGGGTGTAATTCGTGACAAAGGTCGATGGCGCGAACTCCTTGAGCACCACGCCGCCGGAATTGGTGATCCGCCCCAGAACGGAGTGGCGGAAATGTATTTGCAGCGGATTGGGATAGGCCTGCGTATAGGAATTCCACGCCTCGCCGACGATGCGATTCGTAATCCCCAGCGTATACATCAGGTTCGTCCTGAATGTGCGATTGGTGCCCGATATAGCCTTGGTGACTTCAATCTTGCGGCCAATGGTAACGCGCGAAAGCAGACCCAGTTCATTGAAATTCGGCAGTCCTTTCTTGGCGCCCACGACCAACGACACGCCGAGGAGATTCGCGTTCGGGCCGGATGACACCACGTTGGTCGCCATGGCGTCGCGCAACACGACCAAATGGTTGTTGTTGGAATCATTCAGATCGAGCCACTGGTTCGCCAGGTAATTGGTGCCGAACTGATGCACGTAGTTGGTGATCTGAACCCGCAGCACGCCGCCCATCGCGTTTGTAATCACATCGAACTGAGGCCGGAACACCGAGGGCATATGCGGAAGAATCGTCCATGACGTGGGCTCCCTGTTCGGCGAGACACCGGCCGTCGAACCGGCCGTCGTCTCGTAGGCAAGGCCGGCGAAAAGGACGCGATTACCGACGACATAGCCGACGCTCGGCTGCCACTCGGGATAATTCTGGCCGGTGGTTGCGTCGTAGATATTGGCGGCAAGCTGCAGCGTCTGATGAACCGCAGAGGTGTAGAGATTGCTCCGGGTGCCGCTGTCCCAGACCGGAATGGCGACCGTCGAACGAAGCCCCTGATTGTTGGCGCGAGTGTCCTGAAACGACAGGCCGAAGCGTTTCTTCAGGAGCGTGTCGGCGACAAATCCAAAAAAGTAATTGGTGACGCCATTAATGTCCGCCTGAAGCCAGGGAACAAATCCGTTCTGTCGCTCCGGCCACATGTCCAACAAGTGCTGGGGCCGGTTGTAGTTGGTCCATTGGCCGTTGATGTTCTGAGAGGTGTTCTCCGGAAGAAAGTTCAGGTAATTGAGGTTGAACTTGTTCGGCTCCGGATCCTTGGAGTCCGTACCCATCTGCGCCATGAGTCGGTAGAAAGTGTAGCGATCGTGATGGCCGGCAAGGGCGCCATGAACGCGTAGTCGATCGGTGAAATTCTGGTAGACGGTGTTTACCGTCGGATCTTGTTTGAGCAGCTCCTGAATATCAAAGAAGGGGCTGGGCATCGGGCTGGCAAACCAGGGCGAATTGTTGCCGGTCGGATCGAGCAGCCCAAGGTCGTCGCCGTTAATGAGATTTCCGGTTCCGCCAGACAGCCCCAGCGAGAGGCTCGGCGTGAGGGCCAGCGGTCCGTTGCCATACATGTCGAAGTGATTGGCCGTTTGCCAGAAGTAGGAGGGCTGCGCGGGTAACCCGAGCGGATACTGATCGGCGAAGGAGAAGAGATTTCCGAAATCAAACGAATCGGACGGAGAAAACTGATAGCGGGCGCGGGACAGGTCGCGAGCGTGGTTGAATGCGTCGCCATTGTTGGCAAAATAGAGCTGATAGTCGTACTGACTGCCGGTTCGATTCCAAGCGGCTCCGTTGAGCTCAACGAGAAATCCGGCCATGTTCAATTCCCAGTCGCCAACGCCGTGATTGCGACGATAGCCCTCCTCTACCGCGCTGGGGCTCGATTGGCCCAACAACCGCGCCTGATTGTGAATGCGATTTATGTCGAGCGACTTGCTGGTCGGCATGACGAGGTAGGCGTAGCGACCGACAAAGCGGTTCGTGCCGGTATGGTTCGTATAGGGTTTGTCCAAAATGCCGAGCCAATGCGGATCGCCGACGCGAAGCAAGCCGGCCGTGACCGTCTCCACCCCCCCCGGATAATTGGTGTTGAGCACGAGTCTCGTCGGCTCGAACTGCCCATTCCGATTAAAATCGACGAAATGACGGAATTCCTGACCGCCCATGGTGCGATCGATGGTCTCCCTGCCGCTGGCATCGCGGCTGCGATCCACATTGACGTAGACCGGAACCCGCGGGTCGTCGTGGAGGTTGAGAAGATTCCGCACGGTGTCGGCCGCGTTCAACGGCCCGCCTTCGTAATCGCCTGCGCTGTTGTTTCGGTAGCTGGCGTTCGCATAGCTGGCGACGCCGGGCACCAGTCCGCCGGGACGCTCGTAGTTTGTGGAGACGATAAAATTGTAGAAATGCCGCGAATTGGTCGAAAGCATCTGGGTGAACACATCGCTCACGGCTCGATCGACCGCTCCCCTGCCAATCTCCTCTGCGATCGTGATCTCGGTCTGCACCTGGACGGTGGCGCGCTCCTGCCGCGTGAGGGTAAGAAAGGCCACGGACAGAAAGGTGACCAACGACAGCATGATGAGCGTCGTGATCAGGGCGATTCCGCGTTCGTCTTGACGATTCATTTAAAACCTCGGTCGTTGCGGGTCCGCACGGGCACCCGCTGTCGAAACATCAGCACATTTCCGGCCGCTCGACGCAGGATATTACTGGCGCCGACTCCGCCCGGGATGGCGCGCGCCAGCCCCAGCGTCTTGGGCTCCAGGACGCCCATCTCAATCGTGATGTGCGAGGGGCTTTGCCCGTTCGTGAGCGTCACGAAATCGGCGGGGTCGTTGTCTCTGAGAGTGATGTTGTTCAACGTGTCGACGAACGGGACCAGCGCTCCATTGGTGTAGCAACCCACCCGCATGTGCATGATCCCGTCGGCAACCCGCTGTATGCTTGAAAAGTCTCTCGAGGCCGAGGGATCGTCGACCGTGCTGCCCGTGGTGGGATTGACGAAGAAATTGGCGATGTTCGTCTGCAGGAACTCATTGTCCATCCGGAGGTAATTCATCTTCATCTCAAAGCGATAGAGCGAACCGACTCCCTGCTGCCAGAGTATGGCATCCGCCGGACGCGGCACCATGCCCCGGCTCGGTTCGGCGGTCGCCCGCACGAAATAACCGGTGCATTTCCAGTCGAGGCCTTCCCGCGTCAGGAAAAAGAAATCCTGCAATTGATGCTGCTGCGTCTCTCCGCCAATCAGGTCTTGCTGCAGATACCGCTTATCCTTCGGCCGTCCGTTAGGGAAGTAATACCATGGACGCGCCGCATAAAACGGCGCGTTGGTGTTCGCGGCGACATAGAAATTAGTGCTGAAAACCCGGTAGCGCGCGGTCGGAGGCTGGCTGTAGTTGGTCGCGTAATAGACGCCCGCTGCCGCGACTTCGTCCACCTGGCTGAGAATGACGCGAAAGGCCGAGCGCCCGGTCTCCTGCACGTCGATTTCCTCTCCGCCTCGAAGCAAGGCCTTCTGCGTCTGTTCGAACATCGAGTACAGCCCCAGAATGATCACCGTCAAGATCGCCATCGACACCATCAATTCCAGCAGGGTCATGCCCCGCCGGCATCGATTCGCCGATTGCCGCGTCATGAGCGTCAGAAGTTTCATGGCTGGATGCGTCCGTATTGAAACGGATGGAAAAAGTAATTACTGCTTTGGTTGCCCGGGGCCGGATCGGTGTCCGGCGCTGGAAGAAGCTGACCAGCGACCGTCGTGCGAAAGACTTTACGCCCCCTGCCCACCTTCTCCAAGATCGGGTTGGGCGGACCGATGACCGGCCATTGGAATACCAGCCGGATATCGTAAAGATTCCTGGAGAGAAGTCCCGAACCCGGGGGGCTTCCGATCCGAGTATGCGGAATGATTTCGCAGGTAACGATATAACTGAACGCAAGCTTGCGGGCCTTGTCCGCCTCCAGCGCCAGCGAACCGCCGCTGTTCGCGAGGAAGCGAGCCCTGTGACTCACATTTATGACCGCGGTGCCGGTGAAAGGAGGAGGGTTGGTCAGGTTGCGGGGCCAACTCAAATGCCCAATAATATCTCGTGCGCCAGAATGGTATTCATACTGCGAAAAACTGCCCGGCAATCCCGTCACATCCGTCCGGGGGGTCAGGCCAAAGGCGGTGTTGAATCCGGTCGGAACCGCGCCCGTCGGCAAGGGACCGGTCAATACCGGATAATAGGGATCGAATGTCGGTCCGTATTGGAATCGGGTTTGTATATACTCCAGATTGGCGGCCAAATTGTGGACGTTGGTGGCGCCGGTGCGGATCGCTTCCAGCAAGAGTGGCGCGTCCTGGTTGATACTCGTCTCCTGCCGATTCTCTTTCTGCACCTGCAGCCCGGTGGGGAGCACACCGATGATCGCCACGAGCGCGAACGCCACCACCGCAATGGAAATCGCGATTTCGACCAGCGTAAAACCGGAGTTCGCTCGCGTCGTGTTAGTGTCTTTGACGTTCATTTCAATTCCGGGCGACGAATTTTTGCCCGTCCAGTGAGCCAGTTGATGTGAATGCCCTCGAAAATGTCCACTCGCGGAGCGCCGTTTGCGATGGAGAAATTCGCCACGCTGGTTTCGCCGACGAATGATTCCCCGGCGGCGATCAGGTTGCCGTTGTAGTCAATGTCGCCCGAGTTGTAGCGAACGTAGTAGAGGACCCCCGGGATGATCTGCCCTGACAGAATTCGTCGCTTTTGCTCCACCACGTTGGGCAAAACATGCCGATAGGTCCCATCGAGATTCAACGTCCGCAAAATGCTTCCCTCGCTCAACGGAATAAACGCGTCCTTGCCGGAGGCCAACTGACCCCGCGGATCGAAGGCGACAAAGGGGAGAGTCATCACGTTGTAGTTGGGTTTCCCGCCGACGACGGGCGTGACTTGATTGGTGCTCCCGGAAATAGGGTAACGAAGCAACTCCGTCTTAAAGTGATTCACGTTGTAAAGCTCGTTCGAGTGAACGAATACATTCTGCGGCAAGTATTCCCAATCCGTCAGATACTCGGGATTATTGCGGCCCGGCTGTTCGCCCACTTTCCGCTTCACATACAGCGCGTAGCCCGTCCCCTGCGCCCCAACCCCGCGATTGAACAATATGAAATCATTGCCCGCCCATTGGTTTGTGGGGTTCGCGATTGAGTCCGTAATCTCCGGCGACACAAACACGACGTAGACAGTCGACCGCTGGCTCAATGCCACATTGCGAGCGTAGGCAAACACATCCCGCAACTGCCGCTGTGCGACCGGCATGCCCGCGTTCTTCATGAGCTTGCTAATCGGCCCGATGCTGATCCCGGCGATAATCCCGATGATTGCCAGCACCACGAGCATCTCAATCAGCGTAAACCCGCGCGCCACCGCTCGCGAACGGCGACATTCGACCGAGACCTCGCGGGCGGGATCGTCGGAGAATGCGCTGGATTGAGAAACGTTCATGCTTAGTCGCCCCAACTGAGAATATTGTCCAAATTGCTGACTTTCTCCCCGGAGACGTCGGGGCCTTCGTAGTCCGACCTGAAATTAGGGTCCGCTTTGCCGTCAGGACCAAACGACCAGATCATGACTTTGGTTTGCACCCGAAATCTATCGCTGTTGCCCATCGAATCACTGTCGTTAAAAGAGCCATTGAGTCCTGTCTGTGAGTTGAGGGCCGATTGCGAAACCATTTGCCGGCGATAGAAACTGTCCTCGCACAATCCATCAAAATCCGCGTCGATCGTGATAATGTATGGATTTCCCCAGGGATCGCGATAAACGCCGTCCGTTCCTATCCCTTTGGCTCCTTGACCGTCGACCTGTTTGGCGTTCAGGTAAGGGTCTTTTTTGGGATTCAACGCATCGAGCAAATTGACCGTCGGCGTCGAATTGCGGAATTGGGTCAAGGCCATGAGGATGCCCGTAATCTCATTGTTGTTGGCGTCCAGCGGTGTCGTGGGGGTCACGCCGCCAGAGGAACCGTTGGTGACGATCAGCCCGGGATACCCCGTGCCAGCTGTGCCAAATGTGAAATCGGGATTCGCCAGGGATGACCTGGTATAGACATTATCCGACGCCGGAGGGCGTTGGAGATCGGTCTCGTAGGAGGCCATCGCGGATTCGAGATTAACCATTTCGACGCGGGTAAACGCCACCTTGGCCCGTGTCTTGACCCGACCGATCGCCGGCAACAACAGACCCGCGAGAATAGCGATGATGGAGATAACGACCAGAAGTTCTATCAGCGTGAACCCCTGCTGATCTCGATTGAATTTGCGGTTTCGATTGTTCATTTAAAATTGCTGTCTCAAGGGGTTCGCTTCAGTTGTCCCAGTTTCCGATGATGATCGTCTCATCTCCAACCCGAATCTCGGCCCAGAGATCGTAGGAATTGGGGTTATTGGAGGGATTCGATGAGTTGTAACGCCAGGGATTGACCGTCTTGGGCTTTCCTTCGATATCTTGCGCGCCATACCGATCCGTCAAACCCGGGTCCATCGCCATTATCGCTTTCCCTGGGGGGGCCTCCGCCTCAACAATTAAAATTTGCGCGGTATACGCCGATAATGAAGGGTCGGTAATCTTAATTAAAGCGGTCTGGTTCGGGGAAATCGTTGAGAGATAATTCTTCGCGGCCCCGGTTTCATTGACATTGGCAAAGCCGCCCATGCCAAAAAACTCCTGAACGGCTTCCACATTCAATGTCAATCGTCCGTCAGGCGTCTTGAACGTGGAATTTGCCGGCGTCGGATCGACGGTATATTGCGTGCCAATCAATTCGTGATACAGGGAGTTGACTCCGTAACTTCCGTTAACCTGAGGCGGATAGGAGTTGTATTCGGCGAAGTAGCTGTCGATCGCGGTCACCAGCTGATTCAATTCGGCCTGAGTCCTGGCAATGCGTTTCTTCTTGCCCGCCACTCCCGCCAAACCGACTACCATCCCGGCCACGATGGCCATGATCGCAATGACCGTCAGTAGCTCAATGAGCGTAAACCCCGTTTTTTGTTTTTGTGATCTGGTCGTGTATTTCATCTGATTTCGTTGGTTATGCGAAACATCTTTTTTCCAGGCCTACAACGACTTAATTCTTCCCCAGTTCCTGCTCCATCCGTTCGCTCAGCCATTGCTTGATCATGCTCTGATAATTCAAATAACGGGATCGGGCCAGGCGCTTGATCCGAGCCAGCATGCGCGGATCCATCCGCAAGGTGATCGTGATCGATTCCGACGAGCCTGAAGCCTTGGCCACCGCCGACTCCATCAGCCGAATTTCCAGGCGATTGCTCGCCCAAAAGGCCGCTTCGACCTCTTCGTTCTGAAAGAGGGGAACATCCTCCCAATTGGTCAATTCTTTCATTTTATTGAATTTTTTGCGGAATCGTGAGCGCGCCAATGAAATCGCCCTTCGCCAACACCTGCTTCAAAGATTGAAAATTGCACGGCTTCCACCGGCCTACGACAGCATTTGCTCTCGTTTGCGCTCGTAAAAATACAGCTCTTCCGGCTCAAATCTGCGGGCGAACACAATCCGAAACACTTTGCCGTTGGTCCGATACACGCTCAATATTCCAATTCCCCTCGCCGACTGCCCCAAGTTAAAAAACCGGGCCTGCGATGCGAATCTTGGAGAATCCGGGAGCAACCGCACGGCAAACGGATCTTCAAAGGACTCTTCAATGTCTCTAAACGTCAAAGAACCATTCAACTTGAAGGGCGGACTGTTCCAATCAAACTCCATATGAGTTCAATCGTAAATGAAACGCCCATGCAATGTGAATACAATGTATTTACAGATAGAGCAGTGGGATGTCAATTTAATCTTCATCAATTTATCCAAACAAACGTGCCGTCGAAACAAATCGGCGGCCCTTTTTTTCCGCATCATACTGGCAATGCGCCTCTTGCGGATGGAACTCCGCGCTGAACAACCACTTCGTCCCCTATGTCGAGAGCATGAACAAGTCATATTGAATGCCTCTCCTCCCGACGCCAGTTTCACATCTTGTCCATCAAGACGATCAGCGGCATAAACATCGCGATAACAATGCTGCCAACAATCACGGCCAGAAACACGATCATGATCGGCTCCAGCAACGACGTCATAGCCGCCACCGCGTTGTCGACCTCTTCATCGTAGGTGTCGGCGATTTTCATTAACATTTCCGGCAGGGCGCCTGTCTGTTCGCCAACGTCAACCATGCTGACAACAATCGGCGGGAAAACGGCCGCCTCCTCCAACGGCTGCGTAATCGTTTCACCCTCTTTCACGCTTTCATGAATCATGCTGATCGCACTGGCCACGATCACGTTGCCAGAGGTTTCCTTCACGATGGTCAACGCTTGTAGAATGGGAACGCCGCTGCTGACCAAGGTGCCCAACGTGCGCGCGAAACGGGCGATCGCGATCTTACTGAAAACCGGCCCGAGAACCGGCATCTTCATCTTCAGCTTGTCAATGACGCGGCGGCCGAATTGGGTTTTCCCAAAGATGATGAACGCAATAAAGCAACCGACAACTATGCCGACTGTCTGGAAGAAGTTGTCTTTCATCTGCGAACTGATAGCGAGGACAAACCGGGTGAAATCAGGCAAGTCTTCGCCGTCCAGCATGTCCATGAAAATCGCTTCAAACTTGGGCACGACAACAACCATCAGCACCCCCATGATGACCGTCGCGACAACCAGCACCGCCACCGGATAAAACATGGCGGCGATAACCTTGCCCTTGATCTTCTGGGCCTTCTCCATGAACTCTGAAAGACGCGTCAACACGACTTCCAGAACACCGCCCAATTCACCCGCTTTGACCATGTTGACGAAAAGCCGATTGAAAACCTTGGGATGCTGGGAAAGAGCTTCGGAGAACGTGCTGCCGCCTTCGATCGCGATCGCCAATTCATCGATGATACCCTTCAACGTCGCGTGCCGTTCCTGTCGATGCAGCACTCGCAAGCCCCTCAACAAGGGCAATCCCGCGTCCACCAGCGTCGCAAGCTGTCGCGTAAACTGAGTGAGAACCTTGGATTTGACCCTTCCGCCAATGAACGGGATCTTAATGACCATCCCACCGCCCCCGCCCTTCTTCTTCGGCCCGGCCCCTTTGCCTCCGCCCTTGCCTTTCTCAGCGCCTTTTTCCTTGGGCTTGTCGGCCTCCACCACTTTGGTGGGAAAGAATCCCATTTCCTTCAGCCGAGTGATCGCCTCGCTCTGGTTCGGCACGTCGAGCGTGCCTTTCGTCTCCTTGCCATGGGAGTCCATGGCAACATATTGGAACTTCGGCATAAGGTAAGTTGGTTGGTTTGTCGCGGCCGTTGCCGCTTGGCTGATCAGGTGTATTTCAGCACTTCTTCAATCGTAGTCTCACCATTGAAAATTCCGCGCAGTCCGTCATCTCGAAGCGTGGACATGCCCAGTTCGACCGCCCTTTGGCGCAGAACAACGTGGGGCGCGCGCTCGTTGATCAGCATGCGAATCGGTTCGGAAACCTGCAGCAATTCATAGATGCCTCCGCGACCGCGATAGCCAGTGTCGCTGCAATTCTGACAACCGCGGCCATAATAGAAGACCTTATCGCCAACGTCATACGGAGAAAGATTCAGCTGATTCAACTGATTCTCGGTTGGCTCGAACGGCGCGCGGCATTTCTTGCAAATCGTGCGAACGAGCCGTTGGGCCAACACTCCAATCAGCGTGGACGAAGCCAGGAACGGCTCAACGCCCATATCGACAAGTCGAGTCACGGCTGATGGCGCGTCATTCGTATGCAGCGTGCTTAGGACCAAGTGACCGGTGAGGGATGCCTGGATGGCGATCTGCGCCGTGTCAAAGTCGCGCATTTCCCCGACCATGATAATATCTGGATCTTGCCGCAGAAAGGAGCGCAGAGCAGCCAGAAAGGTCATGCCCACGCTGTCATGAATGGCGACCTGCATGATCCCTTCCATGTCGTATTCGACCGGATCCTCCGCCGTGAGCAGCTTTGATTCAATCTTGTTGATTCGGCCCAGACAGGCATAAAGCGTGGTCGTCTTGCCGCAACCGGTTGGACCGGTCACCACAAAAATCCCGTTGGGCCGTTCGATCGCGTCGATCGTGAAATCGTGGATATATTTGGGGAAACCCAGATTGTCGACATCGAGCGTCGCATTGGCTCGGTCCAAAACACGCAACACGACGGATTCGCCAAACTTCGTCGGCAAGGTCGAGACACGCAAGTCGACTTCCCGTCCCGCGATGCGCAGAGAAATGCGCCCATCCTGAGGCAGACGACGTTCGGAAATATTCAAGTTGGCGACAATCTTCAAACGAGAAATCACCGGCATTGCCAGATAAAGGGGCGGCGGCGCCATTTCATACAGCGCGCCGTCAACACGATAACGGATCTTGAATTCGTCCTCGAAAGGCTCGAAATGAATATCACTCGCGCGGTCCTGAACCGCCTGGAACAGGACCAGGTTCACGAATCGCACGATGGGCGTGGAGTCCGCCATGTCCGCCAGGCTCCCGGTAATATCCTCGGAGTCAGATAATTCGGACGCCTGATCCTCAAGATCGCGATCCTTTCCAATCTCCGACAAGATGTCTTCGAAGGACTCGCCCTCGCCGCCATAGTGCTTGTCGATGATATCCATCACCTGGGTTGGATCGGCCACCACCACCTGAATCTCCTTCTTGATGATGAACCCCAGCTCATCGATAACCGAGGGGTTCAAGACGTCCGCCATCGTGACCCGCAAAGTGTCGCCCCAATCAGAGATCGGCAGCACTTGATACATCCGGGCGGTGGTCGACGGAATCGTTTTGAGAAGTTCCTCTTCAAAGGAGATTTCCTTAAGATCGACCACTTCCGTGCCTAGATGGTCGGCGATCAGATCGAGCTGCTGATCGAGGGGGACCACGTCCAGATCCGCCAGCACCTGGCCCATGGGCTTGCCGCTGCGGGAAACCTCTTCCTGCACTTCCTCCAGCTGGAGATCGTCAATCATCCCCATCTCTTTGACGAGGGCCAGCAATGGATTGGAAACAATTTCAGCCATGTCTAAAAACTTCTATTATTCGTCTGTGAGCGTCAGTCCATTCGCGGTGCTCATCACTTTTTTGCGCCGCCGACGGCCTCTTCAGCGGCCGCTTCAGCGGCCTTTCGATCATCAACCTCCTGAATCTTTGTCGCTTGGGTGATCGGGTCCTGGCATTTACTCAAGGCGTCCTCGCGGGAAATCTTCCCCTCATCGTAGTATTTCTCAAGCATACCGTCCAGGGTCACCATGCCCCACTTCGCGCCGGTCTGAATGTCGGAGTTGATACGAAAGGTCTTGTTGTCGCGGATCAACGCGGCAATGGAAGGCGTATTGATCATGATTTCAAAAATCGCAACGCGGCCTTTCTTGTCGGCGCGCTTCAGAAGAATTTGCGAAATAACCGCCTGCAACACGGTTGAAAGCTGAATGCGAATCGTCTCCTGCTGGTTCATCGGGAACGCGTTCACGATACGGTCGATGGTCTTCGCCGCCCCGGTGGTGTGGAGTGTGCCGAAAACCAAGTGACCCGTTTCCGCCGCCGCGACCGCCGCTTCAATCGTCTCGAGATCGCGCAGCTCGCCCACCAGAATCACGTCGGGATCCTGACGCAACGCCCGCCGCAGGGCTTCGGCAAATGACGGGACATCGACTTTGACCTCGCGCTGCGTCACCACGGCCTTTTTGTGGTCGTGATAAAACTCGATCGGATCCTCAATCGTGATGATGTGAGCCTCGTCCGAGGTCTCGTTCATGATGTTGATCATCGAGGCCAGCGTTGTCGATTTGCCCGATCCGGTCGGCCCGACCACTAGGATCATGCCGCGGGGCTTGTCCAATAGCGACTTGACCGTCAGCGGCGGGAGACCGATCTGCGCGACCGTCAGCAAGTCCGTGGGGATCTGCCGCAGCACCAGCGCGAACGTGCCTTTGGCCTTGAAGATGCTCACCCGAAAGCGGGCCTTGTCGCTGAACGAAAAACCAAAGTCAGAGCCGCCATTTTCGCGAACCTCCTGAACGCTGTCGTCCGAGGCGATACTGGACATCAATTCCTCAGTCTCCTCCGGCGTGCAGGGCGGTCCATCCACACGCTCAAGCAGTCCATTCATACGGATACATGGCGGGATCCCAACACGAATATGAAGGTCGGAGGAGCCGGTATCCACCATCAACTGCAACAAATCGGCCATTGCGTATACGCCCATAATTTAAATAGCTCCTGTCAGGTCGGTTTCTTGTGTTGTTTTATAAATCTCAAAGGTTCGAGGCGCAGCCTAATGTCAGCCCTCCCCTTCTTCTTCATCGCTCACCGTGGCTCGAATCACCTCAGCCGGTGTCGTCAACCCCGAGAGCACCTTGCGAGCGCCATCTTCGCGCAAGGATCGCATGCCCATTTCCAGCGCCCGCGCGCGCAGCACGGAACTGGGGACCTTGTCGTAGATCAGCTTGCGGGCTTCATCATCCACGATAAAAATTTCAAAAACGCCAAAACGGCCGCGATACCCAGTGCGATTGCATTCATTGCAACCTTCGCCAATGCGGAAGTTGGTTTCCTCGGTGACGTTCGCCGGGTCAATACCGATTGCATGAAGCACGCCCGGATCGTATTCGGTCGGCATCGTGCATTTTTTGCAGATCGTACGAACAAGCCGCTGAGCCATCAACGCGCGGGTGGACGAAGCCACCAGGAAGGGCTTCACGCCGATATCGATCAACCGGGCAACTGCGCCCGGGGCGTCATTCGTGTGCAACGTGGAGAAAACCAAGTGACCCGTGAGCGAGGCGTTAATTGCGATGGAAGCGGTTTCCAGGTCTCGAATCTCACCAAGCATGATCACATTGGGCGCCTGCCGCAGCATGGCGCGCAGGGCCGCAGCAAAGGTCAACCCGACCGAGGCGTGCGTTTGCACCTGATTGATTCCAGAAAGAACGTATTCCACCGGATCTTCCACCGTGATGATTTTTCGGTCAGGGCGATTGATATAGTTCAGACAGGAGTAAAGCGTCGTCGTTTTGCCCGAACCCGTGGGGCCCGTAACCAGGAGGATTCCGTCGGGCAGTCCAATCAACCGCTCAAAGGTCTGTTGATCGTCGGATAAAAATCCCAACTGGGCCAGTCCGAGCTTAAGACCGGTCTTGTCCAGAATACGCATGACGATGCTCTCGCCATGGTTCGTAGGCAGGCAGGAGACACGCAAATCGATCGATTTGCCGGCCACGGACATTTGAATACGTCCGTCCTGGGGGATTCGTTTTTCAGCGATGTCCATGGCGGCCTGAATTTTCAAGCGGCCCATGATCGCGCCCTGCAATTTCTTCGGCGGGCTCTTGACCTCCTGCAATACACCGTCAATCCGATACCGAACTCGGAAACGACGCTCCATCGGTTCGAGGTGAATGTCCGACGCGCGCATCTTGAACGCCTCGATAATCAGGCTGTTCACCAGCTTGATCAACGGCGCGTCGGCGTCCACATCGAGATCGTCGTCGCCGATCATCGCGCCTTCAATATCGGTCAGCGCTTCTTGAGTGACCGTGGCGAGCATGTCCTGAAACCCGTCTTTCTCCACCGTGCCGTAATACTGCTTAATCGCTCCCTGTATCGCCTCTTCGGTCGCCACCCGAATCTCCACGTCCTTCTTCAGCACGTGGAAAAGCCCATCAATGGTGTCCAGATCCGACGGATCGCTCAATGCGACAGTAATTGTTTCCGGAGTGTTGAAAACGGGCACGACATTGTAACTTTTAACAACGTTGCGAGGGCAGGCCTGGATCACATCATCCGGAATGGTGTAATTGGCGAGATCGATGATCTCCGCGCCGAACGAAGCCGCCTTTGCCTGCATGACATTCTCCAGCGTGATGATCCCCTTCGTGACCAGCGTATCGATCACTCCCTCGCCTTTCTCTTCGGCCGCGGTTTGGGCTTCCACCAACTCCTCATCGGAGATGACACCCATGTCGATGAGTTGGTCTACAAGATAGTCGTCGCTTAACGCCACAGTAGGCCTCCAAAATCAGGGGTTAACTCAAATGTGTACACGTGGCAATAGACTGCAAGGGCGCCGCTTTGAACGCTTGCTAAAATATGGGAAAATATCGTCGCAGCAACTAAAAACTCAACTGGAAATCGAGAAGCGTGTCGCCCGGCGCGACAATCGCAAATAATTGGCAATCTCAACCAGGAAGCAATGTGGTACACCCATCAGGACTTGAACCTGAAACCTTCTGATTCGTAGTCAGACGCTCTATCCAATTGAGCTATGGGTGCGTCAAAGGCCGCGCAACCTACAAACGTCCTTGGGCGACCGCAAGTCCATTCTTCAAAATCGTTTCAAGTGATTATTCGAGCGCCCTCACCCGGCTGCGACGACAGATCCAAAGCAGATCGCTCTGCTTCGATCTTTCGGCATACCAACGCTTCAGAAATCTCATTGCGAACACCGGCGATCTGCCCTAATTTTCACGACTTCCGGGCGCGCGGGTAGCTCAATTGGATAGAGCAACGGCCTCCGAAGCCGTAGGTTGAAGGTTCGATTCCTTTCTCGCGTACCATTTTCCAGATTTCTTGCGCTCCGCACTGATTTAATTCCCCTACGGTTTGGCCTCGAATTCATCTAGGCACGCCATCGAAGTCACAAATTCTGCCACTATTTTTTCTCTTTACACCCCTCTTAAATGGCGTTCTTGTTCTGGGTTCGTTTTAGAGCCGAAATGGGTGATATTCTTGAATTAACTCGAAGAGCCTCCACTTCAACTGACCAAAGCAAATGCAAAATAGGCCATTCATTCCCGGCGAGGAAAGAACTCATGATGTGGACGACATGGAGCTGCCACAATCGCCGAAGAAGATTCTCGTTCTCGACGACGACCCGAATTTGACGGAGGTCTTGCGCGTTTTCCTCGAGCTCGAAGGTTATCAAGTTGCGGTCGTTCACAACGGCGTCGAAGGCGTCAAAATGGTCATGGGTGAGTCGTTCGACCTGATCCTGTGCGACATGGTCATGCCAAACATGCGGGGCGATATGTTCTACAAAGCCGTCGAACGCACGAAGCCGCGCCTCTGCAAACGCTTTGTTTTCATGACCGGCCACCAGACGGACAAGGAAGTGAATGACTTCATCCGCGGCATTAGGGGGCTGGTGCTTTGGAAGCCCTTTGAGATGCACCAACTCACTGAAGCAATCGGACTCATTCTCAAGAAAATCGAGACCGGCAAAGCCTGAACGAAGCCTTTTCCAATATTTCGCAAAAAAAGGCCACTCATTGCTGAGCGGCCTTTTTGCATTAAAAACGTGCGTTTGCTGCGATCTATCCAGCCAGCAATTTAACCTGGCTGGCAATGTTATCGGCAGTAATGCCGAAATGCTCCCAAACCAGATGGAAGTGCTCTGACGGCGCGACCGCCGGGTTGCAGATGCCCACATGGCTGATCGGAACATGGCTGTCGTAAAGCCGGGTCGCCGCGTAAGCCGCAAATCCTCGAACGCCGGAATTGCGATCGCCAATCAGACCATCTTCAACCGTGACCACGCCGCCCGGATATTTCTTGCCCAGGCCATCGAAGAAGTCGTCCGCCACCGGAAAACCGTTCACGATGTAAACATCAGCCGCCGTTCCTTCGGGCTGCAACTTGTCCGCCGCCTCAATCGCCAAGTAGGACGGGGCGCCAACGCTGACGATCGCAGCCTTCGCTCCATCATTCGCGCGGACCTGCGTGACCGATTCAAAATCGTCGGCCGCTTTAAACAACGGCTCATCCGTGCCCTGTTTGGTCAGAATCGGCAGATTGTCTCGCGGAATGGCGACGATATGCGCGCCATATCCTGCGGCGGCGTCTTTCACGGCGATAAACGCGGCACGAGCGTCGGCCGGAGCGTAAAATCGACGCATGAAGGACATATACCCCAGTCCCAAGGGAAGCCAATCAAGACTCCAGCCGGAAAAATGGTCGCGGCCGGTGCAGGCGCCGACGTGCGAGAGGTGCATGATCACATTCAGCCCCTCATTGACGCCGTTCAGATTGCGTTGATAACGCCAAAGTTCGAATCCCTCGCGGGCGATGCCTTCGAAAAACGCCGAAAACGTCGCAACCACATTAACCTGGGGCTTGCGGCTGCTGCACGCCAACCCGTTGGTCATCAACGTCGCAACCTGCTCCTGAATGCTGACTTCAAATTTGTGATCATCCGCGATCAATGCCTTGGCCTTGGCAAACTTGGTCGAAGGATCCAGGTCGCAGGAAACAGTGAAAAACGCCTCGGGATACTTTTTCGCGACCGCGACATAGCCTGCTTCCGATCCAGCGCGCGGCGAAACCGACTTGCCGGGCTCGGGCAGTTTCACGTCGGCAACATCATCCGCGGTCAACACCAGGTTCGCGGTCCCCCGCGCCGGACGCGCCTCGGTGACGACTACCCGCTGGTCGGCCGCCTTCAAGGCATCAAGCGCGGCTTGCTCGCCGTCGGTCAGCTGCAACATCGGATTGGCCAATGCCGCCTCATGATCACGGCCAAGCATACTGCCATCGTGATGCCCCTGTCCGCCCGGCAGTTCGTTCACCAGAAAGACGCATTCCAGCATCGACGGAACGTCGCGGTAGCTCATCAGCGACCCGGGGATCCAAATCTCCGTGTCCGTCGAAACGTCGTTCTTGGCCGAAAACGCCTCAACTTCGGCCTGAATTCCCATCATTTCGCCCAAGGTGTTGATCGTCACCTTCTCCTCGGCGCTGGACTTCAGTCCGACAGGATAGATGAGCGAGGGTTGGCCGGCCTTCGCGAGATCCGAAGCCTCTTTGTAGGCGGAAAACAAATTCTTGGGGCAGCAAAGCGCGGGCGTTTCAATAATCTTGATGCCCAGGCTTTCAATAATGGGTCGAGGATCGAGCGCCATGATTTTCTCGGTCGTTCCCGAAAGCTGAATGCCGTTGCGATGCATGACGAAAACGATCGGCGCGTCGTGCAATCCCGCATCAACAAATCCGTTCAACGCCTGCCCTGAAATCCAGCCCGCATCCCCGCAGTGCACTACCACCAACGCCTCGTCGCCATGATGGGCCTTCGCGCCGAGCGCCTGCCCCAGAGCCGTCGGAATCATCACGCCCAATCGACCGCCGTTGAGCTCCGTCCCGCCCGGCACCCAGGAAACATGTCCCGCGATATCGAGGCTCCGGCGGAAGGCATTGATCACGCGGTCCGGCTCCAGGAATCCCAACGCGGCGAGCGAGCTGTAATACCCGATGCTCGTGTGCGCGTGCTCGATGGTGTAGTGCTTCGCCTCGTAGTCGACAATGCCGAGGGTCGCGGTCAACGCGGGGATCAGATCCAATCCACCGCCCAAATGGTCGAGGTCGCCTGCTTTCTGCGCCAGGTTGATCAACGATTCGATCGCGATCCTGGCGGCGACCTTTTCGATCGCGCGCTGCTGGTTGGCCTGCTCGTCCGACAAGGAAGCCGCGCTCAGATCGAGCCGCCATGGGAGCGTTTTCGATTCAAATCTGTCCTGACAATAAATCGTGTCCGCGAGAAGCGCCTGATTACGCTCCGCCTGTAGTTTTTCCTGAATTTTCAGTGTGTTCATAAATTAGGTTGGTGGAGGAGTCCAATCCGCTCACGACACAAATCGATTGCGGGGTCATAAATCCTGAAGCGTGCGGAAAGATACGCCGTTCCAGAAGCGTCTCCGTCGGATATTCCAGTTAAACGGCGACTCATCCGCCGACGGAGGGGCGTAGATTAGGCGAGAAACCCTCGGATTCAAGCACTAACTGGGGGGATGGAATGGCAGGTGAATCCCTAAATCGCCGGGGCGCGATTGACCGATTTCCAGCCCTTGCCCGGGATGAATTCACGATCATAACGCTTCGATTTACAACCGGCTCCGAGAATGAGGGCCACAACGGCTAGAAGAACAACTTTGCGCATCCTCGGAAGCTAAACAAGATTGTCAGCTTGGCAAGCCTGGTTAACATTGTCCGGGAAATTTACACAATGCCAGGCGAGCCCACATATCTCAAAGGTCAGCTGCTGCTCGACGGCGGCAACCTGAGCGGATCGTTCTTCAACCGCGCCGTCGTCCTGATCTGCAACCACGATGCGGACGGCGCCTTTGGACTGACCCTCAATCACGCAGTCGGCGATTTGGTCGACGATGTGCTGGATGCCGATTTACCCGCGCTGATTAAGGAATTGCCCGTATTTCTCGGCGGGCCCGTGCAGCCCGGAGCCCTCAGTTTCCTCCATGCCGACGATTTCCTCCCCGACGCCAACGTCATGCCCGGCCTCAATCTGGAACACTCCCTCGACACCCTGATGGAACTCGGAGACTCCTGGTCCAAGACCCAACAAATCAAAATCTTCGCCGGTTATGCCGGCTGGAGCCCCGGACAGCTGGAGGGGGAGATGGACCGCGAATCCTGGCTGACCCTCCCCGCCACCGTCGATCTGGTCTTCAACACCAAACCGGAAGCCCTCTGGAAAACGATCATCTCCTCCATGGGCCCGGAATACCGTCTCATGGCCGACTCGCCCGACGATCTCTCAAGGAATTGAGTGGTCAGGTTGAAGTCGAGAGTTCAGCGGCGTCTCCATTGTTCGCCTCACCGATGCCCAATCCGGCAGCCAACTCCGCCAGGGCCTCTCGCGCCTCGTCCAGATCGATCTGATCGGCCGCGCGCGCGGCGACCAGCAGCTCCTCGGAAAGCAACCCGTCGTATTTCTCTTGGGTCTTGACCGGCAAACGAGCAGCCAGTTCCTCGGCGGAAAACTCCTTCTCAAGAAGAGGTTTCAGTTCGGACAAATCCTTGGTCTTGATACGCACTGAAAGCGCGTCGCCCGTCACCGAAAAGCCGCACGCCGCGGCCATCATTTGCAGCGTTGTCAGGCAGCGCGTGCCCCGCCAGGGAAACCAGACCAGTTCCGTCCCCGCCTGCAATATCCCATCTTCCAGCAATCCGCTCTCCCGAGCAAAGGTCCGCGCCGCTCGCAGCAAGGTCCGCCCGGCGTCGTCCAAAAACGCAGGTTTGTCGTCCTCCTCAAGGACCGTTTTCATCTCGCGAATCACTCTCGAATGCACTTCAGCGCCGCGACCGCGAAATGCCGGAGCCCCGCCCCCTCCCTGTCCGGGCGCGACGTAGACCCGCTTCGACGATTCGACGATTTCCTCGACCCGCCAACTTCGTCCTCCCAAAGTCAGACATTCCCCGACGGCCGGAATCGCCGACGACGGCAGTTGTCCCAGATCCTCGCCGCGATGCCGCAGCGTCAGTTCCTCGGAGCCCATGAACGCCGCATAAAAATCGACTTCCGCAGCCAGACGTTCACCCTCCAGGTTCAGGATCAAATCGCCCTGCGGCATCTGCTCGACAATCTCGCTTTCGCCCAGCGCCCTTAGAGTCGCCGCGAACATGGCCTGGTCGATGTTTCGAAACGCGCCCTTGACGCAGAGTGTCTCAAACAGGGCCTCCGCGCTCACCCCGCCCGACTGCTTCAGGCAACTCATCAACTGCTGAATCATCGTGCTCAGATGCAGTTGACGATTATCGAACGGCTCTACCCATTTTTGAATCATCAACCGCGTCAACGCGACGCTCCGCAGAACGCTGGGATAGAGCAGGCTCATCAGGCCTCCCCGCGTCGTGGGCGGCTTCTCCAACGTGTAAACACGCATGATCGCAGGGACGCCCGCGCGCCGTCCGGACCGCCCGAGTCGCTGCACCATGGAGGCGACTGTCCACGGCGGATTGATCTGCCCGACCGCGCGCACGGAGCCAATGTCGATGCCCATCTCCAGGGTGCTCGTGCAAAAGGCCGTCGTCGGTTGGCCGGACTTAAGCCGCGCCTCGGTCGACTCCCGCAGGGAACGCGAAAGTGAACCGTGATGAATGACAAAAGGATGATCGCTCCGCCCCTGGCTGTCGGCCCGCTTTGAAATGCGTTCCAACAGCGATTCCAGCAAAGCCTTCGAATCGCCAAAAATCAGATTGGTTTCCGTGCTGAACACCTTCTCCAAATCAACGGACAACACGTCCCTAACGTCCTGGCGCTCGTCCTCGCCAACTTCTCCACAAATCTCGCCAAAGGCCGCCTTCCAATCGAAAGCAACATCCCGAAATCCAGGCGCCAATTCCGCCGCGACTCTCTCGCACGGTCGCCCTCCTCATCGTCCTTCCTCGCCCTCCTCATCGCCCTCGCCCTCGCTCTCGTCCTCGTAATCGCAGATTCCGTGCGAACCCGCGGATTCACGAGGACGAGGGCGTGGGCGAACCAAGACAACCTGTCTCCTCGACTTGTATGTCTTGAACCAGCCTGCTGGCGTGTTAAACAATCACGCGGCGGCAAGCCCTGTAAATGGATCAGGACATACCAGAAGAGTTGAAAGGCGAAATCGCCGACGATCCCGGCGTCGACAACGCCACGACCGCGGACGGAAACGATGCGACACTCATCGACTCCAACGACTCAGTCAGAGCCGGCCCGGAAGGGACGCAAAAACTGCCGCGCTCCCACCCCTTGCGCCAGGGAACGGATCTTTCCGGCGCGCAGTTGGGGGAATACCGACTTGTCCGCAAAATCGCCAAGGGCGGCATGGGCGAGGTCTACGAAGGCGTGCAACTTGCGCTCGACCGACGCGTCGCCGTCAAGATAATCGCCGAGGAGTTCGTTACCGACGACTCGTTTCTCCAACGTTTTGAGCGCGAAGCCAAGTCTTCCGCCGCTCTCAATCATCCCAACGTCGCGCAGGTCTATGATTTCGGCAAAGACGGCGAACGTCACTTCCTGGTGCTGGAATACGTCGAGGGCGTCGACCTTTCCCGGCACGTCAAGGAGCACGGCCCGCTCTCGGTCGCCGATGGGGTCTCGGTCGCGAGACAGGTCGCCAGCGCGCTGAAATTCGCGCTGAACCAGTCCATTATCCACCGCGACATCAAGCCCGCCAATATCATTTGGACGCCGGAGAAAATCGCGAAGATCACCGACCTCGGACTGGCCAAGAAACTCAGCGAGGAATCCGATGTCACAATGACCGGAACGGGGATTGGCTCCCCCCACTACCTCGCGCCCGAACAAGCCGACGACGCGCGCACAGTCGATCATCGCGCCGACATCTACGCGCTCGGCATCACCCTGCTTTTTCTTCTGACCGGAAGGCGGCCCTTTGACGGAGAGTCCGCATTCGCCGTCGTCCTTGCCCACGCGAACAAGCCCCTGCCATCCAGCGCCGACCTGGGAACCAAGTTGCCCACAAATTTGGAGAACTTGATTCGCCGCATGGCCGCCAAAGACCCCGACGATCGTTACCCGGACTACGACGCCCTGCTGAAAGACATCGCCAGCATCGAAGCCGACATCGGTCCCGCGCAAGAATCCGGGCCGAACAAGAATCCCGCCAACTCGACCACCGGGATCTTGATTTCGATCGTCGCCGTGGCCCTCATGGCGACGGCTATCCTCTTCGCCCTGAAAACCGACAAGGCCCCCGCCCCGGAGTCGCCCGCGACAAACCGCTCATCAACGCCGACCCCAATCGCCCCGCCCGCAACCGCCCCGCTCGCAACGGCTCCAGCCGATCACCCCAAACCCCAACCAGGCCGGCCTCCCAGCCCCAACGGCTGGCCGCTCGATGAGCGCTACCGTCCGGCGGTCCTCAAAGTCCTTCCGCAGGTGGAACCCGTTCCCGACAAGCCCCTGCTCGATTCGGATATCGGTTCAATGCTCAAACTCGCGGACGACTTCGCCGACAAAAATCCGGAGCAATTCACCCAAATTCTGGCCCGGTACAACCAGATCGTGATCAAGGCAAAGGGCGGCCCGCAATTCGAAAAAATAAGTGGGAAATACAACGCCTGGTCCATTGCCTTCTTGGCGGCAGAGCGAGAGGAGGTCCAGAATTACCAGGCCAAAATGGAGGAATACAACCGCAATCGAACGCCCCACCTATCGATCGAACTCTGGAAGGATTTCCCGAAGAACCTCCGCAGCGAAGGGCTGAATCTTTACCTTGCGGACTACCTGCTCAAATACATTCCCCCGAATTTCCTGTGGGAACTGACCTACAGTCCGGTCGGACCGGGCGCCGCGCAGAGACCGGGCGCCGGCCAAAATGGCCGCCCTCGATTCAACCGCCCCGGCGGCCCAAATCAAGGCGGACCCGGAAACTTCAATCGACCGGACCGCCCCAAAGGACGCCCCGGTTTTCGAGATCAGGGAAAAAGCGCGCCGAAATAGCGTAATTACCGAATAGAATTTCCGAATAAAGCCGAACCTAACAAACCGGCTCGGTGGGTCCCTCAGTCGCGGGATCCCGCTCAGCCGTGCCAGGCATTTCCGTTCGCCTCCGGCTCAGCACATGCGCGTCAACCTAAGTCGCAGACGCGTGATTTCACCGATTTGTTCCCGTTGGCGACGCGTGTCCTGGCAGGACTACGGACGAAAGCGGCAGAGGACAGCCGCACTCCAAAACCTGTTGGAACACGGACGGACCTTTGAAAACGCGATAGCGTCGTGGAGTGCGGCTGTCCTCTGCCGCTTTCAGAGCCGGTATTGGCCGATCGGGTCTCAGTTCTAGAGCAACTTGGCCTTAACTTGAATGACGGGCATGATCTCGGCAGGAGCTTCGCCCCCTACTCACGCTTTAGCCTTCTTTCGCTTCCCGCCTTTTCGATACGAGGCTTGCCCCGCGGCCGTCACGACGGCCGCGTTCTCCGTCAGCCCCGCAGTTCGACGCAATTCCTGAATCTGGTCGCGCATGAGAGCCGCCTTTTCGAATTCCAGATTATCCGCCGCCTTGAGCATTTCATCCTCCAACTCGCGGATCGTTTCGGTGACATCGAAATTGGACTCCGCATCCCGCAGCAGCGCCGCCGCGTTGGCATTGACGGAGCTCTGCCCGGCCAGGCTTTCATCCACCGCCCGACTCACGCTCCGCGGAGTGATGCCGTGTTCCTTGTTGTACGCAATCTGCTTTTCCCGGCGGTAATTCGTCGTCGCTAGAAACTGATTAATACTCTTGGTCATCACGTCCGCGTAGAGAATCACTTCGCCGTTGATATGCCGCGCCGCGCGTCCGGCGGTCTGCGTCAGGCTCGTCGTGGAGCGCAGATATCCCTCCTTGTCCGCGTCCAGAATCGCGACCAACGACACCTCCGGCAGGTCCAGCCCCTCGCGCAACAAATTGATTCCGACCAGCACATCGAACTCGCCCTTTCGCAGGCTCCGCAAGATTTCCACCCGCTCGATCGTGTCAATCTCGCTGTGCAGGTAGCGCACATTGATGCCGATGTCCCGCAGGTAATCCGTCAATTCCTCCGCCGTGCGCTTGGTCAAGGTCGTCACCAGGATGCGCTCATTGAGTTCCGCACGCTTGCGCGCCTCCTCGATCAGATCGTCAATCTGCCCCTTGAGCGGCTTGATCGTTACGGTCGGGTCGATCAGCCCGGTGGGACGAACGATCAGCTCAACCACCCGATCCTTCGACCAACCCAACTCCCGCGGCCCCGGGGTCGCGCTCACGTAAATCGTGTGGTTCTTGATGCCCTCGAATTCGCCGAAGTTCAGCGGCCGATTGTCCAGCGCGCTCGGCAGTCGAAACCCATGATCCACCAACACGGTTTTCCGCGATAGATCCCCCGCGGACATCCCACCCACCTGCGGCACCGTCGCGTGGGACTCATCCATGACCGTCAGGAAATCATCCGGAAAAAAGTCAATGATGGTGCAGGGCCGCGAGCCGACCGGACGATCCGCGATATGACGTGAATAGTTTTCAATGCCCGAGCAAAATCCCATTTCCTCCATCATCTCCAGATCGTATTCCGTGCGCATCTTGATGCGCTGCGCCTCCAACAGCTTGCCGTGCTTTTCAAACCACGCGATGCGCTCGCCCAGCTCCGCGCGAATCGACAGGATCGCCCGCTTCAGCTTGTCCGCCGGCGTCACGAATTGCTTACCCGGATAAATCGTCACCGCCGGGAGCTGTTGCAGCGCCTTCCCGGTCAGCGGCTCGAAACGCGTGATGCGCTCGATCTCCTCGCCAAACCATTCAATGCGCACGGCTTCCAACGCGTAGGCCGGATGCACCTCGACCGTGTCGCCGCGCACCCGAAACTGCCCGCGCTCAAAGGCCACGTCGTTTCGGTCGTATTGAATGTCGATCAGCCGCGAGAGGAAAATATCCCGCGACAGCTCATCGCCGACCTTGATCGGGATGACCATCTCCTCGTAGTCCTCCTTACTGCCCGTGCCGTAGATGCACGACACGCTGGCAATCACGATCACGTCGCGCCTGGCAAACAGAGAGCTCATCGCCGAAAGCCGCAGCCGCTCGATCTCCTCATTCACGCTCGAATCCTTGTCGATGAACGTGTCCGTCCGCGGGATGTAGGCCTCGGGCTGATAATAATCGAAATAGCTGACGAAATACTCGACCGCGTTGCGGGGAAAGAAGCCCTTGAACTCCGAGTAAAGCTGCGCCGCCAAAGTCTTGTTGTGCGACATGACCAGCGTGGGGCGATTGACATTCTTGATGACGTTCGCGATCGCGAAGGTCTTGCCCGAGCCGGTCACACCGAGCAGCGTCTGATGATTCACGCCCGCCTTCAGCCCCGCCGTCAATTTCTCAATCGCGGCCGGCTGATCGCCGGCAGGTTCAAATGGCGCCTCAAGTTCAAACATCAGCCCGCGAAGCTACGGCGAGGGCGTTTTCTTGAACAGGAGATAACGGCGAGGAACAGAGAAGAAGGGGCCGATAGCCCAGCCGCGTAGCGGCGACCACCCGAATAGCCGTGGTTGAGGAACGAGGCCACGGACATCGCCCGTCCGGTCCCGGAGGGACCACTGAGAATAGCCCCGTGTTTCAACACGGGGTTCCACGTCCAAACTTGCGAGAGTTCCGAAGGAACGGCTGAATGCTCTCGTGTCCTACATCAGTTCCTACTTTCACTGCGTGTTCAGCACTAAGGATCGACGTCCCATTATTGATGCCGACCTGCGTGAACGGTTATGGCCCTTTCTCGGCGGCATTGCCCGGCAAAACAAGATGCGCGCCCTCGAAATCGGTGGCGTCGAGGACCACGTTCATCTCTTGCTTTCCCTACCGGCCACGATGCCCATCGCGAAGGCCATGCAACTGATCAAGGGCGGGTCGTCGAAATGGGTGCATGAAACATTTCCGGAACAACGGCTATTCGCATGGCAGGTGAAATACGGAGCGTTCAGCGTCAGCGCTTCACAACTCGACACGGTCGTTCGATACATTCAGGGCCAGGAGGAGCATCATCGCAAACAGACATTCAAGGAGGAGTTTGTCACGTTGTTGGTCAAACACGGAATCGAATACGACGAACGGTATTTGTGGGAATGAGCCGGAATCAGCCGTCCCTTCGGGACTCGATTCATCGCCATCACACCCGGCGTTAAAACGCCGGGCTATTGTCATTAGGTCCCTCCGGGACCAAGGGCGCGACGCGCGCACAATGCCCGGTTGCCAATTCCCAGACCCAGCCCTGCCGTACGGCCATCCCGCAGTCCCGGAGGGACAACCCGAGAATAGCCCAGCGTTTCAACGCTGGGTTTCACGTCCAACACGGCATGAGTTCCGAAGGAACGGCTGAAAACCCGAAGCATTCAACACAGACGAACTATTGGAACCGACCTCCGACGCCTCCATTTCCCCAGTTCACTTTCGCCGCCAACGCGGCTATTCTGACCGCGCGCCAATGAACAAGGATTCACCATCCGCCCAATCCGAAGCAGACCCCAAACGCCCGACAATGGCCGTCCGGATCAGAGTTGTGTTGTGGCTCTGCGCGCTGGGGGGAGTTCTCGCCTGGCGCTTCCCCGGCGAACCCATGTATGAAGGTCTCACACTTTCCGAATGGCTGGAGAATCCCGGCTATTTACCGCAAGCAAGGCAAGCCATCATCCATGCAGGCACGAACAGCATTCCCACCTACCTGAAAATGCTCTCCGCCAAGGACTCGCAATTCAAGCAGACGCTGATCCATGAACTCAACAATTTACCCCTCGTTGAAATCGATCCATTCACCGCCGAAGAACAAAAAGCGGCCGCCGTTTTCGCGCTTTGCGTGCTGGGTCCAACCGCCGACGCAGTCTTCCCAACGCTCTTGAAAATGCTTGAGAACAAGGACTGCCACTCAACAATTCCCACTGTGCTGGCAGCCATTCGACCGGGGGACAAGACCGCGTTTCAGCTCGCATTCCGCCACCCAACCCCCCGGATTCGTTACTGCGCAGTCTCTGAATTACACGCATACGATTTTGACAAACATCAACAGATCCCGGCTCTGGACTTTCCGTTGACGGAAGCGCTCGAGGCAACAAAAGACCCCGATTCCCTTGTCCGACACGCCGCCGTGCAGGCATTGCGACCCTACGCGGGAACGGAACCTAAAGTCCGCGCGGCCATGAAGCGACTCGCGTCCGACCCAAAATCACCGGCTTACAGAACGGCCACCAACATCCTTTCCCGAGTCGAATTCAAAGAACGTCTACTCGAGGGCTCCAACAACGCCTTCGCCGACCAGATCGCCAACCTCTTTTCCGAAAGTCAAATATCACAAATCAGAACGTCGCTTGAATGGCTCAATCCGGCATCCCTCTATTCTTTTTGGAGCCTCATGAATGAACTGACGCAGGACGATTGCGATGCCAGCGTTCCGTGGAAGCTGGCGGGGATTCACCAAAACGACTTCAGGTCATTCGAACGTGCGAGACAGCATCCAAATCTGGAAATACGACGCGGAGCCTACGGCGGCGCCTGGCTGGTCGTGGTCGTCGGCGGGACTCCCGCGCCCGTGCCTGAGCTGATCTCGGCGCTGACCGACGAAGACCCTCAAATACGACGCCTCAGCGTTATGACGCTCGGCTCCGCGGCGAACACAAGCTCCAACGTTAGAGCGGCGCTGGAAGCCCGCAAGAATGACCCCGCTCCGAAGGTTCAGGAATCCATCAAGCGAATTCTCTCGCGCCTGGAACAAGCGACCAACACGACAACGCTGCAAAAGTGACCGCCGGTCACACCTCGCCCGGCCAACACGACGCGGCTCCCCGGTTCCGAAGGGACCAACGAAAATAGCCCCGCGTTTCAACGTGGGGTTCCAAATTCACTATTGCGAGAGTTCCGAAGGAACGGCTGAATGTTTACGATTCCTCATTTCCCATTCGCCTCCGGTCGCGCTAATCTGCACATGCGCCAATGAAAGAGGATACCCAATCCGATACCCCTGATTCACAGCCGGCTCGGCCGTTCCTGCCAACCAAACTCAGGATCGCTCTGTGGCTCGGCGTTCTGCTCGCGGTGATCCTCTGGTGTTTCCCCGGCGAGCCCATGCACGATGGCCTGACGCTTTCCGAATGGCTTGAAAACCGCATTGTCGGAGCCCAAAGCGCGGAAGCCATCACCCAGATTGGGACGAACGGCATTCCCATCTATCTGAAAATGCTTGAGGCGAAGGATTCAGAGTTCAAGACAAAGCTGATCAAACAACTTAACAAATTGCCGCTCGTCGAATTCGATCCATTCACAGCCTCGGACAGGCAACAGGCCGCGATTTGGGCGCTTAAAACTCTCGGAACAAACGCTCTGCCCGCCTGTCCGACGCTGCTCAACATGCTGAAACAGGACATCTGTCCGACGGCCATTCACGACGCGCTCATGGCCATTTCACCCAAGGACGAGAGCGCCACTCAATTTGCTCTCAATCATTCAAATCCGCTAGTGCGTCTCTCCACGGTCAACTACTATGATAGACGTAGATATCAATTCGACTCGATTGCGATCCCGGTCGACGACCTGCTGCCCGTTTTGCGGGATCCCGACTATCGTGTCCGATGGGCTTGCGTCTATGCCCTCGGTTTAGCGGCCGAGACGAACAGCTCAGTTCGAGCGGCGCTCAAATTGTGTCTAACTGACAAAGATGTGCGCGTGCGTAGCAGTGCCACGAATATCCTGCACCGGCTGGCCGCGATCACGAACTCAACAAGCTCAATATCCGCGCCCGAGTAACGCTCGCCTCACCGGAACTTGAAGCATGAGATTTCGAGCTTATTTTCCGCCCCTTCTCCTTGCGCGAAACCCCATTCGGGCCTTATTTTCCTCCGGCAATCGCGGTATCCGCCAATCATGTCTAAGTTGTTCGATCAAATCGCCTGGGCTGTCTATGACTGCATCTCCGGAGCCAGTGTGAGAATGGACAAGGAGTCCTACGCCCTGGGCAGCGGCGAGGGCGTCGACCTCGATTTTGGCGATGACGAACCCGGCGTCGACGCCGAACTCAAGCTGCTCAAGGGATTTGGCGTCAGCCTCTCCAAGAAACGCCCCGGCATCGACCTGCTCGTCAATGGCGAGTCCGTCAACTACACCGAGCTTGCCCTGGGCGAGGATTACTCGATCAAGCTCGGCTCGCATTTCCTCGCGCTTCGCGGCGGCAAGAACGTCGACAACTGGCTCAGCCGACTCAATCACGCGCAATGGTTTCTCCTCGATTCCCAGACTGAGGCTCGCGACGGCCCGATGCCCGCGCCCGATCTCTGCCGCGTCGCCCGCGAAAATCGCCGTCACCCCCGCTCCATCGTGCGCCCCCAGGGCATGCGCGCCGGTTTCCACCTCCAGCAACTTTGGGATGAACTCGGCCAGGACGGTCACGGCGCCGGGAAGCTCGACGAATTCGAAATCTCCGACGCGCTGCCGATCGACGAAGACGACGGAGGCACGGTGTTCATCGATCCCACGGCCAACGTGATCACGCCGATCATTCTCAGCGAACACGATCCGCTTGCGGAGCCGACCGCCCCGGTCGCTGAAGCTCCCACGGAGGAGTTGCCGAAGGCCACGCTCATCGAGCCGCCGCCGATTCCCGAACCCGAGCCGGAAGAGATCCACGTCACCTGGGAGGATCTCAAGCGCGACGCCCCGGCGCCGCTGGTCGATCAGGGACCGCTGCAATGCCCCGCCTGCTGGCTGCGCTTCGACGCCGGCGACATTCTTCACGTCGCCGTGCACGAATCCCTGCGCGGCGATCCAATCCTCGGCGCCACAGCGCACCGGCGATTCCTGCCCACTCGATTCAATGACGACGGCCTCGCGGTCGATGAATTCGGGCTTCCCTGTCCCGACCTCGCCTGCCCGCATTGCCGACGCCAATTGCCAGGCGGCTTCGTCGATCTGTCGCAGCATTTTGTTTCCATCATCGGCGATGTTGGCTCGGGCAAATCCTACTATCTCGCGGCGCTCTCGCAGGTTCTTCCGGAATCACTCCAGCGCCATTTCGAAATTAATTTCCAGGACGCGGATCCCGCGGCCAATGAGACGCTCAACGCCCGTCGCCGCGCCCTCGCCAACGCGACCGATCCCGCCGAGGCGCGCCTCAAGAAAACCGAACCCGACGGCGCCACCTACGAAAAACTTTCGCGCTACGGGCGAATCGTGCCGCTGCCCCGCCCCTTTGTTTTTCGCGTCAGCTCGTCCAAGGACGCCTTCAAGCCGATCTCGCTGACGTTGTTCGACAACGCCGGCGGCGATTTCCTGCCGGGAGCCGACACCCCGGAATCGCCCGGCGCACAACACGTCGCCCACGCGAGGGGACTGCTCTTCCTGTTTGACCCCTTCAGCAACTCCGCTTTCCGCAAACGCCTGAACAACGACGACGATCCACAATCCGAGCAAAAGCCGCTCGACCGTCAGGAGGTCATCCTCACCGAGACGCTTTTACGGATTCAACGCCACCTGAAACTCCCGCCCGACCGGAAGCCCGACACCCCCATGGCCGTGGTCGTCGGCAAACATGACGCCTGGTCCAACGCCTTTTCACTCGGCGATCTCAAACCCGAGATCAACAACGGCCGCATCGACCTGAAGGCCATCGATGAGAATTCGGACAAGCTCCGCGCTCTGCTTCGAGAGACCTGCCCCAATATCGTGTCCGCCGCCGAATCGATTTCCCGGACGGTGCGCTTCTTTGCGGCCAGTTCCTTCGGTCACACCCCCGTGAAGATCGACGCTGACCACATCGCGCCCGATCCCAAACGCCTGAGCCCCGAGTCCGTCGACCTGCCCCTGATCTGGCTGATGGCAAAAATGAATTCCGACTTAAATCTCTAACCACAGATGAACACAGATAGACACAGATTCGGATTGGAACGACTGAGTCGCAGAATTCCGGGTAGTCCTTCGCCATTCTCCGCTCCCTCCGTTTTCTCCTGTAAAGAATCAACGCCGTCAGGCGTTCGCCTTCATCTGTGTTCATCTGTGTCCATCTGTGGTTACTCCGGCAATCGCATCGCACTCTGACCCACAATGGACACCGCCGAAACAAGACGATTGGTCCAGCAGATTGAATCGACACTGCGCGATCCGCGCCGTCAATTTCAGGAACCCAAACTGGCGCGGGAATACACCGAAGCCTGCCGGGCCGTAAATCTCCGCCTCGAACAATCCGTCTCGCTCATTCGCGGCGGAAAGATCGTCGCCGGCCTCCACCTGGCCGAAGCCGCTCCCGCCGTGCTTGATCTGATCGCCGTGCTTGGGTTTCGCGAGGAACGCAAATGGCGCACCCGCTGCGAGAGCAAAGGCAACCCGGCGCCTGAACCGTTCAACGACGACCCTGTCCGGGAATTGAACGCCGAGTTCCAGCGCGACATCGACGCCACCCACCCACTCTATCGCGACTATCGCCAAGCTATTCTCAAGGGCAATGAAGGCCGTGCGTTGGCCGTGCTGCGCCTGATCGAACGCCTGCGCCCTGACGACGCTCAAGCCGCCACGGAAGCGGCTCGACTGGAAAAGAAATTTGCCCGTTCACGGCTGGAACGACTCGAGCAGGCGGTCGACGACGCCGACGAACGGAGCGTCGGCCAGATCCTCGCCGGACTCGAACGCCTTGAATTCTCCCCGGGCGACGACATGGATCTTTGGCGGCGCGCCCAGGCCGTTCGCATTCGCGCGCGACTGGCGCAACTCGACAAACTCCGGGAAAACGACCACTGGATCGACGCGCGCAAACTCCTCGAACGGCTCGAGACGATTCGCTCCCGCTTCCAGATCGATCTCGAAGAAAAGGAAATTCAACGGCTGAGGGCCGCGAACGAATGGACCGAACAACGCGCCGCGGAAACCGAGGAGGACCGAAACTACAAGAAGGCCTTCGGCGAATTGCAAAATCTCCTCAACGTCTGCGAAGAAAAATACCTCGCCGTTCGACGACGGCCCGTCGCCGAACTCCGGATGGATTTTGAGGGCCTCGCAAAGAAATGGCAGGAACTGCAACGATACGAGCGCGCCGTTCCCGAGGAGTTCGAGGAGAAGTTTGACAAGT
>JBLHKZ010000022.1:0-36201 GCA_047618185.1 Limisphaerales bacterium
GAGAAATTCTCCTATCCGTTTGGCATCAACGCGATCACCTACATGATGTCGCATTGAGGCGCTAACGCACGTTCGCCTCGTAGATTTGCAGGACCAGGTCGGTGGCCAATCGGCCGGAGCTGGCTGGCACGGCGGGATCGCGGTTTTCGCGCACGGCCGCCGCAAAATCCTGGAGTATGGCTTCGTGACCGGCCGTGTCTTCGACGGCCGCGCTGTCGGCTCCGCTGTGCACTTCGAATTCTTTTCCGGCCGCCGGGTTTTCCACGCCTTCGATTTCCCAGGTGGTGATCTCATCGTTGATCAGGACGACCGTGCCCTTGTCGGTGTGGATGTCGAGAATGGGGGCGAAGCCGGGCTTGCAGGCCGAGGAGGCGGTGATGCTGCCGAGCATGCCGTCGGCATAGCGCAGCAGCGCCGTGCCGTGATCCTCGACCTCAATATCGTGAATCTGTGTTCCGAGCATGCTAACGATCTTTTCCGGCATGCCGAAGAACCAGCAGAACAAGTCGACGTTGTGGGCGGCCTGCTGAAGGAAGGGGCCGCCGCCGTCAATCTCGTAACCGCCGCGGTAGGCTCCGGAGTTGTAGTAGGCCTCGTCCCGCCAGAATTTCACGCGCATGTCGGCCGCGAAGACGCGGCCGAGGGAGCCGTTTTCGAGCAGCTTTTTCAAAGTCTGATTCTCGGGGCTCATACGGCGTTGATAGCTCACCGCGAGTTTCACTCCGGCTGCCTCGCAAGCGCCGATCATGGCGTCCATGTTCTCGCGGGAAATCTCCAGGACCTTCTCCGTCAGCACGTGCTTGCCGAGTTTGGCGGCCTCGCTGGCGCCCTGGTGGTGCAGGCCGTTGGGCGTGCACAGAATGACCGCGTCGAAGGGGACGTTGACATCCGTGATCGAGGGAAAGACCGGCAACGTTTCCGGGGCTCCTTCGATCTGGCGGCCGCTGCGGGAGACCGTGCCGGCGAGCTCAAGCCCAGGCGAACGTTCGATGGCTTTCAGGTAGGTGCGGCTAATGTTTCCCGATCCGACGATGACGTAGCGAAATGGTGTGTCCGACATGGCGCGGAAGAATTTCAGGAAGGAGAGGGTTTGGCAATGTTAGCTATGGGACGTCGGTGTTGGACAGTGCGACGAAATGTTGCTCTGAAGGCACTCTGAAGAATTTCCCGATCTCTGCGTAAAGAGTTGCCCGATCGACCAAACTTTCGGCGAACTCAGAGTGTCTAAGCGATCTATTTCAAGACCGCGGCGGAATGCGCGGTGCGATACTCTTTGGTCTCAAAATCCGTGTAGAAGATCGTGTGAGGAAGAGGTTCACCATGGTGCTGAACAATGAATAAAACGTCACCGCCTATTTCAACACCGAACTCCCAGGGCGAAGTGGAAATATTCATGCAGAAAGATCCGATTTCCAGATGAGGTGTGCGCGATTGTGGCGAGGCGTTGTAATCCGCTGTAATAGACATGCCGGGTTTGACCTGATCTCGGGAATCGAGTTCCCGGAAGGTGTCGCCCTCGCTCGCGTCTGATAGTTGGAGTCGGTAGACATCGCCCCGAGGTAGGCTTGAAGCTGGCTACGGATCAGATTCGTCACCTGATTGACATGAGTGATGGGTGTCAGGGGAGGTTCCTTTACGACGACAGGCGACGCGCAGGAAACCAGCGACAGCTTGGCCAGGCAGGCGAAGACAAACGCCAATGCCGGATTGGAATAATTGAAAGGCTTCATGACTTGCGTTGCAGGCCGACCCTCGGATGAGTCTCAACACTGTTTGGAAGTTGGATCGTTAAGTCAATGAGTTGCCAAAAATCGCCTCATGAATAAATGGTTTTTGCGGAAAACGGACTCGCAGGCTCGTCCCTCCATGAGCGACCTTCGCACAGGTTGACATGGAGGGACGAGCCTGCGAGTCCGGTCTCGGGAATTATGAGATGACTTCCAGCCTGACTCAAGTGCGTTGCAACACCCTTCCAAACTGGCCTGGATCAGGCATTTCATTCGCGGTAAATTCCCGGCTGCCGACCAGTTCGCTGACGTCCACGAACTGACCTTGCTTCTCGGCGGATTCGTAGCCAGCCATCAGGACGGCCATCGTGTCCCATGCCATCATTGGACCGGACTGCGGGTGGCGGTCGGGATCGAGCGCGCAATCGACGGCGTCACTCATCTCGTTGACGTAGCCATGGGAGTAAAACTGATTGGGGCGGGGGAAGCTCGTGCCGATTGGCGTCGGGAGTTTTTCACGGAAGAGCAAGTTGCCGGCGGGTTCTGCGGCGGGGAGGAAGAGCTCGTTTTCGTTGTTCGGATTCACCCGGATGTCGTATTTCGCGAAGTCGGTGATGATTGAGAGTTCATTGCGAATGCCTGTGATGCTCAGGTCATGGCCGAGCGCCTCGGCGACGGTCTGATCTTCGAATACGACGGTCATTCTTGAGAAGTCGTCGACGTTCTGCATGACGCGGAAATGCTCTCCGGACGATTCAGGTTGGTGCTTGAGAACTTGCAGTGCGATCGCCGAAACCTTCGCGGGGCGAATGGGCTTTCCGTTTCTAAGGATGCCCTCGACCTGTTTGAGGAAGAGACATGGACCAAGGGGGTGGCAGCCCTTGTTGAACAAAGCGCCGCCGCCGGAAAGCGCAGGCGTGTCGTAGGCCGGGGCGTGCGATCCCTGATGCGCGCAAACGCCAAATTGATAAAGCACTTTGCCTTTGTCGACCTTCTGGCTTTCGGCGAGCAGCTCGACCAGGGCCTTGACGCCGTCGAAGTAAATGAAGTCCTCGGCGTAGAGAAGTTTGGAGCCGCTTTCGCGGACGGTGTCGAGGACCTTGCGCAGAAAATCCATGGACTCGTTCTTCTTCGTTTCGGCGTCGGCTTCACGGCCCTCGGGATAACCGGGCCAGATGACGGGCGGCTTTTCCAGCACGATGACGGGCACGCCTGCCTCGGCGGCTTCGATGGCGTAGGGACCGTGGGCGAAATTGGCGCAGGCGATATTGTCAATGTCCGGTCGGACGCTCTTCAACATCTCCGCGTGGCTGGCGAACGCCTGGCCGACGCCGTGCTTTTTGGCGAAGGCTTCGGCGTTGGCGATCCTGCCCGAGGTGACGCCGGCCAGCTCGATGGCGACGCCGTTTTTGTGAGGGATCATGCCGTAGCATTGCGCCGAGTAATCCGCGGCGAATCCTGTTCCGTTAATCGTGATTTTCAGAGTCTTGTCTTCCATGAAGCGCGCATGATCGGGGGACGGACTTTCCGAGGCAAGGCCCGATGGCGTAGTCGGGCGCGCATCACTCACGTGTTGAGGAGCGCGGCTGTGTGGCCCCACTTCCGATCACGCTCGCCAGGAATGTCGCCGCTCCTTGGGGCTCGCGCCGAAACGTGGAGATGATTAATGTGCGCTCATGATTCGATGGAATTCAATTTTACGGACGGTGGCATCGTTCCTGGCGCTGAGCGTCGCTGTCTTGGCGTTCTCGGCTGACCGGAAAAGCGATTGGATTGAGGGCGCCGAAAAGGGGGATGGCGCGACGCGGGATTATTACAATCGGGCGGCGCGGCTTGAGTGGAAGAATTTTATGGGAGACTGGCGCGACTCCAAAGGGGTTGGGCAGGGAGCCGCCGCCTATGCCATTGCGCGTGTGGACGACACCGATAGCGGTCGATTCATTGAATGGGATGTGACCGAACTCATTCGTGAATGGCGCGGCGGGAAACAGCCGAACCAGGGCTTCTTTATGCGTCTGGTTGGCGGCCGAGGGAAAATCGATTTTTGCTCACGTGATCATGCTGAGAGCGAGCGTCGGCCGCAGTTCGTCGTTGCGACAGGCACAAATTCAACAACGATGCGCGCCATCGCTGACACGCATCTGGTTAAATCGACCTACCAAAGCCACGGCCAGGCGGAGTTGTTGCGGGTGTCCGGCGAGGATAACGCGCTCGTGCGTTTCGATCTGAGTTCGCTGGCGTTGGGAAAGAGCGTGTCGAAAGCGACGCTTCGGCTCTATACGACGCGACAGTATGGCGGCGCGGACGTTGGCGTCTTTCGTTGCGCGCAAGGGCACGTCGCTGAGGCAGCCGAGCCCCTCTTTGGCCTGAGCGCGCGATATCCGAACGATCGCGGAATTAGCGCTGACAAGGCCGTCATTTTTGCGACGGGCTTCGAATCGGAATCCTGGGCGAAGGAATGGACGCGCGCGGCGGAGATGCGGGTGATTGATACTGTCGCGACAGATGGCGCGCGCAAATTTGAGTCGCTGCGGGGCAAGGCGTTGCGTGTCCGCATCGCGAAGGGTTCCAACGTAGCCCTGAACACGCTCTACAAGTTTAAACCCGAGACGGGCTCCGAGCCGGAGGCGGTCTATTTTCGTTATTATCTGCGGCTGGGCGCGGATTGGAATCAGTCGATCGAAGGCGGAAAGATGCCCGGCATCAGCGGCACGTATGGGATTGCGGGATGGGGCGGCCGCAAAAGCGACGGGCGCAACGGCTGGTCGGCGCGCGGGTTGTTTCAGCGAACCGTGCCGAAGGGCGACAACCCACTGGCCGGCCTGACGCCGATCGGGACTTACTGCTATCACGCGGACATGAAGGGGCAGTATGGCGACAACTTCATCTGGCGGGACGGCTATCGCGGCTACCTTGAGAACAATCGATGGTATTGCGTCGAGCATTACGTGAAGTTGAATACGCCCGAAAAAAAGGACGGCGTCCTGCGCGGCTGGATTGATGGCCGCCCCGCCTTTGAGAAAACCGATTTGCGCTATCGCCTGGCGGATAAACTGCGCATCGAGCAGGTTTGGATGAACATTTACCACGGCGGAAAGAAGCCATCCCCTCACGATCAGCATGCGTTCATCGACAACGTCGTGATCGCGCGGGAATACATTGGACCGCTTCGCTGAGAGGCCAAGATTCGGCGGCCCATCGCCTTTGATAAAGCCGCGTCGCCAGAGGACTGAAACCGACCTGCTTTCCTGCTCTGATTCTCTTTTTGCTGTTCATGCCGGCCGCGATTGGAAATGATCTCCGGCTCAATGATAAGACCACTCCTCCTCAGCATTGCTCTGGCTACTTCAGCCACGGGCGGATTGTCGGTCAATGAATTTGAGAAGCTGCACAGCGAGCTTCGGCCGCCGACCGAGGAGGCCTGGCGATCGATTCCGTGGAAGACCTCGCTGCTCGACGCGCAGGCGACTGCGGCGAAGGAACGGAAACCCATCTTTATCTGGGCCATGGACGGACATCCGCTGGGCTGTGTTTGAAACAATGGAGTGCTCGACCGTGCGTCGACCTTCAGCGATTCCGCAGTCATCAAGTTACTGCAGACGAAGTTCATCCCGGTGGCGATCGATCAGGCCTATCAACGTCGTCAGCAGGATGCGGAGGGGCGTTTTTACCAGAAGATCGTGAATCAGGGGCCGCGCAAGGTTGGCGTTGGGACGACACAGGGACATTACGCCGCGACCGCTGACGGGAAGCTGCTTGGCTTTCGCAACAATCGCGGATCGGAACGGACGCTTGAGCTGTTGCAGCAGTCCCTTCGCAAGTTTCAACCCAAGGAAGTTGCGGCGATCGAGCGTGGTCGGCCGGATACGCGATACGATTACCCGCCGCCCAAAGGGGGGCTCGTTGTGCGGACGCATGCCAAGGTCCTCGGCGGGTATGAGGAGACCGACAACGAATGGAGTCGGATGTTTCAAGAGGGCGTGGGACGCGATAACTTCTGGATTCGCGCCGATGAGCATGCCGCATTGGCGAAGGGCGAAGTTCCCGAAAGCCTGACGACGCGAATGGCCCGGTTTCACCTGGTCGACAACACTCGGGGCGAGCCGCCGATGTGGCAGGCGGAGGATATTGGTAAATTCGAAACCACCTTGAAGAATGGAAAACTGACCGGGACGGTTGAGCTGAAGTCGGCTCGTGGCGCGCGCGAATTCAAGGCGGAGTTGTTGGGGTTCGTAGAATCCAAAGATGGGCGCGTCACCCGATTTGATGTTGTGGTCAAAGGCCTGTTCCGCGGCGAGGGGCCCTACACTCGGGGCGCACCCAAGGGCGAGTTTCCTTTGGCGATTTCATTGCAGCTGGCCGACGGCTCGGATGTGGCCGACGGCATCCCGCCGCAAGGTTCGCGCGGCTGGCTTGACGGGTATATCCGGTAGCGTGCGGGACGCCGTCCTCGGTGTCCGATCTCTACTGAACCGGCCGATACGCCAGGAAAGTGAGATGCGCGCCGACCCGTCATACGGCGACTCCTCCACTTGCTCTCGCTGTAGGATTCTGCGAAGGAGCGCGCTCGCTCGCCCGGTCCGCCGGTTCCAGCTTGGGGGAGGTTGAGGCGATTGAATCTGAAGTCGGTGGAGTCGGCCGAGACGGCATGCGCCAGCGTGCTCAGGCGCGCGATGTGTTGCGGAGACCCTGAGTCCGCATTCAACCAGCGGAGTCTCGCCATTTCTCTGCCGGCGTGAACTGCTCCACATCCAGTTCGAAGCCAACGCCCAGAGGCGCGGCGTTGATTGAGTCGAGTCGGACTTCGCCGTCGCTCACCTGGACTGTGGGCCAGCCCGCTTCGGACTCGCCGTAAAAGTCGCTGTGATGCTGGAGCGTCTGTGCCTGCGCGGCCTTCGGAAAGGCGGACAAGCCAGCGAAGAAATGATGGCCATTGCGCTCGACGCTTTCGATTCCCAGCGCGGCGGCGACCGCCAGATCCTGTTGCAGGGAGATCGGTCCAACGTTGCCCAGATCCTCGCCGCTCAGGAGCCAGCTCGAACCAGGATTCTCGCGGCGAAGCTTCGCGAGCAGGCAGGCGCCTGCGACGCCCCGAAACACGCCCTTGCAGCTTTTGTAACCGAAGCCCTGATAGCCCAGTTTGAGCGCGCGTGTCAGACTGTCCGATTCGCCGCCGGATTCGTCGATGATCAAGGCCGGCCTATTCCGCCAGGATGGGAGGTTGCGCATGGCGCTGGCGTCCAGCGCTATATCTCTATGAAATGGCTGTTCGACAAAGATCAGTCTTTGGAGGAACGGGGCAAGGCTCGTGACCTCAAGCAGGCGGGACCAGTAATCCTGAAATGCGTCGAATGCATTGAAACATTCGTTGCCGTCGAAGGTGAAGGCGTAGTTGGGCGCCGCCTCGCGTTGTAGAATATCCGCGATTCTTTGAAGTCGATCGGAGTCCGCTTCGACCTCGCCGCCGATCTTGATTTTGAAATGCTTCAATCCGTAGCGACGGATGCAGGCTTCGAGAGATTGGGGGAGACTGTCATCGACGCGCTTGTCGGGAATGATGTCCGCATCGGTCAGCGCGTCGGCGAGACCTACGGTGTGGCGCGCGATGATCGTGGATCGAGGTCTGTTCGGAAGCAGGTCCAATGGAGCCAGTCCGGCGAGTCGATCGTCGTGAGCTGCGAGGTTGACGCCGAGCGCGTTGGAGCGAAGGGCTTCGGCGAAGGCGAGGTTGGCGTGTTTGCAAACGGCTTCGATCACGGCGCGTTCGATCAGGGTCGCGCCGAAGTTGCTGAGCAAAGGTGGGTGTCCTTCGCCGGTTCCCCATGCGGACTGTGCCGCGCTGATTTGGCGGGCCACGTCGAACGCGCTGTCGCCGGTCATTCCGACGCAGGCCTTCGCGGCATTCTCGATGACAGAAAGCATCTCATCGGTCTCCTCGGGAATGGGTTGGTCAGGGTCTTTCTTGAACCACTTGGGCGGCAAATTGTCGGCGGCGATGCCGGTGAATGCGCGGTTGTCGATCTCCACTCGAACGCGCACGAATGCGTGAGGGCAGCCCGTCATGGACACGATTCCATATTTTGCGGGGAACCGCGTTTGCAGCCGGATCAGATGAATGTCGGATTCCTGAATCTTGAGCATGAAAATCGTTCCCAACGAATGACTCGTCCGTTTCCGCGAATCACTGAAACAGTAGCGGAGCGAATTCAGCCAGGTAGCCCCGCCATACGGGCCAGCTGTGACTGCCTTCCGTTTCCCGATAGACATGCTTCACGCCGGCTTCCTTGAGTTCATCTCGAAACCGACGATTCTCTTTGAGCAGGAAGTCCTTCTTGCCGATGGCGATCCAAAGGAGTTTGAGTCGGACGTTGGTGTTCGCCGAATCCTTGAGCGCCGACGCGACGGCTTCGGCATCCGGACAGGCTGCGCTGAAGGCTCCCACCCAGCCAAATTCATCCATCTCGGTCAGGCCGATGGCCAGCGAATGGAGGCCGCCCATCGAAAGTCCCGTGATGGCCCGGTTGCCACGGCCGGGTTTGACGCGATAATTCTTTTCCACCATGGGCAGAACGGCTTCGAGTAGATCCTTGCGAAGTTCCTCGGTGTTCGCGACCGAACGGCCGCCGCCGTAGGACTCGGGGACCGGATGTCCGTCGGCCATGACGACGATCATGGGCATCGCTTTGCCGTCGGCGATGAGGTTGTCGAGAATCCAGTGAGCTTTGCCGTGTCGCGTCCAGGTGGCGTAGCTGTCGCTATGGCCGTGCTGCAGCACAAGCAGCGGGTAGCGTTCGTTGCTCGTTTCGTAGCCGGGCGGGGTGTAGATCTCAAGTTCTCGGAAGCGGTTGATGGCCAGCGAATGGTAGGAGTGGTAGTGGACCGTTCCGTGAGGGATGTCATTGCGGAAATCCGCGTGATGGCGTTCTGACTCGTTGCCCCGAATATGCAGGATGCTGGAGCGGGGAGAACGCATGGGTTTGATCTGACTGTTGCCGGGGTCGATTGTCTTCTGGCCGTCGATGAGGAAGCTGTATTCGTAAACGCCGGGCGCTACGGGTGCGATGGTCGCGCTCCAAATTCCGCGGCCGTCCTTGCCGAGCAGGATGCGTTTTGTCTTCAACATCTGACCGGTGAGAAAGACTTCCTTTGCGTTGGGCGCGCTGACTTGAAATGTGAGCCGACCATCGCCAAAGAGGAGCGGGGAGACGACGGGTTTGGGGCGGGGCTTTTTGGCCTGGGGTTTCCCGGGGCTCTTGGAGCTTTTCGTCTCGGCGGCGCTCGTCGTGAGGGAGAAGCTCAAGGCCAGCGCGAGGATCGCCAGCGAGGTAAATCTGTATTTCAGCATGCGCGGAGTATTCTTGCGATTCCATGCCTCTGACAATCGCTAAAGCTGGCGATCAGTTTGCGGCGAAGGAGTGGCGGAACTCCTTTCAATTTCGTGGAATAAAACGTCTCACGGTGATTCCTGTTGACACTTTTAGCCATATTCGTCAAACGGCGGTCGGCCACTAAAGAGAATGCCTATGGGATCACAATCAAAGCCCGAGACGAACGCCGCCATCCAAGGCGGGGCCGTTGATATATTGCGTCAGGGAGAGACGCTGCTCAACGCCGTCGTCGACGATCAATACGCGCAAATAGTCGAGCCGGCGTTTCGGGCTTCGATCGGCGCTCATTACCGTCACTGTCTCGAATATTTTCAGCTGCTGCTGGACGGCGCGAACGATGGAGAAGTCGATTATGATCGTCGCCAGAGGGACGTCCTGATCGAGACCGATCGTTTTGCGGCGCTGAATCTGACGCGAGATCTGATCGGCCGCATCGAAGATCTGGATGACGGAGCGCTGGACGGGGAGATCAAGGCGGTCAGCAAGCTGGGCTATTCCGACGAGGCGTCGCGTCGCGTGAATTCGAGCTTTGCCCGGGAATTGATGTACGCCATTTCGCATGGAGTGCACCACTATGCGTTGATCAGCGTGATGGCCCGTCTGGCCGGGATAGGCCTGCCTGAGCATTTCGGCGAGGCGCCCTCAACGGTGGCCTATCAGCGGGAGGAAGCCCGTGCGCGTCCGCTCAACGCCGTCTCGTCGTGACTGGCTGGGAGAAGCTGCGATTGCGGGTCAGGGCCTGGTGGCTGCGGCTGACCTGTTGGGAATTCTGGCCTCCCTGGATCTTCTATATTCCCGTCGCGCTGAATGTCGTCAGACTCTCCTTCAAGCATCGTGGAATCACGCTGCCGCTCTGCACCAATCCGGGTAAATACAAAGGCTGTCACATAGGGGAATCGAAGGGCCGTTCACTCGAGTTGCTGTATCAGCATGCTCCGGAATACATCGCCGAATCCTGGTTGATTCAAGGCGAAAGCGTCGAAGCCAAGATCGCCTTTGCGGAGCGAACGATAAAGGAATGTGCGGTCGAGTTTCCGTTCATCCTCAAACCCGACGACGGCAATCGGGGCAGTGGTGTCAAAGTCATTCGCACGCACAGCGAAGCGCGCGAGTATCTGAGCGTCATTGAGTCGCCGGTCGTAATGCAACGCTATGTTGCCGGGCCGAAAGAAGCGGGCGTGTTTTACATCCGCCATCCAAATGAAGGGGTCGGCCGCATTTTTGCCATCACGGAAAAGATTTTCCCCGAGGTCGCGGGCGACGGACGCAGCACGTTGGAGGAGTTGATCTGGCGCGATCCGCGGGCGTTCATCATCGCCGACACCTATTGCGAACGCTTTCGCGACGATTTGCAAACCGTCCTCAAGCCGGGGGAGAAATGGCGACTGGTCAACGCGGGTAATCACGCCCAAGGCTGTATCTTTTACGACGGCATGCGGCTGGCGAGCGATGCTCTGCTGCAACGACTGGACAAGATCGGCCGTGGCTATCCGGATTTCTATCTCGGCCGATACGACGTGCGCTATGAAAAGGACGAAGATCTGATGGCGGGGAAGAATTTTAAGATTCTCGAAGTCAACGGCGCGCTGTCCGAGGCGACCTCGATCTACGAACCGGGAAATTCGCTATTCTCCGCGTATCGAACGTTATTTGAGCAATGGGAGATCGTCTACGAAATCGGCGCGGAGAATCGCCGCTATCGGCATGCCAAAGCGCCGGATTTCAAGACGCTCTGGAGAAAGGCTCGGACGTATAAGCGCCAGCGCGCGACGCATCCGGCGGCGGATTAAGATCCAGAGGAGTGAAAAATGCCGCAGCTGTGCGGCGTTGCCTTTAGCGGTTGTTAGACCACTCAATGTGCATAATCCAAACGGTCATCAAGCTTTCCGCTCCGCAAGGCCTCGACAAACGCCGCGTAATCCTTGAGCTGACGCCTCATAACGTTGTGGGGTTCAGCGAACGAACGCAGTGAAAGGTTCACTCGGGGTTGGGCGTATCTCAATTTCCTGAAGCATGGGACGCCGAGGATGGCATCCCATCTTGTTCGGGCAGGCCGTGCTTCCAAAATAACAGGATCTGCCCCTCGGCGTCCGGTTATCCGATAAATCACTTCAAATCCGCCGTCGCTGGTTTACCTTTGGCGGCCTATGAATCCGCGTTTCAGTTTTATTGTGTCGAGCCTTCTCGCCGTATCTTGTCTCACGTCCCGGATTCAAGCCGCCGAGCCGATTCCCAAGTCCGGTGAATTGCCGCGCACGCCCGCCACGCCGCCGGAGCTCGCCCTGTCCACCTTCGAACTCAAGGAGGGCTTCGAGCTGCAACTCGTCGCGAGCGAACCCCTCGTGGCCGATCCGATCGCCATGGCCTTTGATGAAAATGGGCGAATGTATGTGATCGAAATGCATGGTTATCCGGAGCGACGCGGCGACAGGTTGGGGCGCATCAAGCTGCTGGAGGACACTAATGGCGACGGGCGATTCGACAAGAGCATCGTGTTTGCGAAGGGATTGTCATGGCCCTCGGCGATTCATCCTTATGATGGCGGTCTGTTGGTTGGCGCCGTTCCCGACATGTTCTATTTGAAGGACACCGATGGAGACGGCGTCTCGGACGAGAGAAAGGATCTCTATACCGGATTTATTTCCGGAACGAAGGAGCGCGATATCGCGCCGCGTTGCTTCAACAGTTTTACCTGGGGGTTGGACAATCGAATTCACGCGGCGTCGTCCATGAACGGTGGCGTCGTTCGTCCCGCCGGCGATCCCGACGCGGAACCTTTGGATCTGCGCCGACGGGATTTCTCCTTCGATCCCCGCGACATGAAATTGCGTCCGGAAACTGGGAGCGGTCAATACGGTCTCAGCTTCAATGCCCGGGGGCGCAAGTTTCTTTGCAGCAATCACAATCATATCCAGACGGTGATGTACGATGAACGCTACGCGGGACGAAATCCGTTTTACACCCTGCCGACGGCGAAAGTGGACATCGGCGTGGACGGCTCCGCGGCCGAGATTTTCCGCATCAGCGGGGATGAGCCCTGGCGCGTCCTGCGCATGCGCTGGCGGATCGCGGGCGAGTACAACGGCGGGGTCGAGGCGGGCGGCAAGGTATCCGGCTATTTCACCTCGGCCTGCGGCATCACGATCTACAACGGCAACGCGCTGCCGCCGGAGATGGTTGGCAACGCGTTCATCGCGTCGCCGGCGAATAATCTCGTGCATCGCAAGTTGGTTCGCGAACAAGGCGTTTCCCTGGTCGCCGAGCGTCCCGCTGACGAACGCGATCGGGAATTCCTGGCTTCGCGGGACCAGTGGTTTCGGCCGGTCAAGTTCGCCAACGCGCCTGATGGCGCGCTCTACGTGGCGGACATGTATCGCGAAATCATCGAAGTCGCGCACGCGATTCCGGATTCGATCAAGGAGCGCGTCGATGTCTACAGCGGAACGGATCGCGGGCGGATTTATCGAATTGCTCCCAAAGGATTCAAACCCGGGCCTGCGCCGCGATTGGGGGACATGAGCAACGAAGAACTCGTGGCCACGCTGGAGCATGCCAACGGCTGGCATCGCGAGACCGCCGCCCGCCTGTTGCTTGAGCGCGGTGACGATTCGATCGTTCCGACGCTGACCTCGCTGCTTGACGGTTCGACTTCAGTCGACGGCCGTTTGCGCGCGCTTTATCAGCTGAACGCGCTCTCCGCGGTGAAACTGCCGCATCTCCTGCGAGCCTTGTCCGACCCGGATCCAGGGTTGCGCGAGCATGGAATCAGACTGGCAGAGCAGGCCTATTCCGGCATGTCGATCCCGGCGCGGCAGCGACTCGTGGCGGAATTGAAGCCTCTGGCCGCCGACCCGGACGCGTTCGTTCGCTATCAACTGGCCTTTTCCGTGGGTTCGATCGAGTCGTTTGAGAGCCCGGCAATTCTTGCCGATCTGGCCCGCCAGGGAGCCGATGACAAATGGATGCGTCGCGCGATTCTCAATTCGTTGGGCGACGGGGGGATTTTGGAAGTTTTCGCGGGTGTCGCCCAGGCGGATGGGGGAGAGCCGTCGGCCGGTTTTCGGCGCGAACTGGTTCAGATGATCGGTTTTCGAAACAAGGTTGACGAAGTCGAGGCCACGCTGGAATTTGCCGCGAAGACTGACTCATCGGAATCCGCCTTCGTCGCTCTGGGCGCCCTTGCCGAGGGATTGCGAAAAGCGAAAAGCTCTCTCCATGCGGTGGACAAAGACGGCCGCGTCGAAGCGATTTTTGGCAAGGCGACATCGACGGTCGCGAATGCAGGGGCCGCCGAATTGGCTCGCGTGGCGGCGATCCGGTTGTTGGGTTGGGCGAAGTTCGAAGTCGCGAGCAAGACCTTGCTCCCGTTGCTGGACGGGCGGCAGTCGCAGGCGGTCCAGTTGGCTGCGTTGGAATCGGTGGGACGATTTTCCGAGCCGGAGATCGGCGTCGCGTTGATGGAGAAATGGAGTTTCTACACGCCACGACTGCGAAGCGAAGTCGTCCGAATGCTGCTGAAACGGTCGACGTTCACCTACGCGCTGTTGGATGGCATCGCGAAGGGAGTGGTTCGAAAGACGGACATCTCCTCAAACCAGATCAAGTTTCTGCAAAATCATCGAAGTAAAGATGTTCGCAAACTGGCCAATGCGGCGCTCGTGCAGGCCCCCTTTCAAGATCGTGGTTCGATCGTGAAGTTTTTTCGGCCGGCGTTGGAATTGCGGGGAAACGTGGATCGCGGCGGCGTCCTTTTCATGGAGCGCTGCGCCTCCTGTCATAAAATGGGATCGTTGGGCTACGAGGTGGGGCCGGATCTGGCTACGATCAAGAATGCCGGTCGCGAGGAACTCCTGACTCATATCGTCGACCCGAATCGCGAGGTCGATCCCAATTTCGTGAGTTACCTGGTGGAGACCAAAGACGGTGAAAGCGCTCTCGGCATTGTCGTCGGCGAATCTGCCGCCAGCGTGACCCTGCGGCAGCCTTTTGGCGTCGAAACGGTCATTCAGCGCTCGGACATCGCCCGGATCCAGAGTCAGGGCAAATCCACGATGCCTGAAGGTCTGGAGGTCGAATTGAGCCAGCAGCAGATGGCCGACCTGATCGAGTATCTCCTCGACTCGCGCTCGGTGAACTAGTGCGCGCCAGCGTGCGTGAGGTCGGGCAGGTGTGAGTCCTTGAGGTTGGCTCCGGTTGCGGATTTGGCGGCCTTCCGTTCGTTCGTCAATTCCGAAAGCTCGAACTGATCGAGCTGTTCCGTTTCAGCGGCGTCCTTGCTCAGGAACCATTTGACGACGAAGAGCCAGGTCACCGGGATGGCGGCGGCGAAGATGGCGATGAATAATACTCCTAGACTAATCATGGTGTTTTCAGGTTTGAGTTCAGTGTCATGTGACTGAGCCCAACCAAAATAACGAGGGACACTTCGCTTCACGATGCTTGGCGCGCGTTTGACATTTTTTGGCGCTGGAGGACAAAAACCGACCAATGAAAAAAGGCCGATCCCAATCGGGAGCGGCCGTGCAAAATAAGAATGGAAGGCAGGCTACAGCATGCCGTCGCCGTCGTCCGTCGCATCCAGCATTTTAGTGACGGCAAAATAGCCGGCCGTGACGATGACGCACGCGATAAAGAAAATAATTGTTCCGGTTAGATCAAATCCCATAACTGTTTCTTGTTGTTGTTGGGCCAAAAAGTAGCAAGTCAGAGCCGATTGCCAATCCTAAATTTACCGAACAATGCGTTTGCGGCGCGATTTTCGCGCTGGCTGTGAAGGGGGGGCGGTTCGTTCATGCCTGGGCGACGAGGAGACTAGCGGACCTGGGACGCCTAGGACAAGGAGAGGAGTTCAGCAAAATTGGACGGCATTGCCACGGGAGAAAAACACGTTAGAGTGCGCGCATGCCAAATTCCAAGGGATCCAGGAACGCCGGAGAAACTCGCGAGGCGGCTATGCGAGTCGCCGTCAGTCAAAACGGCAAGTCGCTTTGGGATCTCTCGCACGAGTCGCCGTTGTTGGTCATTTTTCTGCGGCACTTCGGTTGAGCGTTTTGTCGGGAAGCGGTGCGTGACGCCGCCAAGCAACAGGCGGACATCCAGGCCGGCGGCGCCAGGATCGTCTTTCTTCATCTTTCATTGGATGCTCAGGCGAAGCGGTTCTTCGGGAAGTATGGCATGGGCGACGTCGAGCGAATCAGCGATCCGGAAGGCAAGCTCTACGAGGAATTTGGATTGAATCGAGCCGGAGTGAAGGAGCTGTTGAGTCCGAGCGTCTGGCTGCGGGGGCTGACGGCGATCTTCACGGGGAACGCTCCAGGAATTCCTCGCGGGGACACGTTGAGAATGCCCGGGGCGTTTCTCGTAAATCGCGGCGAAGTTTCCGCGAGTTTCTTTCACAAGACGATTGCGGACCGCCCGAATCTGAAGAGCATTATGGAGACCGGCGTGGAAGCCTGTCGAACGTGATTTCTGGAAAGGAACGCGGCGCGGCGCTCAGCCGGCAGAGGGCAGTCCCACAATTGTTGTAAATGATCATGAAGCGCGCGTCCTTTTCTTCGCGACTTCAGAGCGGAATCAGTCCCCCGATCAGGCCGTCGAAGAATCCTCCGACAGAGGCTCCGGAGAGTTGCAGGAATACAAATAGCCCGAGGCTGATCAAAGAGAGAGCCAGCCCGGTGATGGCCGCGCCTTTGCCGCTGTAGAGCGAAGGTTTTTCCCGGATCTGGATGAGGGCGGTCACGCTGCAGGCCAGGCCGGGAATTGGGAGAATCGGGCAGCAGCAGGTGAACATCGAGAGGATGCCCAGGACGAGACCCGTGATCGCGAGCTTGTTCGCGCGTGGAGCGTAGGTTGGAGCGCTGGCCGGTTGCCCCGAGTGAGCTTGCTGAGCCACCAGAAAAGCGGACAGCGAGCGAGCGAACTCGGGCCATTCCGAGGCGCGTTTCCATTCCTGCGTCTCCTCCAGCCGAATAAGCGTGTGCGCATCCACCCTTCGGTCGGAAATCCAATTCCGAATTTCATCGGCGGTCGCAGGCCCAAACTCCTCGCCGTTATCGCCGATGATGACGTAGCCGTTCATGGATCAAGGCCTGGCCGTCCATTGTTTTTCGGAGACGATCAGGTCGGGACCGACGATGCGGCCATCGGCGAGGCAGAAGACGGGGGAGTTATGCCGCGGATTGCGGACCACCGATTCCTCGCCGCCGCTGACGTTCCAGCCGCCGTCGATTTCAAAGAGGAGAATGGCGTCGAGGGGGATATCGGCCAGCTTAAGACCTTCGAGGTTGGCGTTGAAGCCGTAGCTGGATTGGAAGGTGGTCAGGCTGGAGGGGCATTGAAACAGGCTGCCGCGAAAGTCCGGAGATTGCTGCAATTCCTGAGCCATGCCCAGGATGGCGCCACACCAGTTCTTGGCGGGCGGAAGGCTTCCCTCATTTCTCTCGGCGTAGGTCGCCATGGCCTGGCGCAGGACCTTGAGATTTTGAGTGCACAAATCGCGGCTCTCGTCGGCCTTCTTGTCTGCCCAGGAGCCAAATTGTGTGGAGACCAGAAAGGCGACCAATCCGACCGCGGCGAGGCTCAGACCGCCGGTCGCGAGACCCTCGCCGGCGAGCAGACCCTCACTTCTCTTGATCGCGCGAACGGAGGCGATTCCGCTGGCCATGCCGGCGATCGCGCCGACCAGGGCGCCAATCATTAGCAGCGCTCCGGTGCCCCCGTGCCACTGTTCGATTTCAATCAGCAGCAGCCCGCCGACGGTCGCGGAGAGACCGGCGACGGCTGCGAGGGCCGAGAAAATGGCGAGGCGACTGATGGGCGGGCCAAACATGGAATAGGATGGTTTGGGACTTGTGCGTTCAGGTCGACGAGGCGTTCGAGAGATTCTTCAATTTCTCGGCCGCCCGGCCGTTGTCGATCGTTTCGCCCGCGAGTTCCCAGCCCTCGGTGACGGATGGGGTCTTGCCGGCGACAAAGAGCGCCGCGCCGGCGTTGAGTAGGACGGCGTCGCGCCGGGGGCCGCGATCTTCGCCGCTCAACAGAGCGCGAATGATGGCCGCGTTGGCCTCACGATCTCCTCCCTGCAGGTCTTCGAGGGTGACGGGTTGCAGGGGGAAATCGGACGGGGACATGACCGACGTGGTGAAGCCGCGATCGTGGTAAAACTCCGCGATCGTGTTGTCGCCGAGAGTCGATAGTTCGTCGAGATGTCGATCGCCGACCTGGCCGCTGACGACCATGCCGCGGCGGATGCCAAGCGATTTGAGCGCCTGGGCGACGGGCTCGCAAAGGTCGGCCCGGGGCACGCCGATCAGCTGAGCGGTCGGCCGGGCGGGATTCAGGAGGGGGCCAAGAAAATTAAAAATGGTGCGTTGGCCGCGTTCGGCGCAGAGCTTGCGAGCCGGGCCAATGTGTTTGAATGCCGGGTGGTAATGCGGAGCAAAAAGAAACGCAAACTGTTGGTCGCGGAGCGTCGCCGCCGCCTCCTCGGGAGTTTGGTCGACCGGGACGCCGAGCGCTTCGAGCACGTCCGCGCTGCCGGATTTTGAAGTGATGGCGCGGTTGCCGTGCTTGGCGACGGTCACGCCGGAGGCGGCCGCGACCAGGGCGACCGTTGTGGAGATATTAAAGGTGTTGAGGTGGTCGCCGCCGGTTCCGCAGACATCGAGAATCTCACCCGCGCGCGTTTCGGCGTCGAGCGGCAGAGGTGTGGATTTTTCGCGTAACTCCCGGGCGAAGGCGCTGATTTCCTCAACAGTTTCCCCTTTCTTTGCAAGCGCGATGAGAAAGTCGGCTTTGGTTTCGGTCGCGACAGCTTCGTCGGTCAGACTGGCGACGGCCTGTGCGACCTGTTCGCCGGAAAGGGGCAGTTCCTGTTTCAGTTGTTCTATGACGGCTTCGAGCACGCCGAGAACATACTGGCGCGTGCGCAAATGAAAAGTCGCAAGCGCGAACAACTCGCGGGTTGGGCGCGAAAGAAAAAAACGGCGGCCAGTCTGACTCTGGCCGCCGTTGCAAAACTTTTTAACGATGTTTGATCGTTCAGAGTCGGCCGTGCAGTCCTTCCCAGGCCTTCTTGGCATTCTCGTCCGCGACGAAGGGATTGGTCGGCTCATCGCCGCCGCCGCCGCCGCCGCGCCCGCCGGCTCCTCGCGTGCGCGGGAGACTGACGGCCTCAAGCTTGGCCTTCTGCTCGTCGGTCAGTTTGTCCATGATCTCGTCGAGCATGTCCTTCGCTGCGTCGTCCTCAATCGCGGGCAATTCCTTGATTCCGGCAAGCAGAGCTTTGACGCTCTTTGCCTGCGCCGCGGAAAGCGTGATCTTCACGTCACCGGTCAGGAGGTCCAGCTCGCGGACGAGCGTGGTCAATTCGCGGGTCGGCGAGGGTTGAAAGCCTCCTCGACCACCGCCGCCGCGACTGCCGCCACCTGGGGCTCCGCCGCCGCCGCCACCGCCACCGCCACCGCCACCGCCACCACCGCCGCCACCACCGCCGCCGCCGCCGCCAAATCCACCATCACCGCCCGGAGGTCCGGATCCATTGGCGTCGGCCGGGGGGGTGATTGTGTATCCGCGCATTTTCGACGCGGCGACGAGGCCCGCTGCGCCGATAAAGATGCCGACCAGTCCTGCGGTCAGGCCGATCTGGAGCGCCTTGGCGGATTGTTTCTTAAGAATGAGCATGACGACGAGGAAGATGCAAAATAGGGCCAGCAGCCCCGCGTAAATTCCCATGTCGGAAAATTGAGTGTCCATTATTTCGTCCTTTGGTGTTGGTTGTTAGTTGTGTGTTGTTGACGGCGCCGCGTTGGTCCGCAGATAAGTTTTTCTGGCGTGAAACAGCGAAAGATTGCCGATCTGATCCAAAATCAGCAATCTCCGAGACTGTTTCCAATGATGCCTGATGAATCTCAAGTAATAACGATTGAAACGCCGGAAAAGTTTCAATCTGCGTGCGATCGCGCAGCCGAACTGCTCGCGGCCGGCGAGATCGTGGCGTTGCCTACCGAGACTGTCTACGGGCTGGCGGCCAATGCGCTCGACGAATCCGCGGTGGCCCGGATCTTCGAGGCGAAGGGGCGTCCGGCTCACAATCCCATCATCGTGCACGTCGCGGACGTGGGAATGGCGCGCCGTTATTCGCTTGAATGGCCGGCGGCGGCGGATCGGCTGGCGCGGGAATACTGGCCGGGGCCCTTGACGTTGGTGGTCGAGCGAGCTTTCGAGATCCCGGATCTCGTGACGGGCGGGGGAAGCACGGTGGGCCTTCGCCAACCAAGGCATGATTTTTTTGAAGCGGTGATTCGGCGGTGCGATTTCCCGCTTGCCGCGCCGAGCGCCAATGTTTCCAATCAGGTTTCCCCCACATCGGCCGAACACGTGCGACGGCAACTTGCCGGGCGCGTCCCGCTGATCGTCGATGGGGGGCCTTGCAAGGTCGGCATCGAGTCGACCGTGTTGGATGTGACGGGCGAGGCGCCGGTTATCCTGCGCCCCGGGATGATTGACGCGGCGCAAATTGCTCGTGTGTTCGGAGGGCTTGAGAATAGCGCCGTCGGCTCCGCGGACGAGACGGTGGAACCGAAGGATGGCGAGACGCTCAAGAGCCCGGGCCAGTTGGCTCGGCATTATGCCCCAAAGGCCAGGCTGGTCCTTCGGCAGTGGACGGACGAGGCGGACTTGCATCGGCGCTTAGCGGACTTGAAAACCGATTCATCGCGGATCTGCGTGCTCGCGACGCATCCTGTGGAAGATCCGGGGCGCTGGCTTCGATTTGCCCGGTTGCCGGCTGATCCCGAAGGCTTTGCCCGCGCGCTCTATGCGGAACTGCACGAGGCGGATCAGGCAGAGCCAGACTTAATTGTCGTTGAGGCGCCGCCTCGCTTGCCCGAATGGCGGGCGATCATCGACCGGTTGATGCGCGCGTCCGCTTGAACCGCGCGCTATTCGGATTCGTCGTATTAGCCGGCGTCCTTTGGGCTTTCGTTTTGCTAATTCTTGTGGCGCTCTTTCGAGCAGCTCCATGCTGGAATCTAATTCACACCATCCCCGCATTCTCGTCGCCGACGATCAAAAAGATGTGCGCGAAGCCTTGCGGCTTTTGTTTAAAGGCGAGGGCTTTCGCACGGAGGCGGTCGATTCGCCGGCGGGCGCGCTGGCGGCGCTGGAGCAGAGCGAATTCGACGTTGTGTTGATGGACTTGAATTATGCCCGCGACACGACCTCCGGGCGTTGGCGAATTAGTCATACCTTCTTTCGCGAAAAAGGCATGCCGCACCAGTTGCTGGTGATTTCGGATGTCAGTCGCGAGTTGCGGGAGGAGGAACGCCAGGCGTGGCAACGACTCGTGCGGGTGTTGGGCCACGAGTTGAACAACTCCCTGGCGCCGATCAAGTCTATCGCCGGCAGCCTGCGCGATCTGGTGCGCCGCGAACCTCCGCCGTCGGATTTGCGGGAAGATCTAGAACAGGGGCTGGACGTGGTTTCGTCGCGGGCGGAATCACTGGATCGATTCATGAGCAACTATGCGCGGCTGGCCCGACTGCCGGAGCCGCGGTTGGCTCCCCTGGATCTGGGCGAATTGATCCGTCGAGTCGCCGACCTGGAGACGCGCGCGCCGGTGGTCGTCCGCGCCGGCGAAGCGCTGTCGTTGTCCGCCGACGGCGATCAACTGGAGCAGGCGATGATCAATCTCATTCGCAACGCGATGGACGCGGCGTTGGAGGCAAACGTGGACGCGCCCGAAGTCGAGATTGGCTGGTCGTTGCTCGCCGGGCGGGTGGAATTGTGGGTGAGCGACAACGGTCTGGGGCTGGCCAATACCGCGAATCTATTTGTTCCGTTTTTTACCACGAAGCCGGAGGGCAACGGGATCGGCCTCGCGTTGTGCCGCCAGATTGCCGAAGCGCACAGCGGCAGCCTGACGTTGGAGAATCGGGATGGAGCGAGCGGCTGTGTGGCGCGGTTGCGGTTGCCGCGGTAGGGGGCTTGGGGGGGTGTCTCGGATCCGTGAATTATGGGACACCGAGGACGGCGTCCCTCTCAACACCGGAGACGGACGCCGTCCTCGGTGTCCCATATCAATTGAACTGGCTACACGACAGGGGGGCAGAACCACGCGTGCAGGTTGGCCTGGGCCAAGATTGTGTTCGCCTTTCGGGCTTCGTCCGTCGTTAATTATTCCCATGACGGATGTGCGCATTGGACTGGTTGGCTTTGGGCGCTTTGGCGCGAATCACGCGCAGGCGATTTCCAACACCGAGGGCGCGACGCTGGCCGGCGTCGCCACGCGGTCGGATGCCAGCGCGAACGCGGCCCGTGAGCGATTCCCCGGCGCTCGGGTGACGACCGATTTCCGTGAGCTCGTTTCCTCCGAAGATATCGACGCGGTCGATGTCGCGCTGCCGACGTATTTGCATTTTGAAGTCGCGAAAGCGGCGTTGGAGGCGGGCAAGCATGTCTTTGTGGAAAAACCGATGACGCCAAGCGCGGCGGAGTGCCAGGAGCTGGCGCGGATCGCGGAGGCGAATGGGCTGATTCTGGCGGTGGGTTTTAAGCGGCGTGTGGCGCAACTATGGAGCCGGGTGAAGGAGTTGGTCGAGGAGGGCGTGATTGGCGATCCGCAGTTTGCCTTGTTCGAGCTTTGGCGTTGGCCTTATCGGCCGGGCGCGGACGGCTGGCGGTATGACATCGATCGCGTCGGCAGCTGGGAGCTGGAGGAGCCGGTGCATTGTTTCGACAAGGCGCGCTGGCTGCTCGGTCCGACGGCCGGTGAGATTGTCTCGGTCTATGCGCGGGCCAATTCCCGACAGGAGGGCAAGCCGGAGCTGCACGACAATTTTAGCGCGATCCTTGAATTTGAGAATGGCGCGCATGCGACGATTTCCCAAACCCTTAGCGCCTGGGGCCATTGCCATGGACTGAAACTCACGGGCCTCGACGGCGCGCTTTCGGCGAGTTGGCGCGGGGCAAGCGACGACGCGCCGCCGGTGCAATCCATCGAGTATCTGCACAGCCGGACGCGCGAGGGCGACCCGACCCGCATCGACTTCGAACCGACGGGCGAGCTGTTCGAGCTGGAGCGGGAGATGACGGCGTTTGTCGGCGCGATTCGCGAGGGCTCTCCGGTTCATGCAAACGCGCGCGATGGGATCTGGTCCATCGCGCTGTGCGAAGCGGCGCATAAGTCGATTGAATCGGGTGAACCCGTGTCGATGAAAGGATTCCAAGCGTGAGCGACGGCAAGGTAACGAAGGACGGAGACGCCTGGTGGAAGGGCGTCACACGCTATCAATGGCTGGTGCTGCTGATTGCTTCGCTCGGCTGGATCTTTGACATCTACGAGGGGCAGATCTTCGTCACCAGCATGAAGGAGATGTTCACCTCGTTAATGCCGGACGCGACGACAGAGGCCCGGGGGGCGATGGGCAAAATCGGGCTGGGCTCCTTTCTGGTTGGCGGCGCGGTGGGCGGAGTTTACTTCGGCGCGTTGAGCGATCGCATCGGGCGGGCGCGCACGATGGTGATCACCATTCTGGTGTATTCCGTGTTTACCGGTATGACGGCCTTTGCCCAGTCGGCAGAGCAGGTGGTCGTCCTGCGCTTTTTTGTGGCGATGGGGGTGGGCGGCGAATGGGCGGTCGCCACGGCCATGGTGGCGGAAGTGTTCCCAAAATTCGCGCGAGTCCGGTCGTTGGGCATTTTTCATGCGACCAGCACGCTGGGTTCGTATCTGGCGATCGCGGTGGGGCTGTTTGTCGTGGGCAATCCCGCGCTCAAGACGGAAGCCATTCCGGATTTAAACTGGCGTCTGGCGTTCGGGCTGGGAGTCTTGCCGGCGATATTGACGATTTGGATACGAATGCGGCTGAAAGAGCCGGAAAATTGGAGAAAAGCTCGGGAAGCGGCCAAGGCTGATCCCGCGAAACGCATGGGCAGGATTAGCGATTTGTTTCGCGGCGAATTGCTGCGAAAGACGCTGGTCGGCGTTTCGCTCGCGGCGATTGCGCTGGCGACATTCTGGGGCGTCAAGGTGTTTGGCAAGGAGTTGATGTACGAAGCTGAAGTGCGGCATCAAAGCATGATTGAGAGGACGAGCGACATAGGTCTTGAGAATTTGGAGCAGGCGAAGGCGGCGGCGGCGAATGCGTTGAAGCGCGCGGAGATGACCGGTCTCTTTCTGGTCATGACTGGCGGGCTTGTGGGCATGTTGGCGTTTGGTCCGATCAGTGAGCGCCTGAAGCGCAGAGGAGCCTTCGCATTCTTCCTCAGCGGATCCTTTGTCAGTACGGTGATTCTCTTTGGGTTATGCAGTGAGATGGGCAAGACGTTCTACACCGTGACTCTGCCAGTGTTTGGCTTTTTTGTGAGCGGGATGCACGCGGGATGCGCCATTTATTTTCCGGAACTGTTTCCCTCCCGTGTTCGAGGGGCGGGGGGAGGCGTGTGTTTCAATCTGGGTCGTATTGTGGCGGCGCCCGTTCTGTTTCTCGCGGCCTGGTTGGAGGGATCGATGGGTTTTACCGTCGCCGAGACTGCGACGATGTTGAGCGGGTTCTTCCTGCTGGGCCTGGTCGTTCTTCTGTTTGCGCCGGAGACGCACGGCAAGGACCTGCCGGAATAGATTTTGGCTTCAAGAATCTGAATCCAAGGTTGCAATGAGTCGCCGTCGCCCATCTAATACCGCGCCTCATGACCAAAACACAACAATTCAAGGCATTATTGACGTCCGAGCGGGTGGAATTTCTGATGGAGGCGCACAATGGATTGAGCGCGCGCATCGTTGAGGAGACTGGATTCAAGGGCATTTGGGCGAGCGGGCTTTCCATCTCCGCGGCGATGGGTGTGCGGGACAATAACGAGGCGAGTTGGACGCAGGTGCTGGAGGTTTGCGAGTTTATGAGCGACGCCACGGACGTTCCCATCCTGCTCGATGGCGACACTGGCTACGGAAATTTCAACAACATGCGCCGGCTGGTTCACAAACTCGAACAACGCGGCGTGGCGGCGGTGTGCATCGAGGATAAACTCTTTCCCAAGACCAACTCCTTCATCAAGGGCGACGCGCAGCCCTTGGCCGATATCGATGAATTCGCGCTGAAGATCAAGGCCGCCAAGGAAGGGCAGACCGATCCGGATTTTTGCGTGATTGCGAGACTCGAGGCGTTCATCGCCGGCTGGGGATTGGATGAAATGCTGCTTCGCGGCGAAGCCTACTACGAGGCCGGCGCCGATGCCTTGTTAGTGCACAGCAAGAAATCCACACCCGATCAGATTCTCGCCTTCGCCGCGGAATGGAACAAGCGTCCGGCCGATCGTCGCTGCCCGCTGGTGATTGTGCCGACAATGTATTACGCGGCTCCCGTGGAGATTTTTGAGGAAGCGGGGATCAGTATAGTCATCTGGGCCAATCACAACATCCGCACGTCGATTCGAGCGATGCAGGCGACCAGTAAACAGATCTTTGACGAGCGTTCATTGTTGGACGTTGAGGATAAGGTGGTCCCGGTGAAAGAGGTGTTTCGCCTGCAGAATGCGGCGGAGTTGATAGAGGCCGAGGAGCGTTATCTTCCCAAACGCGACGAGACCTTGACGGGAATTATTCTGGCGGCGTCGCGCGGCAGCGCGCTGGGCGAGTTGACCGCGACGAAACCCAAAGCGATGGCGCCGGTGGGCGGTCCGCCGCTGCTGCATAGATTGGTCGAACAATTCCGCAAGGAGCCGGTGAAGGAAATCGTGGTGATTCGCGGTTTCGGAAAGGAAGAGGTCAACGCGCCGGACGTGCGCTTTGTGGACAATGACGAACATGCGGACACGGGCGAATTGTTCACCCTGTATCGGGCGAAGGATTCGCTCAAAGGCGAACTCGTGATTTCCTACGGCGACATCCTGTTTCGTCGATACATTCTCAGCAGCCTGCTGGACATTGAGGATGACATCGCCATCGCGGTCGACGCGGCCTGGCAAGAACGCGCTTCCTTCAATGGAGCCGAGGATCTGGTCAAGACCTCAGCTCCGCATTCCTTGAAGTATTCTCAGGAGAAGGTCTGGTTGGAACGGATGGATCCGGCCGTCGACAAAGACGGCGTTGATGGCGAGTGGATCGGGCTGTTCAAAACTTCGGCAAAGGGGTCGGAAATTCTGGCCAGGGCGTTGGATGAGTTGAGCGGCCGTGACGATTTTCGTCGGCTGCATCTTTTCGACCTGTTTAATCATTTGATTGAAAAAGGCGTCAAAGTGCGGGTGCTGTTTATCGCGGGCCATTGGTTGGACGTCGACAACCTCGATGACCTGTCCCGCGCTCAGACGTTCTAATTTTTTTGACCACAGATGGACACAGATAAACACAGATGGCTGAAACGCGCGTCAGGATTGGTTGAAATGGCGACGCGCGGCTTCGATGGTCTCGATCGCAAGTTGGTCGAAGTTGTAAATTCTTCCTGCCCTATCTGTGTTTATCTGTGTCCATCTGTGGTTAAGCGAGTGTCATGATTGAAGCCGCGTCATTTATCGAAGCGTTGAGCAAGCTCGGTTACTCCCAGTATTCGGGTGTGCCTTGCTCGTTTCTCAAACCGTTCATCAACTACGTCATCGACGATCCGTCGTCGGACTACCTCGGCGCGGCGAGCGAGGGGGAAGCGGTCGGAATCACCATGGGCGCCTATCTGGCCGGTCGCAAGACCGTGACGATGTGCCAGAATTCCGGTCTCGGCAACATGGTCAATCCGCTGACCTCGCTGAATTATCCTTTTCGCGTTCCGACGTTGCTGATCTCGACCTGGCGCGGTGAGCCTGGCGTCAAGGACGAGCCCCAGCACGAACAGATGGGGCGCATCATGCCTAATCTCTTCGACGCGTTGGAGATTCCCTGGAAGCCTTTTCCGACGACCGTCGAACAGATCCGTCCCACGCTGGAGGAGGCCGAAGCCAGCATGGCGGAGCGTCAGTTGCCCTTCGGTCTGGTCATGTCCAAGGACTCGGTGGCGCCCCACGCTTTGACCCATAGCGACAGTCCCACGATCGTCGAAACGGACAAGCACGATTACAAGCGGGGCAGTCTCGATGAGCGCATGACGCGCACGGACGCACTGAACCTGATTCTCAAATCGCTCAACGGCGACGAAGCGATCATCGCGACCACCGGCAAGACGGGCAGGGAGCTTTTCACGATTGCGGATCGCCCAAACCATTTGTATGTCGTGGGCGGCATGGGAACGGCGTCGGCGATCGGCCTCGGAGTCGCGCATGCGAAGCCGGATCAATCGGTGGTTGTGATTGATGGCGACGGCGCGGCATTGATGAAATTGGGTTCGATGGCGACGGTTGGCTTTTATCAACCGAAGAACTTGATTCATGTGATTCTCGACAACGAACAGCATGATTCGACCGGCGGTCAGCAAACGTCCTCCGGAGTCGTGAAATTCGCCGATGTCGCCGCCGCGACGAATTACCGCAACGCCTTTTCCGCCGAGGATGAAAAGGATGTCGGCGAATGCCTGCGGGAATTGCGTAAACGGCCGGGGCCTTCCCTGCTGCACGTGAAGATCAAGTCGGGCTCGCCGAAGGAGTTGGGCCGGCCGACGGTTAAACCGCACGAAGTGAAGGAGCGTTTTATGGCATTCCTTAACCAAGGCGCGGCATGAGCGATAACGGAAACAAGCCGGCCGCGGACAAACTTTTGTTCACCCCGGGCCCACTCACGACCAGCCCGACGGTCAAGGAGGCGATGCTGCGCGATCTGGGTTCGCGCGATTCCGAATTTATCGAGATGGTGCGCTCGATTCGCGAGCGGCTTCTGGCGATAGGCAGCGTGACGCAGGCTGAAGGCTACGAAGCGATTCCTATTCAAGGAAGCGGGACGTTTGGCATCGAGGCCGTGGTCTCCTCGGCAATTCCGGCCGATGGCAAGCTGCTTGTCCTGGTGAATGGCGCCTACGGGCAAAGGATCGTCGGGATTACCGAGCGGTATGGAATCAGCGTGGTCGCTCGCCAGCAGCCGGAGAATCAGCCTTTCTCTGTGGAATCCTTGGCTGGCTGGTTGGCGGAAGACGCTGCGATCACTCACGTCGCGGTCGTGCACTGCGAAACGAGCTCGGGCGTCATGAATCCAGTGGTGAGACTCGGCGCGGCCGTGAAGGCGGCGGGTCGGAGTTATATCGTCGACGCGATGAGCAGTTTCGGCGGCGTTCCGTTGAACGTCTCGGCGGCGCAGATCGATTTTCTAATTTCCTCGTCCAACAAATGCATCGAAGGCGTGCCGGGGTTTTCGTTCGTGATTGCGGAACGGGACGCATTGGCGGCGACGAAGGGGCAAGCCCGCACTGTGAGTCTGGATTTGTTTGCGCAATGGGACGGATTGGAGAAGAGCGGGCAATTTCGCTTTACGCCGCCGACTCATGTCTTGCTGGCATTTGATCAGGCGCTCAGAGAACTCGAAGAGGAGGGCGGCCCGGCGGGGCGCGCCCAACGTTATCGACGCAATCATCAGACTCTGGTTGCCGGCATGCGCAAGCTGGGATTCAAGGAATACGTGCCCGAAAAGTTTCAAAGCTGGATCATCACGACTTTCCGCTATCCGGACGATCCGAAGTTCGATTTTAACGCCCTTTACGAAAATCTGTCCGACCGGGGAATGGTCATCTATCCCGGCAAGCTTACCGAGGTGGACTGCTTTCGTATTGGGAATATCGGGCGCATCGATGAGACGGATATCCGGACCTTGCTGGAGGCGATTGGTTCGTCGTTGCAGGAATTGGGAATGTTGTCGTAGGTCTCAGTTTTCAGGCGTTGGCGCCCTCTTTCCCGGCTCGTCCTTCAACTTCAATCTCGCGTTGTGCGTTTGGGCCGCCGCCAAGGCGACTCCGCCTGAGGCGCTCGCGCAGACGACGCGGATGTAGCGCGCCGCAGTTTCATAGGTCTCCTCGGACACGTTGGAAAATGAGAGCGCTGCGATGACGCCGACGCCGAATACAATTCCGAGATTGATGAAGCACCACTTCCAACGTCCGAGATAGGCCAGGCCGAATCCCGGGAGAAAGAAGCTGATGGTAAACGCGAGAATGGAGTTTTTCATCGTTTGCGTGAAAGTGTCGTTGGAGTCGAGCGGCGGAAGCTATTGTCATCTCGTATCGCCAGATTGGCTATAAGAAGCGGCGTCGGATGAAGGTGTTTTTCGAATCGACTCAGGTCCGGGGAGATCTATCGTGGGGCAGATTCAATAAGACGCCCCAAAATGAGCGAAGAAATTTCCACCGAAACGAGTTCCTACCTTCAGTTCAATCAGCCGGAGGAAATCGATCATACGAAACTGTGCGATTGCATTTTGCGCGACGCTGTCACTCTGGGCGCGAGCGATATCCATATTGAGCCCAGGGGACAGATGTCAGTGATTCGTCTGCGCATAGGTGGCAAGCTTCGCGTGCTCGAATACCTGCAGGTGGAACTGCACGCAAAGATATCCGGCCGTTTCAAGGTCATGTGCGATATCCCGACTTTCGAAAAAGGCATGCCCGTGGAGGGTCGGGCGGCCGGCATTCCGGGAATGGGAAATGTCACCTTGCGCATTTCCATTTTTCCGCTGGGCGAGGGGGAGAAGATTGTCATTCGCATCTTCGACCCAAGCGCCCGTTCGTTCGATCTCGAAGAGCTTGGATTCAGCGCCCTCGTGCGCGACCAATTCGTTGAGCTTCTCGAAAGCACGGGCGGGTTGATCCTGTTGACAGGCCCGACGGGGTCGGGGAAGACCACCGCGATCTATGCCGCGCTGGCCTGGCTGATTCAAAAATACGGGGACGAAATCAGCATCAGCACGATTGAGGATCCAATCGAGATTCCGATGGAGCACTTGAGCCAGTCGCAATTGGCGGTTCACAACGGTTTCACCTACCCGGTCGCCTTGCGTTCGTTGATGAGGCAGGATCCGCAAGTCATCATGATCGGGGAGATACGCGACGCTGAGACGGCGGCCGTTGCAGTGCAGGCGAGTCTCACCGGTCACCTTGTGATCAGCACGATTCATTCGGGCAGCACGGCTGGCGTCTTTACCCGCATGCTCAACATGGGCATCGAGCCCTTTTTGCTTTGTTCCAGCATCATTGCCGTGCTGGGGATGCGCCTGCTTCCGCAGAATTGCGGGATGTGCGCGGCTCCCTACGTGCCGGAGATCGGAGAGGACAGTCAATTGTCTCAGGAGATATTGGACGCGGCCGAGTTTCGCAAGGGGCTGGGCTGCAACCATTGTGATTTCACCGGATACGGGACGCGGCGCGGGATTGTCGAAATGCTCGTTCCGGACAGAGAATTTCGTGAGGCCGTCATGCGAAAAGAGCCGGATCACGCACTCTATCAAATAGCGATCGACGCCGGGATGAAGACCATGTGGGAGCACGGCATTCGACGCGCCATTTGCGGCGAGGCCCGATACGAAGACGTAGTCCGGGCCATCACGGAAGAGGTGTTTTGAAGTCGGATGTTGGCGTCTGGGTTGTATGCCGAATACCAAAAGTCGTTTGGCGTCTTCGGGGGGATCCGACGGGCAATGCAGCCGGAAACCCAGTCGCTATTCGTTAACCTGACACGCATGCGCTGAGCGGGATCCCGCGACTACGGGACCCATCGAGCCGATTCGTTTTTCAGGCCATTCTCATCGGCAACGACTCTAACGCCTTCCTGGTTGACTCGTTGGCGATGGCTCTCAGTATGACCGGCATCATGACTCCGCCCTCTATCGCCTTTTCCCGAAATCTGGCCATGCGGATCTTTCGCTTCCTTTCCAGGGCGCTGGCGCTTTTCGCACTCCTCATCGGCGGGCGAGGGCTCGCCGCGCAGTCTCCTCCGGTGACGGAGGTCTACGAGAAGACCGAGGTCATGATTCCGGCGCGGGATGGAGTGAAACTCTACACCGAGATTTATGCGCCGCGAAATCAGGCGGGGGATCTTCCGATCATTTTTCTGCGCACGCCTTATCGCGTGTCAGACACCAAGGGAGCAGTTACCCGCTACTTCAATTCGACGTTTCGCGAATTGGCGAAGGATCGCTATATCTTTGCGGCGCAGGACGCGCGCGGGCGTCACGGATCGGAGGGGAAGTTCGAGTGGAATCGTCCAGTGCGCCATCGCAAGGATCCCAAAGCAATTGACGCGAGCACGGACGCCTACGACTCCATCGAGTGGCTGACCCAAAATGTCGCGCGTAACAACGGGCGGGTGGGAATGCTCGGCGTTTCCTATCCGGGGTGGTATGTGACGATGGCCTTGGTCGATCCGCATCCGGCGTTGCGGGCGGCGAGTCCGCAAGCCTCGCCCTCGGACTACTTCATCGGCGACGACTTTTTCCACTTTGGCGCCTTCCGTCTGGGGCCCAGCGCGGAGCTGCCTTACCTGTTCGATTTCGATCCGAAACTGAACGCGCGTTTCCCCTTCGATCAGGTGGACACCTATGAGTTCTTTCTCGATCTGGGACCGCTTTCGAACATGAACAAGCGCTACCTCAAGGGCGTGTCGCCGACCTGGGACAACTTCATGGCGCACGCGACCTATGACGATTATTGGAAAGCTGGCGGGACCCTTCCGCATCTGGATGAGGTGCGAGTCCCGACACTGAACGTCGTGGGCTGGTGGGATGCTGAGAATCTCGGGGGCGCGCTGGACATCTACGACAAGCTTGAGCCGCTTGATGACAAGAAGTTGAATCGCATCGTCGTGGGGCCGTGGTCGCACGGGCAATGGTCGCGTGGACCGGCGACGAATCTGGGCGCCTATGAGTTCGGCTCGGACACCGTGGCCTTCTACCAGCGCGGCGTGGAGGCGCCGTTCTTTGCGCATTACCTTAAGGATGAGGGTGAGATGAAATTGCCGGAAGCGCTGATGTTTCAAACCGGGGCGAATGTTTGGAAGGAATATGAGACCTGGCCACCGCAGAAGAACACGCGCGAACAGCGGCTTTACTTTCATAAAGGGTTTCGTTTGGGATTCGACGCTCCGGTCGGTTCCAGGAGCGACGACGGCTTTGCAAGTTACGTTTCCGATCCCGCCAAGCCTGTGCCGTATTCGAAGCGACCGATCATGGGTTTTTGGACCGGCATGGCGGGCAGCAAGGATCCACGCTTCGGCCGCGCCGGAAAGCTTTGGAAAGTCGAGGATCAGCGCTTCGTTTCCGACAGGCCGGATGTGCTGAGTTTTGTAACAGAGCCGCTGACGGAGGACGTAGAAATTACGGGGAAGATTGCCGCGCACCTGTTTGCGTCGACGTCAGGCACGGACTGCGACTGGGTGGTGAAACTGATCGACGTTTACCCAGAGAAGTATCCGGCCAAACCGGAAATGGGCGGCTATCAGCTGATGATCGCGGATGACGTCCTGCGCGGAAAGTTTCACAAGGGCTTCGAGAAACCTGTCCCCTTGAAGTCGGGCGAGGTTGAGGAATTCGAGATCGATCTGCGGACGCGGAACCACCTTTTCCGCAAGGGGCATCGAATCATGGTGCAGGTGCAGAGTAGCTGGTTTCCGTTGGTTGACCGCAACCCGCAAACCTTTGTGGACATTCCCAACGCGAAGTCGAGCGACTTTCGAAAAGCGGAACAGCGTGTTTACTTCACGGAGGGAAGGGCTTCCCACATCAGGCTGCCGGTGATTGATCGCTGAGCCGGGCCGCGGACAGGCGCGGGTTAGCGCGGTGTCAGCGGCTTGAATTCTACCGGCGTCAGCGCGCGGGGATAGATCGCCACTTCATCCAATCGGCCTTCCCAATTGTTGGAGTTGTCGGATCGACCGCCGACAAAAACCTGATTGAAGGCGGCCGGAAATTTGCCGGGAGCCTGGAGGTCGATTTCGGGTTTGTCGGCGCCGTTCAGGTAGACGCGCACTCGGTCGCCTTCGCGAACGAGCAGGGCGTGATTCCAGGTCCAGCGTTTGACTGAGGACGCCCCCTGCTTTGGATCTCCGGCGCCGTGTTTGAACACCAGCTGATTGGCTCCATTGAGGCCAAGGTGATCGCCGTCGGGGCTGATGGCGTGATCGCGATCGCGGGAGAACATCCAGCCGGCGATGTCGCGCGCGCCGTCGGGCATGCCGTTCCAGAACCAGAGCGAAACCGTGTAGTCGTTCTTGAGGCCATTGATGCGGGCGCGCATGCGGCCGCCGCAAAAATGGGCGGCGCGATTGATTTCCCCGGCGCGATTGAAGGCCTCGGATTGGGCGCCTTCGAGGTGAAAGACAACGCCGTTTTCGTAGAACCCATTCTGCCGTCCGGCATGGTCCAGCGCCGCCGGCCCCGCGAATTCGTCGAGGCGCCAATAGGCTGCCGGCTTGCCGCCGATGATGGCTTTGGCAAGCGGGCCCTGGGTGGGCCGATGCGCGCGCCGGGGCTCGCCCGACACTTTCTCCAGCATTTGCAGGTTGGCCTCCACGATCTTGGGCTCCGCCTGTATTTCCAGACCCGCCGAGCGCGCGGCCCAGGTGTTGTAGCCGCCGAGGAAGTGCTGCTCGGGCGGGGGGATGTAGCCGTCGCCGCCATTGGCCAGTTCGATGACCATGGTCTTTTTCAAGGGGCTCATGGCTTTGAGCTTCAGCGCCGTCAGTGCGTAGGTCTCGTTCGGCGTGGTGCAAATCGCGATGTCGCCGATGCGCAGGCCCTGCACCACGATCTCGGTTTTCTGCCTTTCGTGAAGAATCGTTTGTTCCAGCGCGTAGACTTCTTCGCTGGTCGTTGGATCGCGATCGCCGGTCTGTTCGACGATGCGCTGGCCCCATTCGAGTAGCTGCTTGTTGGGCGTGCGGTAGTCGAGCGTCATGCGAGTCTCGGCCATGGCGAGATCGGCGTCGGAGGTGTGCTTGATTTTGCGGTAATTGACGAGCGCCCGGTCCGAAAGCAAGTCGGCGTATTCCTCAATTTTCCAATCGGGTTTCCGGTCCTCTTTGACGGCGTAGTTGGTCGCGGTGTAGTCGCGCCGCCAGATGTCGCCGCTGCAGCCGTGGGACATGATGCCCACAAATTCCGAATCCGGCGCGATCTTCTCCTTGAGGCGATTGCAGAAAATGCCGAAGTAGTCGGCGCTCAGGGGCCGGACGCCGCTGAAATAGTGCATCGAGAAATTGGCGAGCAAGGCGAGGGGTTGGCCGTCGCGCGTCTGGATGGAAATGATGTTCAAGTCCGGGTCTTCGGGGCCGGATTCGCCGGTGACGTTGTCCCAATTGCTGCCGGAGTGCATGGTGGCGCGGACGGTGGGATTGCCAAAGGGATCGTCGGTGACGCGGTCGGGCCGGCGGATCCAGCGTCGCACGGCGGTGAATTCAGCGGCGTTGTGATTGTTCCAGCCGATCTGCGCGGGCTGGAGCTTCTTCTGCGCGGCGGCAATGGCCTCGGCCAGCTTCTGAATCAGGTAGGGCGTGTAGCGGGGATCGGGCCGTGTGCCGAGGCAACCCATGCTGGCCGGCGCGGTATGGGTGTGCGTCGCGGAGATCAGCATATGATCCGTGGGAATGCCGGTGCGCTTTGCCGCGAGCTTCTTGGCCGCGTCCAGAACAGGGCGCGGCATCATGCAACTGTCCACCACGACTATCGCAATTTGCGACTGCCCGTCGGACAAAACCAGCGCGCGCGCGTTGATGGGATCCTGGACTTCGGACGCCGAACGGCTGCGCATGCCGCCATTGACGAAGACGGGAAATTCCTTCGGGGAAACGTCCAGCACAACAGCGCCTGCCCGAAGGTCGGCAAAGGCGATGGAAGGAACGAGAATGAGTGTAAGGAGCGCGATGAGTCGATTCATAGGCCGGGAGTTTAGATGAATCCCGCGGCGAAAGGCAATCGTTCTGAGGCGGGCTGGCGGTTGGTATGTCGCGCGAGCGCCGCTCGCACGGAACTCGCGAGGCCAGCCTCAATTCACTTCCAGTTTTTCGAAGCCTTCTTCGATGAAGGTGGTGTTTTGGATGTGCGAGAGCTTGGCGTAAAGGCCGTCGAGGGTGAGCAGTTCTTCGTGCGATCCGCGCTCGACGATTTCGCCGTGGCGGATGACGAGAATCTGGTCGGCGTTGCGGATGGTGCTGAGTCGGTGCGCGATCACGAAGCTGGTTCGGCCCTGCATCAGATGCTCGAGCGCTTCCTGGATCAGTTTCTCGGTGTGTGTGTCCACGCTGGCGGTGGCTTCGTCGAGGATCAGGATGGGGGCATTGGCGAGAATGGCGCGCGCGATGCTGACGCGTTGTTTTTCGCCGACGCTGAGTTTGACGCCGCGCTCGCCGACGCGGGAATCGAATCCGTCGGGCAGGCGCTCGATGAACTCGTGGCAATTGGCGGCCTTGGCGGCGGCGCTCAATTCCTCGTCGGTCGCGTCGAGTCGTCCGTAGAGAATGTTCTCGCGAATGGTTCCGTTGAACAGGAACGCCTCCTGGGTGACGATCGCGATTTGGCCGCGCAGCGATTCCAGAGAAATTTCCTTAATGTCCTGGCCGTCGATGGCGATGCGTCCGGAAGTGTGCTCGTAAAAGGCCGACATGAGGTCGACGAGCGTGGACTTGCCGGCGCCGGTGGGGCCGACCAGCGCGATCATCTGTCCGGGCTTGGCATGGAGTGAGGCGTCCTTCAGCACCTGCCGATCATCGTTGTAGCCAAAGCAGACGTTTTCGTATTTCACGTCGCCGCGAACGGGGAGCTGGAGTTCTCTTAAATTTGTCGAATCAGACCGTTCCACGGGCGAGTCGAGAATGTCGAAGACGCGTTCACCCGCCGCTCGGGTGCCGGCGATCATTTGATTCAGGGAATGCAGCTTTCCGATCGGAGCGTAGAGCATCATCAGATAGATCAGGAATTCCGCGAGTTGGCCCTCGGACATGGTCTGATCCAGGACCCGCGTTCCGCCGATCCACAGCACCAGCGGCAGGCCGAGCCAACTGGCGAGATTCATTCCGGGCGAGTAAACCGCCCAAGCCCGCATGACGCTGAGAGTGCCCTGGCGAAGCTCTTCGGCCTTTTCGCTGAACCGTCGATCTTCGTGCTTCTCCCGGCCGAAGGCCTTGATCTGGCGGACGCCCTGGAGGTTGTCCATCAGTTGGGCGTTCATGGCGCTGGCGGCCCTTCGCTGGCGTCGATAGCGACTGTGCGCCGTGGTCGTGTACCAGAGCGCGCCGCCGATAAGCAGGGGCAGGGGGATGAGCGCAAAACCAGTCAGTGTCGGATCGGAAATTAACAGCAAGGCCAGAATCCCGATCACGCTCAAGACGGCGACGGTTCCCTGTTCGATGCCGTCGATCAAGACGCGCTCGACGGTGTTGACGTCCTCAATGACGCGGGTCATCAGATCGCCGGACGCGCGTTGATCGAAATACCCAATTGGCAGTCGCTGAAGTCGTCGGAAAAGCTCATTGCGCATGTCGAAGATGACATTCTGCTCGTAGTGATTGTTGATCAGGATGCGCAGCGTGTTGAACACGTCCCGGAAAATAAAGGCGCCGAGAATGGCCATTATGATCATTGGCAACAGGTCACGACGGCCGCCGTCGATCACCTCGTCGATGATGAATCGTATCAACTTGGGAAAGACCAACCCGAAGCTAAGGGACAGGATCGCGCAGGCGATGGTCCCGATCGCCATGAGCTTGTAGGGCTTGAGATAGACGTAGACGCGCCCAAGCACGTCGGCGGTCGACCGCGCGCGCGCCGACATGGTCGGGTTGTTTTCCGTCTCAGTTTTGATATGTCGATGTCCGCGCACGTCTTATTTTTGGCTTTTCTTAACGCCGATTTGGCAAAACACAATCAGCTCAGTTCAGGGTCCGCAAGTTTCCGAACGGGATTTTTGAGGCGGCGAATGTAAACGCCCAGCCGTGTTAGGCGACAGTTTTTTCGGGCGCGAAGAGGAGGTTTCTCGTATCGGATCGATGCCAGTTACCGGCGGCGGGGTTGTGTCGGGAATTGGGGTTGCGCCTACAAACTATCCATCCTCTTTCTGGAATTCACCGAAGTGGCCCGGCACGATCAGGACAACGCCGCTTCGCACCCTCAATTTTAAAGCGCCGAGGACATGATTCGCGAAACGCCGACCTTCTGGGAGAACTACATCAATCCCAGGTTGGAGAACGAATTCGGCGGAGTG
>JBLHKZ010000023.1:0-36165 GCA_047618185.1 Limisphaerales bacterium
TGATCGCCAGCGTGCACGACCACTCGCTTGCCATTCGTGATTTAATCGAAGCTGTCGATCATGATCGCGACCCACTTTGCGACGCCCGTCAGGGAGCCATGGCTGTCGAAATGACCTGTAGTGTTTTTGAATCGCACCGCCAGAACGGAGCTCAAGTTTCATTTCCCCTGGCCGAGCGCGGCAATCCCTTGAGCAAACTTTAGTGATTTAACAGGAAACCCTCCGGCTCTGCCGGAAAGACTCTCAGAGTTTGATTTATGCGGCAGTCCTTCATCATCCGTTGCTTACCGGGGAGCGCGCGCGCCTCGCGTGCCCTCATTGGCGCCTCGCCGATGAGCCATGGCGCGCAGCGACATGGCTTTCCCGCAGTTCGACCGCGGGAACCGGAGAATCCGGCGGGGGCGCCAAATTCAACACGCGGGGGCGCGTATGCTCCCCGGAGAATGCTTGGCCTGCGAGCAACCGTGAACTGCGCGGGCTGGTTGAGCCGGAATTCAACCGGCCGCTTTGAGCGGCTCGCATATCTAAGCAACCCGTTCCACCGGTGGCATCTGACTCGCCGCGCTCGTCACCAGTCTTAGTCTCCTCGCGTGATCCACCGAAAAGCATGACTCCTCAACTCCGCACCACGGACCTGATTGTCCTGCTCGTCTACATGGCGGGCGTCTTTGGCATGGGCTGCTGGTTCGCCCGCAAGAGTGGCAAGCCGGAGCAATTCATGGCGGCGGGACGATCCCTGCCGGGGTGGGCCGTCGGGCTCTCGATTTTTGGCACCTATGTCAGCAGCATTGGCTTCCTCGGCAACACCGGCAAGGCCTACGGCGGAACCTGGAATTCCTGGGTGTTCGGATTGTCGCTGCCCATCGCTGCCGTCATCGCCGTCCGCTGGTTCATCCCGCTCTACCGAGGCAGCTCCGAAGTTTCCGCCTATTACCATCTGGAGAAGCGCTTTGGCCCCTGGGCGCGAACCTACGCCCTAGTCTGCTATCTCCTTTCCCAGCTCGCGCGCATCGGCACAATTCTCTATCTCGTGGCGTTGGCCCTTTCGCCGCTCACAGGTTGGGACGTCAAGACGATCATTCTCGTGACTGGCATTCTCGTGACCGGCTACACCCTGCTTGGGGGCATCGAAGCCGTGATCTGGACCGATGTCGTGCAAAGCTTCGTCCTCATTGCCGGAGCGATTCTTTGCGCGGCGTTAATTCTCACGGGAATGCCCGAAGGCCCTGGGCAACTGTTCGAAACCGCCAAAGAAAACGGCAAGTTCAGTCTCGGCAGCTTCAGCCTCAACCCCGAGTCCTTCACCCTGCCCCAACCGACCTTCTGGATCGTCCTGCTCTACGGCGTGTTCATCAATATCCAGAACTTCGGAATCGACCAAAGTTTCGTGCAGCGCTACGCCACCGCAAAATCCGATCGCGACGCGCGCTTCAGCGTCTGGCTCGCCGCCCTGCTCTTCCCGGTCATGTCCGCCCTGTTTTTCTTCATCGGCACCGGATTATTCAGCCTCTACGAAGCCCATCCGGAAATGCTGAATGAGGTGAAAACACAAGTCGCGATAACCCAACTGGCGCAGGACGGCGACCCTGCAACTGCGGAACTCATCGCCGCCAAGGCCGCCACGCTCACGTCGGCCGATGTGGGCGACAAGATCCTGCCCCATTTCATCGTCAACAAACTGCCAAGGGGGCTCGCGGGCCTGCTGATCGCCGCCATATTTGCCGCCGCCATGAGCAGCATGGACACCAGCCTGAACAGCTCGGCAACCCTGTACCTCTGTGACGTTCACAAGCGCTACATCCGCCCCAAAGCCGACGACCTGGAATCGATGCGCGTCCTGCACCGAGCGACGCTGGTGGTCGGCATCGCCGGGACTTTGACCGCCCTGGCGATGTTGCGCGTCAAGAGCGCGCTGGATGCCTGGTGGAATCTTCAGGGCATTTTCACCGGCGGGATGCTGGGCCTGTTCCTTCTCGGCCTGATCTCGCGAAAGGCTCGAAATCCTCAGGCGATTCTCTCGGTTGTCGTCGGGACGTTGTTAATCCTCTGGCTGTCGCTTTCCAAGACCGACCTCTGGCCCGAGAGATGGTCCGCCTGGGCGAATCCGCTGCACTCGTTCATGACGATCATCCTCGGCACCAGCTCGATCGTGCTGCTTGGAGCGCTCATCGGTCACTTTGCCAATGGACGGAAGGAAAACTCCAAGCTCCAGGATTCAGACCCCAAGTAAGCTAAAAGACCCAAGTTCCAAAGGCGCAACGCCATTTTCACGTCCTACATCATGCCAAAGATCCTCATGCCCATCGGAGACGCCACTGAGGCGCTCGATACATTTTATCCTTATTACCGACTTCCCGAGGATGACTATGAGGTCGTCATCGCCGGCCCGGAAGCCAGGCTCTACCACACCGTCCTTCACGAGATCCCCCCCAATCCCAATGTCCCCTGGGACATCACCCAGGAACGTCCCGGTTACCACCTCAAGGCCGACATCGCCTTCCATGATCTGAACGCCGACGACTACGCAGGCGCCTTCATCTCCGGCGGTCGCGCGCCGGAATACATTCGCTACGACAAAGATCTACAACGCTGCATTCGGGAAATCGCCGAAGCGGGCAAACCCATTGCCTGCATCTGCCATGGCATCGAAATCCTCACCGCCGCCGACTGCATTCAGGGCAAGCGAGTCACCACCGTCCCCAAGTGCGCCATGGACGCCGAACAGGGCGGCGCGACCTACGTGGACGAAGACGTCGTCGTCGACGGACTGCTTGTCACCGGCCGCGGCTACGCCGAGAACACCATGGTGTTGAAGGAATTCATCCGGATGCTGAAGGCCGTCGAAGGCTGAGTGCTCCAGGCCGACAATCATTATGAAACTCTCCGTATCCTGCCGCATTGCCGAAGGCTTTCTCTCGAAGGAGGAGGCCATCATGTCCTTCCCCGAACTCTGCGATCTTGCAGTCGACGCCGGCTACAATTCCATCTGCATGCGAGCCTCGCAGATCGGCGTCCAGTCGACGGACGAAGCCATCGCCGGTGCGCGCGAATGCCTGGACGCGCGCAGCCTCGGCGTCACGATGATCTCCGGCGACTTCAACATCGTCTACAACAACGAGCGCGGCCCGAACTGCCTGAACACCATCACTCCTTATCTGAATCTGGCCGAACAACTCGGCGCTCCATTAATCCGCGTTTGCATCAAGACCGAGGACGACATCGCCGCCGCCCAACGCGCATCCGATGAGGCCGCCGAACGAGGACTCACCCTCGTGCATCAATGCCACGTGCAAAGCCTCTTCGAAACCGTCGACGACATCGAACGACGTCTGCGGCAAATTAACCGGCCCAACTTCGGGCTCATTTTCGAAGCGGCGAATCTCGAGGAATGCCGCCAGAGCTACGACGCCGCAACAATCGCCCGCCTCGCGCCATGGATTCGCAATGTTTACCTGCAGAACCAGCGGTTAAATCCCAGCGGCGCCGTCACCCTGGACACCTGGAAGCACGGCCCCATCTCCTTCGACATCATCGGCATTCCCGAATCCGGCGGCATCAATTTCAAGGCCGTGTTCGACGGGTTGAAACAAGCTGGCTACGACGGCATCATCACCGTCCACCAATCAGCGCCGGAGGACGGGGCAAGCCCGCTCGTCGCGGCCAGGGAAACGGCGGAGTTTCTTCGGGAACTGATGTGATGACCGTCCAGGAGAAAAGCGGCAGAGGACAGCCGCACTCCAGGACGCTATCGCGGAGATCGGAAGTCAGGGAGTCGCGGCAGCGTCTTGGAGTGCGCGTGTCCTCTCGCGCTCTTGGACAATCACAGGAACCGGCGCGAGAACAAGGTCGATCAAGACTCATCTGGCCAATCTACTGCCCAAATTCCTTGAACCGCACCTTCAGATCTTTTTCCAATCCGGAAATCCTTTGCTTCTCCCTCTGCGTGATCAGCGCGATGGACACGCCCTTCTTGCCCGCCCGCGCCGTTCGCCCGCTGCGATGAGTATAATGGTCCGTCTGATCGGACAGTTGGTGGTGAATCACAAAAGACAACCCTTCAACGTCGATCCCGCGCGCCGCGACATCCGTGGCCACAAGATATTGAAACCGCTCCTTCTTAAACCCACGCATGACCTTGTCCCTCTCTCTCTGATCAAGGTCTCCCTGGAGGAGCCCCACCGAAAAACCCAGCGCGGTCAATTTCCGGCACAGATGCTTCGAGTCCGAAATCGTCCGGCAAAAGAGCAATCCGCGCTCGCCTCGCTTACTCCGGAGGTAGTCGGTAATAAATTCCACTTTATCCTCCAACTTGCAGATGAAGTAACGGTGATCGATGTCGCGATTTACGACATGACCCTGATCGATTTTAACCAGATGCGCGCCCGGCTTCATGCAATCCTTGATCAGGATATCGATCACGTCCGGAATGGTCGCCGAAAACAACCATGTGCTGGTCCGCTTCTTCGTCAGATCGAAAACTTGAGACAGCTCCTTCTTGAAGCCCATGTTCAGCATCTCATCCGCTTCGTCCAGCACCAGATGCTCCACTCCCCAGAGCGTGAGGGCCTTGCGCCGCATCAGGTCGATGAGGCGGCCGGGCGTCGCAACGACAATCTGTGTCGGCCGGCTCAGCGCGGCAATCTGACGATCAATCGGATCGCCCCCGGTGAGCGTCTCCACGAAAATCTTTTTCTCGCAATACTTGGTGAAGCGAAACAGATGTTTACCGATCTGCTTCGCGAGTTCGCGCGTGGGCGCGATGACGAGCCCCTGAATCTTGTCGTAAGTGGGATCCATCTTCGTTATCAGCGGCAGGCCAAATGCGGCGGTCTTGCCGGTGCCGGTCTGAGCCTGGGCAATAAAATCGCCTCCGTCTTCTATCAGGAATGGAATGGCCTTTTCCTGAATCTGGGTCGGCGTGACGAATTTCAGATCCTCCAGACCTTGGATCAGGTCGGCGGGAACTCCGAGTTTTTCAAATGCGGGCAACATGATGTTTCAAAAATGGTTGTTCCCGAGGGAAGACTGAGCTTCGAGCGACTGAACGACAGGCGGCCATTCACTATCGGGAGAAGGTGCTATTCACTATTCTCCTTCAAATTGCGAGTTCTATCGATGGCACGGCGGCGTGTGCGTCACACTTTGCTGCCCGATTCGATTTGAATCGATTGGGACACCGAGGATCGCCGCGGTCGCGGGACTTGAGGCGGCATCCGTCTCCATCGTTGAGAGGGACGCCGTCCTCGGTGTCCCATTGCACAAATCCTTGAGCCCTGTCACCGCCCCTCGCGCCATTGCCGAAACCGGCTCAAATAGTCCCATTCAAATTCCTTCTGTTTCCGGTATCGCAAATCGCGGTAGTCCAACTGCTCGGCGACGAACGACTCCACATTGGCCGGATCGAGAAACGGATCGCGGGTTTCCCGTTGAAATTTCTCCAACGCTGCGATCAGTCGTTTCTTCGTCGCCGCGCGCTTCGGATCGTCGGCGAGATTCGACCATTCGTGCGGATCGCTTTGCAAATCGTAGAGTTCGTAGCGCGGCGGCCGCTCCCAAATTCTGAATGCCGCTTCCGCCTCGGCCGAAACCGTCGCCCGCTCGTCCGGACGAACGCCGGAAATGACGAAGTGCTGATGTTTGTGATCGAGATAGGAGCCGGCGATGAAGTTCTCCGTCCCGGGGCGAGGATTGGAAATCAGCTTGAAGCGCGCATCGCGAATCGATTTCTGAATGTAGCAATTCCGTGGAAACGACCCCGTCGTCATGGCAAAGATATACTGCCGCCAATCGTCCGGCCGGGCAACGGCCAGGAGCGGCTGCAGCCTCCGCCCGGAAAGCGGCCCCGAGTAGGCGACGCTAGCCGCCTTCAGCGCGGTTGGAAGTATGTCGAGAGTGGAAACCAGTTCCTTGCGAACGACGCCGGGCTTCGCCTGCCCCGGCCAACGCACGATAAAGGGAACCCGCAATCCGCCTTCATAGACCGAACCCTTGCCTCGCGGAAATTGCGCGCCGTGATCGCCGATGTAGATCACCAGCGTATTCTCGTCGGCTCCGGATTCGTGCAGCGCTTCCAGCAACATGCCGACCCAGTCGTCCAGCCGCGCCATGCAATTGTAGTAGTCGGCCATCACTTCCCTGAGCCGATCCGAATCCGCGCCCACCCAGGGCAGCATCTTCACGTCCTTCCCTGTTTGAGGCTTCGCCGGTCGGCCACCGGTTTTCCGAATGAAAGGCAGGTGCGCATCGGGATAATTGACCGACAGAAACCAGGGCTTCCCTTCCGACGCCTCCCAAAACTTCCGCGCGGCGGACACGTATTCCTCCGCCTTGTTCTTCCGATTGAAATTGGCTCCGCGAATGGCGCGGAAATCGAATGGAAAGGCCGACTCAGGATTGACATGCAATTTGCCGATCAATCCCGTGCGATAGCCCGCTGGTTTGAGCAGGGTCACGATATTGGGCGTGGCTTCGTGATAAAGCGCGAACTTGTGGGTCGCCAGGCCGATCTGCCCATTCTCATGCGAATGAAGCCCCGTCAGAAAACAGGCGCGCGAAGGCGAACACACCGAGTAAGGCACAAAGGCATTTTCGAAGCGGACGCCTTCGGACGCGAGCCTGTCCAGATTCGGCGTCCGCGCGTAGGGATCGCCATAGCAGCCCAGCTCCGGGCCGTTGTCTTCGGACACAATGAGCAGGATGTTGGGCCGGTCCGCCGCCGCCGCGAATGAGGCGCCGCCGATGGCGAAGAGCGTCCATCCCAGAAAGGCGCTCAGAATTGGTTGGGCTTGGTTGTGTTTCATATTCGAAAATCGAACGGGTGTTTGCCGGACTGGAAGATTCCTCCCTCGCCGATTTCGGTTCAACCCCCAACTTCATCCCGATCAATTCAGAATCCCATTGACCCGCTGCCGGAATTCGATTCAATTCCGCCATGTTCTCTCCAAAGGCAATTAAACGGTTCAGCGTCCTTGCGGCGCTGAGTGTCTCCACGTTCACGGCAACGGCCGACGTCAAACTCCCCTCCATCATCGGCAGCCACATGGTGCTCCAGCGCGGCGTCGAATGCCCGATCTGGGGCTGGGCCGATCCGGGCGAAAAAGTCACCGTATCCTTCGCCGGACATCACCGCAGCGCCACCGCAGGCGCAGATGGCAAATGGTTGGTCAACCTGGCTGCGCTGAAAGCCAACGCCAAGGGTCAGGCGATGACCATCGATGGCAACAACTCGCTCAAGCTCGAAGACATCCTGGTCGGCGAGGTCTGGCTCTGCTCCGGCCAAAGCAACATGGAATGGCGGGTTGGAAGCTCGAACAATCCCAAAGAGGAAATTGCGAACGGCAATCACCCGCGCATCCGCCACATTAAGATTCCGCATCGCCCATCGCTCAAGCCCGAGTCCGATGTGCCGTCCTCCGGCTGGCAGCCCGCCACGTCCGAAGTCATCCCGAGCTTCACCGCCGTCGGCTACTTCTTCGGTCGTCATCTGATGAACGAACTCGATGTGCCGATCGGCCTGATCGGATCGAATTGGGGCGGCACCCGCATCGAACCCTGGACCCCGCCTGTGGGTTTCAAGGAGACGCCCGCCTTGAAGAGCATTGCCGACAAGCTCGCCACCTACCCGTCCATGCGCAAGGTGACTAACAAGAAGACCGGAAAGGTGAGCGAAGCTATCAATCACCAAAGCCCGCTCGCGCTCTACAATGGCATGATCCATCCGTTGCTCCCCTACTCCATTCGCGGCGCCATCTGGTATCAGGGCGAATCCAACAACGGCGAGGGCATGCTCTATTTTGAAAAGATGAAGGCGCTGATCCACGGCTGGCGCAAAGTCTGGAACAACGACCAGATGCCCTTCTACTTCGTCCACCTCGCCCCCTACAACTACGGCCCGACTCGCGAAGGTCAGTTGCCCGGCATCTGGCAGGCCCAGCTCAAATCTCTGAACATCCCCCACACCGGCATGGCTGTGACCACCGACATCGGCAACGTGAAGGACATCCACCCGAGGAACAAGCAGGACGTCGGCAAACGCCTCGCGCTTTGGGCCCTGGCCAAGACCTACGGCAAACAAGGCATCGTCTACTCGGGCCCTCTCTACAAATCGCACGCGACCGAAGGCGGCAAAATCCGCGTGAGCTTTACCGAAACAGGCAGCGGATTGAAATCGCTCGACGGCCAACCCCTGACGCACTTTGAAGTCGCGGGAGCCGATAAGAAGTTCGTTCCCGCCAAAGCCGAGATCGACGGCGTTTCGGTTGTCGTTTCCAGCGCCGACGTGACGAATCCCAAACACTTCCGTTTCGGTTGGAGCCAGCTCGCGGAGCCCAACTTCGGCAACAAAGAAGATCTGCCCGCCGCGCCTTACAGTTCCGCCTTTGAATAAAGAGGGAGGCGGAAATTCCCACCTAATTCCATCATGCACAGATTTATTCTCACGCTCCTTTTCGCCGGCATTCTAACCGGCGCCCTCGCCTCCGCCTCGGAGGCCGAATCCAAACCCAACTTCGTCATCATCTTTGCGGACGATCAGGGCTACGGCGACCTGGGCTGTTTTGGCTCCACCAAGATCAAGACGCCGAACATCGACCGCCTCGCGAAGGAAGGCCGACGCTTCACCAACTTCATGGTCGCCTCGCCAGTCTGCACGCCCTCGCGCGCCGCGTTGCTGACGGGTTGCTATCCCAAACGCGTCGGCATGCATCAGCACGTGTTGTTCCCCTCCTCGACCAAGGGACTCAATCCGACGGAGCACACCATCGCCGATCACCTGAAAGCCCAGGGCTACGCGACCGCCTGTTTCGGCAAATGGCACCTCGGCCATCATCCCGAAGTGCTCCCGCGGCAAAATGGCTTCGACACCTATTTGGGCATTCCTTACTCGAACGACATGAATCATCCCGACAACAAAGGCAAACCCCGTGTGTCGTCGGACGATCTCTGGCGCGACCAGGCGAGCGCCACCAATCTCTGGAATACCCCGCTGATTCAGAACGAGAAAATTGTGGAACTGCCGGTCGATCAACGCACCGTCACCCGCCGCTACACCAACCGGGCCATCGAGTTTATCAAGGACAACAAGGACAATCCCTTCTTCGTTTATCTCCCGCATTCCATGCCGCACATCCCGCTCTACGTGCCGGAGGACGCCTACGATCCCGATCCGCAAAATGCCTACACTTGTGTCATCGAGCACATCGACGACCAGGTCGGCCGCCTCATGAACACCATCCGCACGCTTGGCCTCTCCGAGAATACCTACGTCATCTACACCTCCGACAACGGCCCCTGGCTGCAATTCAAGAACCACGGAGGATCTGCCGGTCCGCTGCGCGAAGGCAAGGGCACGACCTTCGAAGGCGGCCAACGCGTCCCCTGCGTCATGTGGGGCCCAGGACGCATCCCCGCCGGAACGGAATGCAATGAACTCGTCAGCACGATCGACATGCTCCCCACCATCGCCGCGCTGACGAAAACCCCGCTTCCAGCCGACCGCAAGATTGACGGGATGGACGCCTCGCAACTCCTGCTAAACGACAAAGCCAAATCCCCTCGCAATGAATTCGTCCACTACACCTCGAGGGGCGACCTCGAAGGAATTCGCCAGGGCAAATGGAAGCTCCTCGTGAAGAAAAAGCGTCAGCAACGACGCGGCAAGAACAAGGGCAAAGCCAAGGCCAATCAGGCGCCGCCCGCTCCCGAAGTTCTACTATTTAATCTCAAAGCCGACCTCAGCGAACAACGCAATCTCGCCTCCGCCAATCCGGACATTGTGAAGAAGCTTCAGGCCCGCATGACCGAACTCGACGCCGAGATCGAAGCCAACGCCCGCGCGCCCTGGATGAAACCGTAATGCACGGGCCGCGATGCCCTAGGGCGCAGTTCGAAAAATAGGAACCCCGGCAACCGCCTTGCGGCCCAAGAGAGGACAATCGCGGCAGGGATGCGCTGCTGCGCGTCCTGAGCCTGTTGTTAATCGCTCAATGAAAAGGATCGTTTATCGGATTCTCCGACGCCCGGACGCGCGGCAGCGCATCCCTACCGTCAAGTGGCACGACTGGCCCATTGCGCCGAAACGAGAACTATCCCAAAATTCGATCTGCGCCCCGACGGCCTCTATCCGCGGTCAATATACTCGACTCCGGTTCATCGGGCGCTACCGTCCCGGCTCCATTTTGCCAATTCCATGAAAAAACGACTGACCGCCCTGCTCGCCTTCGCGCTGACAATGACTTCCCTGCTGGGAGCCAATGGCCGTCGCCCCAACATCTTGTTCATTTTCTCCGACGACCACGCGACGCACGCGATCGGCGCCTACAACGGCTGGTTGCAATCGGTGAACCCCACGCCGGAGATCGACAAGCTCGCGAAAGATGGCGTGACCTTTGAGCGCAGCTTTTGCTCAAACTCAATTTGCGGCCCAAGCCGAGCCGTGATTATGAGCGGCAAGCACAGCCACAAGAATGGCTTCATGAACAACGGCAACTCCTTCGATTGGGATCAACAGATCTTTCCCAAGCTCCTCCAGAAGGCCGGTTATCAGACCGCGATCTACGGCAAGAGCCACCTGAAGGGCAAACCCCAGGGCTTCGACGACTGGGCCGTCCTCCCCGGCCAGGGGCTCTACTACAATCCCGACATGATCTTCGCCGACGGCAAGAAACGCATCGACGGTCACTGCACCGATGTCGTGACCGACCTCGCTGTCGACTGGCTGACAAAAAAACGCAAGGACGGCCAGCCATTCATGATGATGGTCCAGCACAAGGCGCCGCATCGGAACTGGATGCCCGCCCCGCGCCATTTGAATCTGTATGACGACATCGAGATTCCCGAGCCCGCCACGCTCTTCGACAAATGGGAGGACAACGCCCCGCCCGCCCGTCATCAGGAGCTGGAGATTGATCGCCACATGGACCTGAACTACGACCTGTTCGTCGATCTCACGCCGGACTTTTCTCAGGAAGCTTCCCAGAAGCGGCAGGACAAATCGGCCTGGAAAAACATGAAGCGCATGTCGCCCGAACAGCTGAAAGCATGGTATGCCGCCTACAAGCCGAAGGACGCCGCTTTCCACGCCGCAAAGCTGACGGGCAAGGATCTCGTGCGTTGGAAATTTCAGCGCTACGCCAAGAACTACCTGCGCTGCGTGAAGGGCGTTGACGAAAGTGTCGGCCGGCTACGCGCGACGCTCAAAGAGCTCGGCCTCGACGACAACACCGTCGTCATCTACAGCTCCGACCAGGGATTCTACATCGGCGACCACGGCTGGTACGACAAGCGGTGGATGTATGACGAGTCCATGAAAATGCCCTTCATCGCGAGCTGGCCGGGCGTCACCAAACCCGGTTCACGCGACAAGCATCTCATTCAGAATCTCGACTACGCCGAAACCTTCCTCGAGATGGCTGGCGCCAATATCCCCGGCGACATGCAAGGCCTCTCGCTCGTTCCCTTGCTCAAGGGCGAGAAGCCGAAGAAATGGCGCAAGAGCCTCTACTACCATTACTACGAATACCCCAGCGTTCACATGGTTCCCCGCCAGAACGGCATTCGCACCGAGCGCTACAAGTTGATGCACTTTTATCAGTTCGGCGAAGAATGGGAAATGTATGACCTGAAGAAGGATCCCGACGAATTGACCAATCTCTATGGCAATCCCAAACACACCAGGCTCGCCACCCGCCTCAAGAAGCAACTCGTCAATCTCCAGGAACACTACGAGGACGACAGCGATATGTCCGAAAAGTCTGACGCCTGGAAAAAAGAAGTGCGTCCGCTGGAGTGACCGCGGATTACGCGGATATCACGGATGGTAAATCACCCATCCGGTTTGAGATCGTCTTCCACCGGCTCAGGCAAGTCTGTTTGCCTTTTACCTTCCCAAATTCATCCGTGAAATCCGCGCTATCCGTGGTAAAAAAATCAGCGGTCAAATCAAGCGATGATGTCGTGGATCGGCGTCCCAAAGTCGCGTTCGAGGCGCTTCCGCTCGGGCAATGCCAATCGTCGCGGATCCAACCCCAACTGATGCAGCACGGTCGCGTGGACGTCGGTGACATAATGTCGATTTTCCACGGCGTGAAATCCTAGTTCGTCCGTCGCGCCGTGAGCGATGCCGCCCTTCACGCCACCGCCCGCCATCCAGACTGAAAATCCGTAAGGATGATGATCGCGCCCATCGCCGTGCTGCGACCCGGGCGTGCGCCCAAACTCCGTCGCCCATACCACCAGCGTTTCGTCCAACAGCCCGCGCTCTTTCAAGTCCTTCAACAGCGCGGCGATCGGTTGATCGGTCTGCCGGCAAAGCTTGGAGTGACCTGCCTTCAACCCCTTGTGGGCGTCCCATCTCCCCGCCCCGCCGGAGCTGCCATGGTAAACCTGCACGAATCGCACGCCCCGCTCGACCAGTCGTCGGGCGGCCAGCAGCTGTTCGCCAAAGGGCCGCGTGTCCGCATGATTCAAACCGTAGCTGTCTCGCGTGCGGGCGTTCTCGGCCTTCAGGTTGACCACATCAGGGATCGCGGTCTGCATGCGAAACGCCAATTCGTAGGAGCGAATGCGCGCCAACGTCGTCGGGTCGTCGGGAAAACGTTCGAGCGTGATCTGATTAAGTTCCTGAATCAAATCCAGTTGCTGCCGCTGCTCGGCCGCCGACACGCCTTTGCCCGGCGCGATGTAAGGCATGGTCTCCTTGCCCCCGATTTTCAGCGGGATGCCGTCGTATTGGGGCCCAAGGTAATTGGCTCGATGCGCCTCGCGCCCCCCGCAACAATCCGCCAACGGCTGCCCCATGACGACGAACTCCGGAAGATTCTCATTGAGCGAACCCAATCCGTAATTCGCCCAGGCGCCGATCGTTGGGAAGAAGCCATCCACCCGATGCCGCCCTGTGTGAAATTGGATTTGCGCCCCATGGTTGCTGTCCTCGGTCCACATCGACCGCACCAAAGCCAGATCGTCCGCGCAGGTCGCGACGTGCGGGAACCAATCACTGATCTCCAACCCGCTCTGTCCGCGCTTCCTGTAATCCACCTGCAGCGGGTAGCATTTCGTGCGAACAAATCCATTGTTCGGATCGAAGGCGGTGACGCGCTCATTCTCGAGAAAGGGTGATTTCAATACGCCGGCATACGGAGTTTCGTTGATGGTCTTTCCGGCAAACTCATTCAGCTTTGGTTTGGGATCGAACGATTCCAGATGACTCGCCCCTCCGATCATGAACAGCCAGATCACGTGTTTGGCTTTGGGCGCGAAATGCGTCGGCTGAAGCCCCGGCTCCGCGGCGCCCGCGTCGCGATGCATCATGGAGGCCAGCGCCGCGCCGCCGAATCCCATGCCCATTTTCTGAAGAAAGGCCCGTCGTCGAAGGCCGCTCTGAAAAGATTCATTCATGGCAAATCGCAGGTTGTTCTCGTCTCATCGCGCCAACACGAAATCGTTGTGGTTCAAGATCGCTAAAGTCAGATTCTCCCGCGCCCTGGCATCAGGCGCCATTGAAACCTCGCCCTTTGAACCTCCGTCGTCGGCCTTCGTCTTTCCCAACAGCTTTTTCTGTCGATCCAAGAACGATCGGCATGCTGCGAGTTCTTCTTTCGAAGACGGACGTGAGAGGATTGCTTGAAAGACTGATCGAACAAACTCGACTTCACGTTCATTCGGTCCTGCCTGTGAGGTTCGCCACAACGTTTGCGCCAACCGGCTGGAATGCCGCCTCGTCATTGGACTGTTCAGCAACGCGAGCGCCTGCTGCGGCACGACGCTGGTCGACCGGCGATAACACTCATTCGGACTCGCCGCGTCGAACAACACCAGCATGGTCATCTGCTTCTCGTAAGCGTGCTGAAGGTAAACACTGCGCCGGCGCGTCTCTTCCCCGTCGGCATAAGCGATGTCGGGCCCGCCCAGCGAGGAATCCAACTGCCCGGTGACCGCCAGACATCCATCCAGTGACGCCCCCACCGCTCGCCGTATTGCGGGTTGGCCAACAACGAATCAACGGTCTGGCTCAAGGCCGCCGTTTCGGAGTTCGCGAGGAAAGCGTCAATCTCGGCTTCGGTTGGCGGGATGCCGGTGAGATCCAGGTGCACCCTCCGAAGCAGCGTATGCCGATCCGCCAGTCCGACCGACTCCAACCCGCGTTCGCGACGCTTCCGCTCGAGAAAGGCGTCGATCGGATGATTCCAACGCGCGTCGTTCATAACTGGAACGTCCGGCCGCTCTGGCGTCTGGTAGGCCCAATGCTCGCTCGGATCGAGCAGCACATCCTCATCTTCGAGCGTCACAGCGCCCGACTCAATCCACGCTTTCAGCAACTCAATCTGCTCCGCAGTCAGTGCCTCGCCCTCGCCCTCAGGCGGCATCCTTTCATCCAGATCGTGCGTGGAAACACGGGCCAGAATCCGACTCTCCGATGGATGTTCCAGATTGATGACCGGGCCGTCCTTGCCTCCCTTGTGAATAAACATCCCCGCATCGAGACGCAGCCCGCCCTTCTGTTTCAACGCGCCGTGACAGGCAGCGCATTTCTCGGCGAGCAGCGGCTTGATGTCGCGCTGGTAATCCGCCGCGCCGGACGAGAAGGCCGCCGACAAGGCCATGACTCCAACCGAAACCACAGCCATCCGGCTCAGCGCGCCGCGCCAGGCGACGGGAATTTGCGGTTTCAGGTTCACAGGCATATCAACCCGTTTTCTAACAAAAGATCCCCACGCGCGCCATTGTTTTGCGGGCGCCCCGAATCTCGATCGCTTCTCAAACACTTGAAGGATGGGACACCGAGGACGGCGTCCCTCTCAATCATGGAGACGGACGCCGTCCTCGGTGTCCCATTTCACAAATGCAACCGGGATCTCCACGGACACGACATATGCCCCGCAGTTGTTCACCACGCAATTTCTTCACCTTCCAACGCTTTATTAAACAGCGGCCTTGCGGCAACATCCCCGTCATGAGTCTGAAAAACGCCATTCGAATTCTTTCCCTGGCTTGCGTGTTTAGCGCAACAACCGCTACAGCGGCCGCCGACGGCAAACATCTCTTCGTCCTCTCCGGTCAATCCAACATGCAGGGCCATCGCCCCAATGAAGCCTTCACGCCGGCGGTGAAGAAGGCGCTGGGCAAGGATCGAGTCATCGTCGTCCAGGACGCGCTGGGCGGCCAACCCATCCAACGATGGGACAAACAATGGAAGTCTCCCGCCGGTGAGAGACCGGAAAAGACGGGCGACCTGTATGATCGACTGATGTCCAAGGTCGGGCCCGCGATCAAGGGGCAGAAACTTAAGACCGTGACCTTCATCTGGATGCAGGGCGAACGCGACGCCAAGATGAAATGGAGCGAAGTTTATGAGGCCAGCTTGAAGCGTCTTCATGCCCAAATCAGCACGGACCTCGGCCGAAGCGACATCAACTTCGTCATCGGGCGGTTGAGCGATTTCGATCTGTCGAACAAGAAGTATCCCCACTGGACGAAGATCCGCGAGATCCAGGTCAAGGTCGCCGAATCAAATTCGAGATTTGACTGGGTGAACACCGACGATCTGAACGACGGCAAGAACCGCAAGGGCAAGGCCATCAAGAACGACCTCCACTACTCCGCGGACGGCTACAAAATGCTGGGCAAACGATTCGCCGAGCAGTCGGTGAAACTGATCAGCGCGCACGCCAATTGAATTCCCGAAGGCATTCCTCAATCCATATCAACATGCAGACCTCACGCTTTCTCTCCGTTATCCTCGCCGTCGCTCTGATTGCTTCGCTCGCGTTCACTCTCAATCTCAACGCCGCCGATCGCCCCAACATCCTGCTCTTCACCGCAGACGATCTTCACGCCGAATCCCTCGGCGTCTACGGCGGCAAGCCCGCGGACCTGACGCCCAACCTCGATGCCTTCGCCGCCGAAAGCCTGCTCTTCAATCGCGCCCACGTGAACGTCCCCATTTGCGCGCCCTGCCGCGCCGTCATCGCGACGGGGCGTTACAGCCACCGCTCCGGCGCCATGGGTTTTATGCCCGCGCGCGAAGACGTGCCGGATATCGTCACCACGCTTAAAGCCGGCGGCTACCACACCGGCATCCTCGGCAAATACGGCCACTCCACTCCCAAGAAATCCATGAAGTGGGACTATCACTTCGACCAGAAGGAACTGGGCAACGGACGCAGCCCGAAGCTCTACAAGCAGCGCAGCGAGGTCTTCTTCAAGCAGGCGAAGGAAGCCGGGAAACCCTTCTACTTCATGGTGAATTCCCATGACCCGCATCGCCCGTATTGCAACCCCGAGAAACTCACCCGGGGCGCGGAGATGCCCTCGCGCACCTACAAACCCAGCGAAGTCGATGTGCCCGGCTTCCTGCCCGATCTGCCCGGCGTCCGCGCGGAACTCGCGACCTATCTCAACTCGACCCGCCGCCTCGACGACACGTTCGGCGCGACGATGCAGGCGCTCAAGGATGCCGGCGTCGCCGACAACACCCTCGTGCTGTTCATCACCGACAACGGCATCGCAGTCCCCTTCGCCAAGTGCAACACCTGGTTTCACAGCTCGCACAGCCCCCTGCTCGTCCGATGGCCCGACGTCGTGAAACCGGGAACCCGCGACGACACGCACTTTGTCTCCGTCGTCGATTTCTTTCCCACTTTTCTCGAAGCCACGGAAGTCAAAGGCCCGGACGGACTTGATGGCCGTTCCTTCCTGCCGCTGCTCAAGGGCCAGAATCAGAAAGGCCGCAGCCACGTCTTCACGGCAATCGATTCCAAGGCCGGCGGAGAATACGTTCCCATGCGCGCGGTCCAAAACGCCAACTACGGCTACATCTACAATCCCTTCAGCGACGGCACTTATTGGTATCGCAATAACAACGAGGGCAAGACCATGGCCGCCATGAACATCGCCGCAAAGAACGACCCCGCCATCGCCGCGCGCATCGACCTTTTCCGGCATCGCGTGCCCGAGGAGTTCTACGATCTGGAAAACGATCCCAACTGCCTGAACAATCTTATCGAAGACCCCAAACACACGGACACCCTCAAGGCCCTGCAGGCGCGACTCGTCGCCCAGATGAAGAAAACCCAGGATCCCATGCTGCCCGCCTTCCAGAATCGAAACGACCGGGCAAAAGTGGATGAGATCATGGTTGAAACCTACGGACCTCGAAAGGCGAAGAAGCCGAGGAAAGGCAGGCAGAACAAAAGCCGGAAGAACGCCAACAAGGACAAGTAATCCGCGCGACTTCCACTCAGTTCGCCATGAGAAACCTCTTTCCTATTTTCATCGCATGAGGCGGATCCCAAAGACAAGGATGGGGCGCCCTATCGCAGCGGGAAACACCTACTCGGCTGCGTATGGTTCGAGGTCTTTTACAGCGAAAGCGTCGTGGAGAATTCATTCACGCCAAAAGACCTCAATGCCGACTATGCAAAGTTTCTAAGAGGAACGGCTCATCGGGCGGTAAGCAAGGCCGCGCCGGAATGAGAGAACGCCTCCCTGCTCAACAACGAGAACGGAATTCGATCTGTCTAAACAACCACAGAAGGCACGGCATTCCGCCGCGCCACGCAGATCAGATTTTGGGAATCGATGTTTGCATTGAAGCCGAACCCACCCCTGGACCCTCCTCGGAGGGCCAGGGGTGGGTTCTAAACTCTGAATTCAGTCAGATCCGGGAAACAAAGGTACACCCCAAGCTGGGATCTTGCGCAATTTCGAATACCGAACGTTCGTCGAACGTGTTATGCATGCCGCCCAAATCAGAACAGATTTCCCCCATGTCAAAAACCACAACGATTCTCCTGCTCCTGGCCGCCCTGGCTCTACCGGCCGTTTCCGCAGCTTCATCGAAGCCGAACGTCATCGTCATCATGGCCGATGACATCGGCTATGAATGCTACGGCGCCTACGGCGGAACTTCCTACCAGACGCCCAACATCGACCGCATGGCAAAGAACGGCCTGAAGTTCAACCATTGCTATTCGCAGCCGTTGTGCACGCCCAGCCGGGTGAAGATCATGACCGGCCTCAGTAACGTCAGAAACTACGCGGCTTTTTCCGTTCTCAAGAAGGGCGAAACGACCTTTGGCCACATGATGCAAAAGGCCGGTTACCGCACCGCCATCTCCGGCAAGTGGCAACTCTACGGGGCCGAGCACTACAAGGACGCCTTTCGCGCCAAGGGCGCGCTGCCGCAGGATATGGGCTTCGAACGGCACTGCCTCTGGCAGGTCGATAAACTGGGCGAGCGTTTCTGGGGTCCGGCCGTCACCATCGACGGAGAACTGAAACAGTACCCGAAGGAAATCTACGGCCCGGATGTCTACACTCAGTTCCTGTTGGACCGCATGGAGGAATACAAGGACGAGCCCTTCTTTCTCTATTATCCAATGGTCCTGGTCCACGGCCCCTTCGTCCCGACGCCCGACAGCGCAAACAAGCGCAACAAAAACAAGCAGCAGAACTTCGCGGACATGGTGGCCTACATGGACAAGCTCATCGGCCGCATCGTCGATAAGACAGAGAAACTCGGCATCGCGGACAACACCCTGATCCTCGTTACCGGCGACAACGGAACGCACTCCTCGCTCAAATCCATGATGGGCGACCGAGTGGTCAAAGGAGGCAAAGGCAAGTCCACCGACGCCGGCACCCGAGTCGCGCTGGTTGGCTATCAACCCGGCGCGATCAAGGCGGGCGGCGTCACCGACGACCTCGTGGAATTCTCCGACTTCCTGCCCACTATCGCCGAAGCCGGCGCAGCGAAACTTCGAGGCCCTACCGACGGCGTTAGTTTCCTCCCCCAGCTTTATGGCAGGAAATCCACCCCTCGCGATTCCGTATTTATCTATTACTGCCCTCGTCCCGAACGCACCAAGCCGCTGCGCTTCGTCAGGGATCAACGCTGGAAACTCTACGGAGACGGTCGCCTCATCGATGTGCCAAACGACGAATTCGAAAAGAGTCCGGTGTCCGGTCGAGACGCCATTCGAAAGCGCCTCCAGGCCGCGTTGGACGCCATGCCGGCGAAAGGCCAGACCTTGCTGAGCTATTGAACGCGAGCCGTCGCTTTAGACGGTTTTCCCAAGAGCGTCGCGCAAGGGGCAGGCTTCGCGCCTCGCAGCCCCGGCCCGTCGATAGCCCTCCAGCAACTGCTTGGACCTCGCCGCCAGCATCTTCCTGACTTCTCGACGTTTTCCCTTCTCCCGAGGAATGACCATCCGATCATAGGCAGTCGTCTGATGCCGCATCCATGCAATCGTGGCGGCCTCGGCCCGCTGCTCGAGCGGGATTCGTTGCGTTCGCGCCACCGTTCCACTGCCCACGGGAACGGCATGATCCGTGATCGCCTGCGCCAACGCGTCAGCCAACTCAGCATGCGCAAAATCAAAGTCCAGAAAGGCAAGCACGCCCGCCTTGAAATCACCGACGTAGTTCTCCTGTTCCCTGGCCCGCCGATTCCGACCCGCGTTCAGCTTCCGTTCATACGAGGGGTCCAGTCGCTCGACGGCCAATTCCGCCCGTAGCGCCTCGATGCGAGCGGCCGGCGCCCAGATGCCGCGGGAAAAACGTTTGCGCCCCTTCATTTCGACAACCGTCCACGACGGTCCGTCCTTCTTGATCCTCCGGCTTAACGCCGCATCACCCGGAGCCAATAACGCCCAACCTTCGGGCGCGGTTAACCTTTCGCCATCCGCGGTCAAAACCTGACGAGCCTTTTGAGCGGGACGAACTTCACGGGACTTCATGGGCATGCGCGATCGTTCCGATTTCGCTCCAAAATTCAAAGTAAGGAATGGAGCGATCTGATCTGGCAGGCTGAAGAGCGCGCCAATAACCTCCATTGTGAAAACGAACCAAAGCGCCTAGTATTCACCTCGTGCAGAAAACCCTTCAAACGTTCAGCAGCTTCGCCGAGGCGGAGGCGGCCGAACGCGCTGACGACAAGGCCATGACGCCCTGGCAGCGGCTCGAACTCCTGGAACGGCTCAGGAGCACACACTACCCCGATGGAAAAACTCCCCCCAGAATTCAGCGAGTTCTTGAGATTGTTAGCGCGCCACGACGTTAAGCACATGGTGATCGGCGGCTACGCCGTCGCCTATTACGGATACAGCCGGTTCACCGCCGATATCGATATCTGGATCGAGGCAAGCCCTGAAAACGCCGACCGCGTTCTCGCTGCTCTTCACGAATTCGGTTTCGACATGCCCGACTTGAATCGCGAACACTTCATCGAACCAGGTCAAATAACGCGGATGGGCGTCCCGCCGATGCGAATCGAGATTCTGACTGACATCGACGGAGTGGATTTCCACGATTGTTTCAACGCCAAAGAAAGCGCAACTCTCGAGAATCAGGAAATCAGTTTCATCTCCCTGGCCGACCTCAAACGAAACAAAGCCGCCAGCGGAAGAGCGAAAGATCTGGCGGATCTGGACCGCCTTTAGAAGAGACCGAACTTGTTCGCGCGATTCGCGAAAAGGAATCCGCATTGTTATTCGTCCTTATTTCGATTTCATAAACCGAAACGAAAATAGATCCGCGTCTTTCAGCACAAACCGCAGGCGGACTGACTTGCCGGCGAGTTCGCCCAGATCCGCGTCGCCTTTCCACTCTACGCGGCGCGCGATCTCATCCTGCACTTCGACGCGCACTCCGCCGGCGGCTGCGGTCGACGCATTTATCTCCAACTTACCGCCCTCGAACGTCAGAGGCTTCGTCAGCAATTCCCCACCTTTCCAAGGTGCGTTGACCGACACGAATCCGTCGGGGCGCCAGGTAAATCGTCGCAGCTTCACTCCGCCATCCATGTAGTAGTGTTCCGCCGAGTAGATCGAATGTTCCCACAGCTTCCCCGGAAAATCGGACGCCGTATCGAGCATGCCGTGCCAGATGTAGTTGCAGCGATTGCCCCAACGGTCGGAATTGCGGCCGGGGCGGATGAGCGATTCCTCCCAAAGCTTGAACGACTTGCCATCGCGGCTGGTCATGAACAGCGACTCGACCAGCGATCCGCGCTCCTCCAGGTAGCGCGCCGGAAATCCGATGAATGCGTGGTCTTGCCGCCGAGCTTGGCGTAGTTCTCCGCGCGGTAATACATGCGAAACGTGTCGCCGTCGGGAATGATGTTGAGCGGAATGGAGGTATTGCCCTCCCACGGCTTGTCAAAGGCGATGACAATCTCCTTCGGCTGCGGTCGATGGAGTTTCAGGCTCGCCCCGCCGCTCAGCTTCCCGATCAAATGATCGTCGACCAGCAACTGTAAACGCGAACCGATATCAACCGGCTCCGCCGCAAACGACTGCGCGGCGCACAAAGTCGCTCCAATCAGAATGGTCAGGTTTCGTTTCATGGATATGATTTTCATTTGTCTCTTTTCTCAATGCTTATGATGGTCGCCTGACGATAGCCGTGTTTCAAAAACGAGCGTTCGACGTAGCAGGTGATGCGGGAGGACGTGTGGTAGACGAGGTCGGTGTCGCCGTCGTTGTTGAGGTCGACAGGCGCGACGCCATAGAAACCGCCGATCGCCGCCGGCAGTTTGAGACGTTCCGGCTCTTCGAATTCGCAGCGCCCCGGAAGCGCCCGGTTACGGAACAGATCGACGCGTTGCCCGGTGATGACGAAGACATCGGCCGCCTCGTCGCCGTCCCAATCACCGGCATGAATACTGAGGCGCGATCGGCTCTTGTGGATCATGACGGGCGCCGCAAACGTGTGCCGGCCCTCACCGTCGCGACCGAGATTTCTGAAATAGCGCACGCGGCCATAGGTGTCGCCAATCACAAGGTTCACGCGACCGTCCCGATCGAAATCGGCGGGTGCGGGTTTGGGCCGCGCTCCCTGCAGGTCGGTGAAATTGAATCCCGGCTCCTTGCCAGCTGGAGGCTCCCCACCTGGACCAGTCCTCCGTCGGCAAGCGGCAGTCGATAGCCGACTTCGTCCAGGTCGGGCTTACGGTCGTCTCCTCGATTTTCATGGAACCAGATATGGCCGCTATGCGCGCCGCAAATCAGATCCAGGTCTCCGTCGCCGTCCAGATCCGCCACCTCGGGCGCCGCGGCCCAGCCGGTGTCGATCGGTTGGCCATCGATCTTCAGGGGACCTCGCGCGCGAAGATCCGGCGTTCCATTGGCCAGCTTGCCGACATTCTCGAAGTGGAAGATCCAACCAGTAACAAAGCCGCCCGCCAGGAGATCGACATCACCGTCGCCATCCCAGTCGACCGCCCGCGGGCTCGCGTCGTAACCGACATCGATCGGCTTCCCCGAAGCTTCATGGAGAATTCGTCGGCGATTGAATGCGGGTTGTTCGTGGCTGCCGGTGTTCTCGGCAAGGACGACATATCCGGACGAAAGGCCATGCAGCAAATCGGGCAGACCGTCGCCGATCCACCCGGCCGGCGCCGCGCCAGAACCCTGTCGAATAATCTACAGCGAATGCAAATCGACGCGCTGGTCCGTCGCCGCCCCGGGAACAAGCTTGTGAAGGTCAAGCGTCACCCGAGCAACCAGTTCGTCCTCCGAGCGGCCCAGGTCCGACAAGGCCGTAACTTCAACCATCACACGATGACCGGCCTCTCCTTTCCACGGCGCGCCCTCGGCGGCGAGTCCTTCGTTATCGGGTGAAAACAACAGCCCGATCCCAAGACAGGCCATGGCGGGCCAGAAACGCCTCATGGTTTCTCGATCGAGAGTTGGACCAGTTTAAAAAAACGATCGCGAAGGCTGTTCCCGGAGGGGCTTTGGGTGAAAATCAGGACGATCAATTGATTCGCCGGATCCACCCACGCGGCGGTGCCATCGGAACCCGAATGACCAAAGACGCCCTCGTTGAGCGCCGCCCAGCCATAGCCGTAAAAACGGTCCCGCTTTGCTCGTTCAATCGGCTCGTAGAGCGACTCAGTTTGTGGAGCGGTCATTCGCCTGACAGTCTCCGCCTTCAGGATGCGCTGACCGCCATAGACGCCGTCGTTGAGAAACATCTGGCAAAACACCGCATAGTCGATCGCGGTGGATATCATTCCTCCCGAGGCGCGAACAAAGGGATACTTCGGCGGCTGCCCCGGCTTCCAACCGACCGTCCACTCTCCTTCCTTCTTGTAGTAGACCGTCGACATGCGATCCAACTTGCCGTCGAGTTTCTCCGCGACTTCGTGATGGTAACTGTCGCGCATCCCCAGCGGCGCGTAGATTGATTGCTCGAGAAAAACCTCAAGCCGCTTGTGAGAAGCCGTCTCAATCACGGCGCCGAGCGTATTGCAGCCCGCGTTGCTGTAGCTGTAGCTATTACCCACCGGCTCCGCCGCGCCAGTCTCCCCAAAACGATCCACCTCCAGCTTCAAGCTGGGCGCGTTGGGATGCCGGTCCGACTTCTCGATCAGCGGCTTGTAAAAAAATCGGCTTGATGCGAAAGCCGCTGGTGTGGGTCAGCAGATGATGCAGGGTCATCTCGCGGGCGCGGTCATTGTCGAACGCCTTGATATGCCGATGAACCGGATCGTCAAACTGCAACGCGCCGCGCTCCTGAAGCAGGGCGATGCCCGCAGCGACAACGGGCTTGGTGTTCGACGCCATGCGAAACATCGCGTCCTTCTTCATCGGCAGGCCGAGCTCTCTGTCCTTCCAACCCACAGCCTCATGCACGACCACCAGTCCCTTTCGCGCCACCAGCAACACCGCGCCGCGCGTCTCGTCCCGATCGACGGCTTTCTCGAACATTTTCACGCCCGACTGCAGAATGTCGGAGTCCATGCCCACCTCCGAGGGAACGCCGAGCGACAAGGTCTGAGCCCCGGCCCAGACGCATGGCACTAACGCCACCGCCAGAAAAATGGAAAAATGTTTCATGTTCGGTTGAGCCTAACTTTCCGCGACGGGATTCAACGCTCTACAGCCAGGCTTCGCCCAATTCACGCCAGGCAGTCGCGCAGGACCTCTCCATGAACATCGGTCAAACGCTGATCGCGCCCGCCATAACGGTAGGTCAGCGCGTGATGGTCAACGCCAAGTTGATGCAGAATCGTCGCGTGGATGTCGTGTATGTCGACGGGATCCGACGCGACCCCATTGCCAAATTCATCGGACTCTCCGTAAGTTGCGCCGCCCTTGAATCCCCCGCCAGCCATGAAGATGGAGTAGGCGTTCACGTGGTGGTCGCGCCCGCAGGTCGCGGAGATCTTCGGCGTGTGCGGCGTGCGTCCCATTTCGCCCGCCCAGAGGACAATTGTCTCATCGAGCAATCCGCGCTGCTCCAAATCGACGATCAACGCGGCGACGGACTGGTCCGTCACTCGCGCGTTCTTTTCGTGATTCTTCTTCAGCAAACCATGCTGATCCCATGGGGAATTGTTTCCGTCAAAACTCGGGCAGGTGATCTCGACAAACCGAACGCCCGATTCGACGAGCCTTCTGGCGCGCAGGGCCTGCGTAGCGTAGAGGCGCTGGTGTTCGTCCTTCGAATCCACGCCATAGAGCTCGCGGATATGCGCCGGTTCGCCGGAAATATCGGTGACGTCGGGAATCGTGCTCTGCATGCGGAAGGCCGTCTCGTAATTGGCGATGGCGCTTTCAATGGGATTGGGGTCGGAAACCCGCGCGGCAAACTCACGATCCTGCTCAGCGAGGAGCGCGAGCTTGCGTCTCTGTAGGCGATCCGTATCGAACGGCGTCACATTGTCCACCGGGACGCCCCTGGCCCGAATCATCGTCGCCTGATGGGACGCCGGCAGGTAGGAGGCTCCAAAATTCTCCAGGCCGCCATTGGGCACCCAGTCGTTGTTGAGCACGACGTAACCCGGCAGGTTTCGGTTCTCGCTGCCCAGCCCATAGGAAACCCAGGCGCCTAGACTCGGGGCTTGTCCGAGAATGCGCCCCGTGTGCAGCAGCAACGCCTGCTGTCCGTGCAGGGGCAGCTCACCCACCATCGAGCGCACGACACAAAGCTTGTCCGCGACGCCCGCGACACGCGGGAACAGATCGCTCACCCACAGCCCGCTTTCCCCGCGTTGCTTAAACTCCCATGGGCTTCCCATCCAGACACGATTCGCCGCCGACTGGGATCGATTCGAGACCGCGCCCACGCCGATCTTCTTGCCTTCATGCTTCGCCAGCATCGGTTTGGGATCGAAGGTGTCGACATGGCTCGGCCCGCCGTCCATGAAACAGAAAATAACGTTCTTCGCCCGCGCCGGGAGCGAACGGCTCCCGCCCGCCTGAAGCATGCCCGTCAACGCCAGCCAGCCAAACCCCGCCGACGAGCGTTGCAGGAAACCCCGACGGGACAGATCGCTTGCGACGCGGCCAGGGCAACGACCCAGAGTGGATTGATCTCGGGAAAGGTTCATGCGTTTCGATTCGCCAACTTCAACGGTAATACAGGAATTCCTTCGTATTGAAAAGGGCGTGCGCAATAGCGGTCCAGGCTTCCCTGTCCGTCATCAAATCGTTTCCGTCGTCGGCGAACTCCCGAACGGCCGTCTTCCAACGCGTCAATTCCGCGTCCGACGGTTCCCGCCCCAGAGCTGAGACGAACATATCACCAATGCGATCTCCGGCATCGGAACAGCGCGTCTCGATCAATCGATCCGCCCAGTAGGCAGCCATGGCATTCACGAACGGATCGTTCAACATCGTCAGCGCCTGCGCGGGCACATTGGTCTCGTCCCGTTTCCCGGTCGGCAATTTCAGGTCCGGCAAATTAAATCCGACCAGGAATTCCGGGGGCTGCATGATGGACATTTCCAGATAAAGCGACCGCCGCCCGTCGCCGTCGAGCGGACCGGAGAAAAGTCGTTTCTTTGCGTCTTCCGCCGACCGCGCGGGATTAATGGGCCGACCGTAGAGCCGCGTATCCAACCGCCCCGATACCGCCAGTAAACTGTCGCGTATCGCCTCGGCCTCAAGGCGGCGCGTGGGATAATGATGCAGGAGCCGGTTGGCCGGATCCTGCTGCGCTCCCGCCGGGTCAGCCTCGCCAGACTGACGAAAGGTCTGGCTCAGCGCGAGGCGCCTCACCAGCTGTCGCGTCGACCAGCCTTCCTCCATGAACCGGATGGCCAGCCAGTCGAGCAGCTCCGAATGCGAGGGCCGACCGCCCAATTTTCCGAAATCACTCGGCGTCGAAACGATTCCTCCGCCGAACACCCACTGCCAGACCCGATTCACATAGACCCGCGCCGTTTGGGGATTGTCGCGACTGCCCAGATGACGCGCGAGTTCCAGACGCCCGCTGCCGGAAGCTGCGCCCACCTCATGCATACCGCGAAAAACTTCGAGGAAATCGCGTCGAATGGCCGGACCTTCGTCACGGACGTCGCCGCGCACATTCAATCGGTAATTCACCGGAGCCACACCGCGCTCGTCCATGCTGTTCGCTCCGCGGGGAAAATCGATCTGAGCCTCAACCTCCCGATACCGTTTCACCCGAGGCGCGGCTCGCGGAACGCTCTTCAAGTCATTCGGCAGCAGTTTCTCCTCGAGCAGCCAATTCAATGCCTCCACGTCGCCCGCCGTTGTCTTGCCCTCGCCCCAACGCCCAACGGCGCCCGCCAACCAATCCGAAAGCCGAAGCCAGGCAAGCTCGCCCGTCGCCGGCGGCTCTCCTTCGTAAAGCGACGTAAACACATCCAGCGCGTCCGTCGGCGCTCCGCCTCCGTCGTGCGCGACGAGTCCCGTCACGCTGAACCAGCTGCGCTTGTCAAAGCCCTCATCGTTCGAGGGAAGGACTGTCTTGCCTGCTCTGGCGACACCGGTGCGCGGAGGAAAGTTCGCATTGAGCGACGCGGTCGAAATCTCAGTCAACACGCGGGTGACGCCGTTCGTCAGTCCGGTCACGCCAATGGCCGTCCAGGTAGGCGGCAGGGAGGGATCGAAAAACAGTGGGCCCTCGTTCAGAAACGCATTCTGCGGAATCGCGCGACGCCCTGCCCATTCCCCTCCGGCCAATTTCAAGCTCACCCGCGCGAGAGAAAAACGTTCCGGCGCCGGAAGCCGCAGAGCGCCGGGCAGTTTGGAGGAAAGCGCGTGCGTGTGATAACCCTCCGGAAGAAACTCCGTAATCAGCGTTTCGCCCGACAGACTGACCCGAGGCGCGCAGTCCTTCACCCAACCATGTTGAAGCCCTTCGCCATCGGTCACCCACCCTTTCGGAAATCCAGGCTGTGAAAAATCCGTCAGCTCCGAAAAACGTTCGTTGGCCTTGCGGCGGCCCTCCCGCGTTGTGCGCCATTCCTTGACGAGCTTCGCCCAATTCTCAGCAACGGATTCATCCGAACCCAATTGCCCGCCCACGTTCTCCATGCCCGGAGTCAGCCGGAAACGCCCCAGCACATGCTCCGCCCCGTAATTAAAATCCAGGGTAACCTTCCACTCTCCGCCATGGGGCAACTCGACTGGCTCGGCAAACATGAACCGCGCCGTGCGATCGACATTCCCGCCAAGTCCGATGGCCCATCCTCCGCTCTTGGGATTGAGCGCCGCTCCAACCGGATAATTCGGCTGCGAATAGTCGGCGCTCGCGGATTTCAGCGCGACGTTGCGGACCTTGGCCTCCTTCGCTCCCGCCGCCGGGATCGGCTTCACTTCAACTCGAATGTGCGACAGCACGAAATTGCCGTGAGCCACCCGGCCTGGCCCGCGATTGCCCAGACTGTCGTGCGTCAACGCTTCAAGACGCATCAGGCTGGAGCTTCCCGGTTCCGTCGTGAAACGAACCGTATAGGAATCCTTCTGCGAAACCGGGCCGCCTGCAAGAATAGCGTCGCCATCTGCCTCGACGGTCAACTCCGTGGTTGTCGCGGTCGCAGTCGCAGCGAGATCTTTCACGCGCGACCACGCGGTGTTGTTCAACAACTGGCGCATCGGATACGCGACATCCTCAATTTTCGCCCCGGCGATCGACGTATGATTCTCGATCGCCCATTGTTTCAGTTTCTCCTGACTCAGCCCACCGCCCTTGCTCCACACCTCCGCCAATTCATCGCGAATACTCTCGCGCAATGATTTCAGCTCGGTGATCGCCGCCGCGTTCTTCCCGGGCGCGTCAATCGAACGCGTCGTCCAACGCGGCGTCATGAACACTCCAGCCAGCGCGTAGTAGTCCGCCTGCGAAATGGCGTCGAGCTTGTGATCGTGACACCGCGCGCAGGCCACCGTCATGGCCAGAAAAGTTTTCGAGAAGGCATCGACCTTGTTGTCGATCATCTCCTGGTGAATTCCGGCAAACGCCAGGCTGCTCCCGTGTCGATGTTCGCCCAGATGATAGAACATGGGCCCGATCAGGCTCTCATTGACGCCAGCCGCTTCGTTAATGCGGGGATGAGGCAGCAGATCCCCGGCGATCTGTTCGTGAATGAGCTGATCGAAGCCAATGTCGGCGTTGAACGCGCGAATCAGATAGTCGCGGTATTCGTGTGAGCCCTTCGCCTGAATATCCCACTCGTAGCCGTAGGTGTCAGTGTAACGAACGACATCCATCCAATGCCGCGCAAGACGTTCCCCGTAATGCGGCGAGGCCAACAGCTCATCGACCAACGCAACCATGGCAGCATCGGGATCCTTCGCAAACGCCTCCCGAAATTCACCGACGCGGTCCACTTCCGGCGGCAGCCCCGTGAGCACGAATGAAAGGCGACGCAACAGCGTTTCGGCCTGGGCTGGTTTCGCCGGTCTCAGCCCCGACGCCTCCAGCTTCGCAAGAATGAATCGGTCCACCGGCTCCCTCGCCCAATCGGGATTCAAGACACTGGGCGGAATGAAATCCTTCGGCGGCTGCAAACTCCACCAACGTGAGCGCTCGGCCAGCTGGGCCTTCCAGGCTTCGGCCGCCGCGTCGTCCGCCGACGGCGGCTTGTCTCGCGGATCGCGAGCTCCCTGGGCGACCCATATCTCGAATGACTCGATGACCTCACGCGACAAAATCTTCCCGCCCTTCGGCATTTGAAGTTTGGAGTCCTCGTGACGAATCGCCCGAATGAGCAGGCTTTCACCCTCACTGCCAGGCACAATCGCCGGGCCGGACTCCCCCCCCTTTTCCCAGCCGCCGCGATAATCCAGTCGCAACCCGCCCTTCGCCTGATCGCCCGAATGGCACTCGTAACAATGCGCCACCAACGCCGGACGAATCTTCGATTCGAAGAACGCGAAGTCGACATCCGCCGCCACCAACCCACCTGGGAATGCCAGGAATCCCAGGGTCAGTATTTGGCGGAACGCGTTCATGCTTTTATTTCAATCATTCAACCACCGAACGGCCCCGCACATCGGAATTCATGATCTTGACAATCAAGTCTTCATCCCTGCTCACCAAATAAACGCCATGATTCTGAGCCATCACGTGTGACGGTTTCAACCGGACAACCTGCTCCCAAAACCGCTCTTGTTCCTCCTGCAATTCGATACCGATTGGAGTGAAGTAGCAGCGATTGACCATCGTCTCGAACTCGTCAACTTGCGTCGGGCGCTCAAAGACCAACCACTCGTCAAACTGATCATGAGGAATTTGAGTAGCGCGGTAAATCCTCGGACTGTGCGCCAGCCGACCGACCATCCGCCAGCCGTCCTGTCGCTCGAAATCCGACAGCATAATGAAACCACTGTCGAAGGACGTGTTCACGAGATAGCGCCCGACAACAAGCTCCGGGAACTGCTCCCAGATATCGGCGATGCAGAGACTGTGTTCGCCTTGCCAATCAAGGACATGATAACCGTCTCGCTCCATGTGGCGTGCGCGCTTCATGCCGAGCTAGTCCTTCTTCAGCTTCTTGGAGGAGGACCGCTTCTTCGGCGCGAGATTGGTTCGCGCGTCCCACTCGCGATGAAGCTCCGCGAGCTCGGCCACTTTATCGGGCATCTTTGCCGCGAGATTGTGAAGCTCCGTCCCATCCCTGTGAACGTTGTAGAGCTCCCACGGTCCTTTGTCTCCGGAAACCAATTTCCACTCCCCTGCGCGGACGGCCTTGCCTTTGCCGTGCGCCCAGAACACAGGCTTGCCGGGCCGCGCCTTCTCCTGCCGCCCCTTGAGCTCGTTCAGAAAGGATCGCCCTTCGAAGGCGAACGGTTTCTGAGGAAGCTCCGCAACTCCGGCGGCGCTCAGCAGCGTCGGCATCATGTCGATGGCATGACACACCGCCGGCGCCCAACCGCCGACCATGCCCGGATCGATGCCGTCGGGCCATGACACCACCAGGGGCGAACGCGAGCCGCCTTCATGATCATACTGCTTGAACATGCGAAAAGGGGTGTTGGAGGCGTTCGCCCAACCGTAGCCATACGACTGAAAGGTTGTTTGCGGACCGGGCATGAGCCCGGGAATGTTACCCGGTCGAATGGCAAGCTTCTTTCCATCGGTTGTGAATTCCCGTGTCCATGAGCCAGTTCGCTTCGGGCCGTACTCGACGTGGCAGCCGCCGTTGTCGTGCTGATAAAGAATGATCGTATTGTCAAACGCATCAGCCTCTTTCACCCAATCTACAATCCGTCCGATGTTCCGATCCATGCAGGTAATCTGCGCGGCGTAGACTTCCATGCGACGTTGCTGCCACTCGCTGTTCTTGACGTCCTCCCAGGCCGGCACATCGGGATGGCGCGGCGACAACTCCCACGCGGGATTGACCGCGCCAATTTCCTTCATCCGGGCATGACGTTGCTCACGAAGCTTGTCCCAACCCTTTGCATAACCTCCCCGGTAATGCTCGATATCCTTCGGTCGCGCATGAAGCGGCCAATGAGCCGCCGTGTAGGTGACATACATAAAAAACGGCTTGTCGCCCTGCTCCTTTTTCGCGTCGTCAAGAAAGTCGATCGCATGATCGGTGATCGCGTCCGTGTAGTAGTAGTCGGGATTGTTCTCCCATTCGTGCGTCATGCTCTTGCCGTCGAGCTGAAGATCCACCGGCGCAAAGAAATCAGACGCCCCTTCAATGGTCCCATAGAAATGATCGAAGCCGCGACGATGCGGCGCGTTGAAACCGTCGGGTTCTTTGGAACTGGAAAGATGCCATTTGCCCGACATCAGCGTGGTGTAGCCAGCAGCGCGCAATGCCTGAGGAAGCGTGGTCGATTCCACATGCAATCCGCCCGCTGCCGAGCCCTTCAGCGGAAGCGCGGTCTTGGGATACAAACCGGTCAAGAGGCTGGCGCGCGTGGGCCAGCACATGTTGTTCACGTAGAAATTCCTGAAGCGGACGCCCTTCTCAGCGAGCGCGTCGAGATGAGGCGTTTCGATCTCGCCGCCGTAGCAGCCCAGATCTGAATAACCCATGTCGTCGGCGACGATGAGCACGATGTTCGGAGGTTTGGCCGCGTTGGCGCAGACGATAGAAAGCGCGAGCGCCAGAAGAATTGCCTGCCTCATGATCATGTTGACGGGATGGATTTACCTCAGTCTCACTCAGGCTGAAAGAGCACGCAAATCGGAGCCGGGGCAAACACGACGTTCTGGTTGTAGGTCAGTTCGCCGGTTTCCTGATCCACGGAGAATGAAGCCACCGTGTGAGAGGCCTGCCCCGCCGCGAGCAGCCACTTGCCGGACGGGTCGAGATTAAAATTACGGGGCGTTGCGCCGCGCACGAATTCGCGTTCGATGAACGTCAGTTTGCCCGAGTTCGAATCCACTGCGAAAGCGGTGATCGTGTCGTGGCCGCGATTCGCGGAATAGACGAATCGACCGCTCGGATGGACGCGGATCTCAGACGAACTCTTGGCCTTTTCCTTGTCCAACTCCGCCTGCGGAACTGCCGCAATTGTCTGTATCGGCGTCATCGTGCCGCTCTTCGAGTCATAGTCGAAAACCGTGACGGTGACGTCGATCTCGCCCAACACGTAAGCCCGCTTTCCATTGACGCCAAATTTCATATGCCGCGGTCCGGCGCCGGGATGCATCTGTCCGTGGCCATGTGGTGTGAGCCGGGAATTGGCCGCGTCGAGGGCATAGATCATGACCTTGTCCAGACCAAGATCCGGGACAAAGACAAAACGATTGTCCGGCGAAACACCCGCCCAGTGCGGATGCGGCGATTGTTGCTGACGCTTCACTTTCGAACCGCCCTCATGCTCGATCAGTTGCGTGCGTTCCTTGAGTGAACCGTCCGCATTCAGCGAATAGACTGAAACAGAGCCTCCTCCATATTGCGCTGAGACGACAGTCTTGCCTGTCTTATCCACGCAAACATGCGCGCTCCCACCGTCGCCAGTCTCAACCGAATTCAGCGGCGTCAATTTGGCCTTGCCGTCCTTCCCATCAATCCGCCATGCCGCAATAACGTTCTTCCCGCCAAGATTGCCGACCGAGTAAAGCGTGGAGCGATCCGGATGCATCGCGAGAAATCCAGGTCCTCTGATTTCCGCAGCCACGGTCGGAGTCGACAGCTTTCCTGTCTTCGAATCGAGCGTGCAGTGGTAGATGCCCTGACTCAACTTACTGCCGGAAGTCCCGATCCAGACATCCAGCTTCGACTGAGCGAATGTTTGGGCGGCGAAAATTAGAAGGATGAGAACGAAGAGAAGACGGGTGCGTTTCATAGGCCGGGATAATGCGGCAACGCGGCGGCCAATCAAGCGGATATGCCCAAGACTTACGGGCAAAACGAAGCAAGGCAGCCGAGGTTGCCGTGTGCGCAGCGCATCACTTCTCCTCTGTGAGAACAAAACAGAACACATCCTGCTTGCGATGAAAGGGAGTTTCGACCGGCGGCTCCGCATTCCCGGCAATGTAGCCGCCCCACTCGGCTGCGCCGGATCCCCAGTGAGCGATCTTAATTTCACGTATCGCGGCGTCGCGCGGATCCAGAATGACGCGACCTTGGTGCGTCAACTTCGGACTCGTGAGACTCATGCCATCGTCGCGCCGCGAGAACTTAAAGCTCAAGACGTTCGCTGTTTTCAGCAAACTGGCGGGGATGCTAAACGTCACAGTCTTGCCCGGTTCGGATTTCAACGCGCCCACCTTCTCGCCATTGAACAGGACATCCGTCGCGCCAGCCGGAGCCCGCGGCGTTGTCCACCCGTTGTTCGGGGCCACGACAAAACTCAGCGTGGCATCCCCCGATCTCGAGACATCGGCGTTCTGGTTGGCGACGACAATTTGCAACGTCCTCATCTCGCCGGTCGCGGAGCTGCGAACGCGGATGATCCGCAATCCGTCGGGAAGCGCAGTTGTATCGATCATGACTGCCTGCAGACTTCGAAGAAACGGACGCCCGGTTTCCGACATGGGCTTCCAGGCGACGCCGTCCAGTGAGTATTCCAGAAACTCGTTCGACCGGGGCTGCACAATGTGCGCCTTCAGTTCCACGACGCCCCGCCAGGGAGCCCCGCGCCGGTGAGACGCCACCGCCACGCGCTGACCCAGCCCTTTGTAGAAGGCGTCCAACTTCTCACCCCGCGCCCGGTAGATCATGTATCCCCGCGGCGAGAGATCAGGACACAGCTCCTTCGTCTTCGGATTCCACCAGCAACCCGCCAACGCGCCGCCAACGCGATAGGGAACGGCGCCGGCCTTGTGAGACACGATGTGGGTGTCGCCAACCAGTTGAAGACGCACATCGTGCTGGCGCGCCATTTCCGCGAAGTCCGGGCAGTGTTTCCCCAGGTCGCCCTCCGATGTCGTGACGACGTAGGTGTTGGCGCCGCGGCCCGCCATGTCCTGCTTGATCCATTCGACATGCGCCGACTGCACCTCCAACGTGGGGTATTCCCGAACGTCGCCGTTAATCGTTCGCTGAATGAGTCCCAGATGATAGCCATAGTCGACCGACACGAAATGGATCCTGCCGTATTCGAATGAAAAGAAATGCGGGCCAAGAAATTCCCAGTAAAGGGGCTTGGCGCAGCGAAGATCGCCGCGGGGAAACTCATCCAGACGATAGGATGAATCCGTGTGATCGCCGGCCACATTGTAATGCGGCATCTCCAGATGATTCATGATCCCCGTGTATTGGCGGAAATCCGCGCGTCCCGCCGCCGGGGAATTACCGAGCGACTTGCTCAGGTTCAGGAGATCCCCGCTATTGACCACGAATCGTGGCTGCGGCGAAAACGCGTTTACTTCCCGCACGAATTCGCTGAGGCCGGACAATGATCTCGGGTTCTGTGACACGTGCGTGTCTGTAACGTGCACAAAGAGGAACTCATTCTCATCGTCCGACGCCGGCTTCAGTTTGAAATCCACACTCTCGCCAATCGGTTGATACCAGTCGCCAATGACGTCGTAGCCCGAAGGACGCGTGATGTGAACGAAGACCGCCAAGGGATCGAGTTTGAGCGCGTAGTCGCCGCGATCGTTCGTCCTGACGACCGAATAACCGTCCGTCACTGAAACCCCGGCCAATCCGGATGCAGAACCGTTCGACTGGACCTCAACGCGGCCGAGGATCCTCTTCGGCAGCGGCGCCCCGTAGTTGGGCTGCGGAGTTTTTTTCAGCAGCAGTTCCAACACGGGCCCGGATTTCTGCGCGTTTGCCGAGCCAATAGCGACAAGAGCGATTCCAGCCAGCGCAAGTCTGGCGACAATACTGAAACAGCGATTGCAAATTCCAATTCGGTTCATCGGTATTTGCATAGATCATGGACGTCGGACATTCGCCAGAACAATCTTCCCGGGTCTTCCGGCAATGGAGTGATTTTGGTTTGGGGCAAGTCTTGATCGAACCCAGCTAAATCCCTACAAACTCATTCCCATGAACCGCTCACTGATCGCCTGCCTCACGTTCGCCATCGCCCTGACCGCCAACAGCGCCGCTCCCATCGACATCGGATCGCAGCGCGAGTTGTTCGTCGACAATCACCTGATCGAGCAACTCAAGGGCGCCCGTAGACAGTTGCAGCATCCGACAGCGCGCGAGATCGCCATCGAGCACGACGCTCCCTGGGAAGGCGCGGGCAGCGCTTATCACAGCGTCATCCAGGACGGCGATATCTACCGACTTTACTATCGAGGCTCCGCCCTGGGCGTCGAAAACGGGAAACTCAAGTTCGGCCGACAGGTTTACTGCTATGCCGAGAGCAAGGACGGCATCCACTTCACCAAACCAAATCTCGGCCTCCACGAATACAACGGATCGAAGGAGAACAACATCTTCTGGACAGGCGTCGGAATTCATAATTTTGCCCCCTTTCTCGACCAGCGCGAAGAGTGCCCGAAAGACGAGCGATTCAAGGCCCTTGCCGGTTCGGCGGCGGAAGGCGGGCTCTTTGCGTTCAAATCGGCGGACGGCGTTCATTGGTCGCTGATCCGCAAGGAACCCGTGATTACGGTTGGCGCGTTCGATTCGCAGAACCTGGCGTTCTGGGACGAGGGAGCCGGAGTGTATCGCGCCTATTTCCGAACCTTCAGCAAGGGAATCACAACCGGCAAGGTGTGGAAGCCCGCAGGCGTTCGAGCCATCCGAACAGCGACATCCAAAGATTTTCTGAAATGGGAGAACGAAGCCGATCTCACTTACGAGGATTCCCCCGAGGAGCATCTCTACACGAATCAGGTGGGCCCCTATTTCCGCGCGCCGCACATTCTGATCGGCTTCCCAACCCGCTACATCGAGCGCGGATGGTCTGAATCCATGCGAGCGTTGCCCCAGCTGAAGCATCGCGAACAACGCTCCGCCGCGCACCTGCGCTATGGAACATCTCTGACTGAAGGACTGCTCATGGCCAGTCGCAACGGCGTGCACTTTGAGCGGTGGAATGAAGCCTTCCTCCGTCCCGGCCCCCAACGCCCGGAGACCTGGCTCTACGGCCATCAGTTCATCGCCTGGCACGCCGTCAAAACAAAATCCGCCCTGCCGGGCGCGCCCAACGAACTTTCCCTATTCGCCGCCGAAGGTTCGTGGACCGGAACTGGCAACGCACTTCGACGATACACCCTGCGCCTCGACGGCTTCGTCTCCGTGAATGCCCCCATGTCCGGTGGCGAGCTGATCACGAAGCCGATTCGCTTCGACGGCGCTCGACTGGAAATAAATTTCGCCACCTCGGCGGCCGGCGGCCTTCGTGTGGAGATTCAGGACGCGGGCGGCAAACCCATCCCCGGCTTCGCGCTCGCCGATTGCGATGTGCAATTTGGCGATCAGGCGGACCGCCTCGTTTCATGGAAATCCAAATCCGACGTCAGTCAACTGGCCGGCAAGACGGTTCGACTGCGCATTGAGCTGAAAGACGCCGATCTGTTCGCGTTTCGGTT
>JBLHKZ010000024.1:0-34709 GCA_047618185.1 Limisphaerales bacterium
TCCCCCTACCCCAGCGTAAAACCCAGGATCGCGCCGGCGATCAGCATGTAGATGATCAGCCCGCTGACATCGACCAGGGTCATGACCAGGGGCGTGGAACATACTGCCGGGTCGAACTTCAAGGCCCGCAGGACGAAGGGCAGCAGGGCGCCAAACAGGCAACCAAAAATGACAACCCCGACAAGGCTGAGCGCGATGGTGATACCCAGCTTCCAGTAGTTGGGGCCAAACAACGATTCCTGGGCGACGGCGGTCATCACGAGCGCGAGCGCCGCCATTGCGAGGCCCAGCGCCAGCCCCGAAGCCATCTCCCGGCGAACCACTCGCCACCAGTCGGAAAGGTCGAGATCCTGAATCGCCATGGAACGAATAATCAGGGTGGCGGCCTGCGAGCCGCAGTTGCCCCCCGAGCTGATGATCAACGGCAGAAAAAAGACAAGATATTGAAATTTCTCCAACGCGCCTTTGTATTGAATCATTGCCAGGGCCGTCAGTAATTGTCCGCCGAACAGGATCGCCAGCCAGCCCACCCGCTTACGCACCATGGAGAAAATACTGGCCGACAGATAGGCCTCATCCATCGCCGCCATGGCCGCCATCTTGTGCATGTCCTCGGTGACTTCCTCCTCGGCAACGTCCATGACGTCGTCAAAATTCACCAGGCCCACCAACTTGTCGTTCTCATCCACGACGGGGAGCGTCGTGCGATCGTATTTTTGAAAGTCCTGAACCGCCGTCTCCTGGTCATCGCTCACCCGCAACGCGGGGACCTGATGATTGACGGCGCCCGCAACCGGCTGATCGCTATTGGCAATCACCGCATCGGCCAGCCCCAGGCTGCCGACCAGCTTTCCCTGTGCGTCGGTCACGAACATCTCATTCAACGATTCGCGCCGTTCCGCGCCGATCGCCCGCAAATGCTCGAGCACATAATCCCCGGTCCAGTCCTCCTCGATTGACACGAATTCGGGACTCATAATTCGTCCAATGGAATCCTCGGGATAATCCAGCAGCTGCGACGCCATCTCGCGCTCATCGGGCCGCATCTTGCTGAGCAGCTCCTCCGCCGCGGATTCCTCCAAATCCTCGAGGAAGTCCGTCCGGTCGGGCGGCTCCATCTCATCGAGAATCCTTGCCACCTCCTCGGTCTGGAGCGCATCGGCGATCGTTTCCCGCTCCTCCTGCTCCAGACATTCGAACAGGTCCGCCGCCAATTCCGCGGGCAACAGGCCCACCATCACGGCCGTGCGCTCAACCTCAAAGTCCTCCAGAATCTCGGCGATCTCGGCGACCGGAAATTCCAACAATGCCTCCCGCAGACCGATCGAATCGCGTTCGTCGATCATCTTGATCAGTTCGGGTTTGAGGAGTACTCCGATCATAAGGCGGGCTGGAGTGTGCGTGGATTCCAAACGACATTCCACAAAAAATGAAATTCCTGTCGAGAAGCTGGCAACGCTCGAATAATTGAATCGGCGGGCGCGGTCGCAATAAAATCAGGGCAACCGGGAAAGAGCGTCGGGATCGATTGACCGGAGAGCGTTTTCAACGGCTCCTCGAAGTTTGTCGTTGGCCGCCAGTTTGATCAGATCGTCCACCGCCGAACGAGCGCGGCCGCCCATCCCTCCGAGCGCCTGAATCCCCATCAATGACACATTTTCATTTTCATCGAGCGCGACTTTCAAAACTCCGGCCAAAGTTTCGGGTTCGTCCGGCCTCACGCTCGCCAGAGCCTGGGCCGAGAACGCCCGCACTCGCGGAGCTTCATGAACCAAATTCTCGCGGATCAGGGAAGCGGTCGCCGAGGCCTCCGGGCCAATCGACGCGAGCACGACGAGCGCGCCCGCTCGAATCTCTTCGCTCGGATCGCTCAACGCCAATGTCAGCGCCGGAAGCGCGCGATCGATCTTTCGCGGCGCCACGCCCGCGGCGCGTTCCTGGGCGATCAGATTCAACACTTCGAGGCCCTTCATCCGCGCGGCATGGTCGTCGCCTTCCAACTTGGCGAGATTGAAATCCAGCTCCGGATCTCGCTGAATGTCGGACAGCCGCGTTGCGACAAAGCCAATGACGCCCACGCACGCGATCAGCACGACCCAAAGCGCGGCCTTCGACTTCGCGCCAGGCCCGCCGCTCTTGGGCGTCGCGTCACTTTCTGGTTTGGCTTGATCGGTCATCTATTGAACGTCGCTTTGGACGGACTTTCTGTAGTCTCCCATTTCCATTCCGAAAAGACCCAACTGACCGCCTTTCAGAGTGATTCACAGAGTGGTGTGGAGTTGCGCGGTTCAGTTTCCTGAAAAATAGGACGCCGAGGACGGCATCCCTCTCAATCAAGGAGACGGACGCCGTCCTCGGTGTCCCATTCGAACCGGGCGGATCGCGCTTCCAGAAAACGTGATACGCCCGGTGTGGAATTCCCGTCCGGTTTAGGATTGCCGCGTTTGGGAGAACCGGGAATGAATAGCCTCATGTCTTCCATCAAGAACCTCGCGACGAGACTTGCATCCCCCCTTCGGACCGTGCCCGTTATCTCCCTGATCCTGGCCCTGCTCTCGACCTCCGCCATCGGCGCGGCGCAACCGAAGAAGATCGTCCTCATCGCGGGGCCAATCACCGGCCACGGCAAAGGAGTCCACGAATACGAGAAGGACATCATTCTGATCAAGCATCTGCTCGACAACTCCTCCAATCTGAAAGGACTGAAGACCGAAGTCCATTTTCAGGGATGGCCCAAGGATCCAACCACCCTGGACGACGCGGACCTGATTGTTTTCAATTCCGACGGCTCGAACAATGACGAGATCGCTCATCCGCTTTACGTCGAACGACGGATTGAGATTTTGGAGAAACAGATGAAACGCGGCTGCGGTCTGGTGCAACTGCATTGGGCCACCTTCAACCCCAGCCGCTTTCACGAGCGCATCACCGAATGGGTCGGCGGCTACTTCGATTACGAAAAAGGCACGGGGCCAAAAAAATGGTTCTCCGCGATCAAGACCTATGAGGGACCCGCGAAACTGGGACAAGCCGACCACCCCATCCTTCGTGGCGTGAAACCCTTCTCCCTAAAGGAGGAGTTTTATTACAACATCCGCTTCCGCGCCGATGACGAACGCGTGAAGCCGATCGTGCTCACCCGCCCCCCGGGCGAAAGCCGCGATCACACCGTGGGCTGGGCGATAAGCCGCCTGGACGGCGGTCGTGGATTCGGCTTCACCGGCGGACACTTCTTTGAGAATTGGAAGAAGCCCGATTACCGCAAGTTCATGCTCAACGCCCTGGTCTGGGCTGCTGGCGCCGAAGTCCCCGCGGGCGGTGTCGAGTCGATTATGGAAGAGCCCATCCGGGCGCTGATCGTCACGGGGAACAATCATCCGGCCCACGATTGGCGCAAGGTCACGGCGGCGCTGATCGGCGTTCTGGAGCAGGACCCCCGCGTCGTCGCGCACGTCACGGAAGAGCCCAACGACCTCGCGAAGATCAAGCGGGACGACTACGACCTGGTCGTGATGAATTACTGCAACTGGGATCGCCCCGGCCTGAACGACGCGGCTAAGAAAGGCTTCGTCAATTTCCTGAAAAGCGGCGGTGGCCTGTCGATCGTGCATTACGCCAACGGCGCTTTTACACCGACCATTCCAGCCACGAATTCCGTCTGGCCCGAATACTACGCCAAGATCGTCCGCCGATACTGGCTCCACGGTCAGGGCAACAGCGGACACGACAGCTTCGGCGGGTTTCAAGTGGCGATCACGGATGAGAAACATCCGGTCACCTCGGGACTGGCTCCCTTTACGACCAACGACGAACTTTATTTTCGACAGGAGGGCAAAGAGCCCATCAAACCGCTGGTCACCGCCCACTCGCAAGTCACCGGCAACGACGAGCCCATGGCCTGGGTCTATCAGTATGAAAAGGCGCGCGTGTTTCAGACCGTGCTTGGTCATTCCGATGAATCCGTACGCAACGCCGGCGCGCTCATCCGCCGAGGCTCGGTTTGGACCGCCGGCCGAAAGAATCTCGGCTTCGATCCGTCGACCGAAACGACGAAGAACCTGCTCTTTCGAAGCGGCAGCCAATGGTCGCCCGCTGAGTCCGAAAAACGCGCCGGCAAGAAAACCGCAGCCACGAAGCCAGCCAAACCTGTTTCCAAGGAGCCACAAGTTGCCGGTCGTTTCGGCAAAGGGCTCAACGCCTCCGTGACACCGCTGCGCGTCGCGGGCAACCCGACCTACGCGCAACGCCCTTTCTCAGTGGAATGCTGGGCGAAACTCCCGAACAAATCGCGATACAACATTCTCGTCGCCAACCATGCCAAGGCGTCGGCCGCGCATTGGGAGATTTTCTCCAACAATGGCTCGGGCCTCTTCACTGCCTACATCCCCGGCTACACCCCGGATCACGTCCGTTCCAAAACTAATATCTGCGACGACAAATGGCATCACCTCGCCATGGTTCACGACGCCGACCGCGTCCGCCTCTTTGTCGACGGCAAGCAGGTCGCTGACCAGAAAGTAGAATTCAACGACGGCAAAACCGGCCCTGGCCCGCTGACGATCGGTGGGCTCGTTTCTGGAGGGATCAACTGTGAAGGAGCCATCGACGATGTCCGAATATCCAAAGGGCCTCGCGAGTTCACAAGCGTTCCTGACGCGCCGCTGAAAGCCGACGCACAAACGATCGGACTTTGGAGCTTCGACGAAGTTCAGTTCAAGCAGCAGTTCAAGGATCTTTCAAAGACAGCCTCCCCCGCTCTCTTCGGCGCCGTCGCGCAACGCCTGAAGAAGGCGCAAGGAAGCGCCACCAAATCCTGGAAAGTCGCCGGCACGGGCGAAGCCGATGACCCCACCCGCCAGACCGACGCCGACTGGCATGACGATCGCTGGCAACACATGGATGTCGGCCCCTTTCTTGGCGGAGCTATCAACGCCGGGCCGAAGAAAGCAAACAAGGCGATCGCCGTGAAACTGGCAGGCGGCAATGGCGGCGTTTGCTTCGACACCGAGGCGCTGCGCTACAGCGCGGGTTGGACCGGCGGTTTTCTCAAGATGGAATCGCGCCGCTACGGCCTGGCCATCCCGCCCGCCGCCGCCGGCAAAATCCAGTTTCATACCGACCGCATGCCCGGCTGGGCCAAGGGCGGCAGCTTCGACGATCCACGCGAGAAGAGTCGCGGCTCGCTGCCGAAGGATTGGGCGCACTACAAAGGCATGTATCGCCATGATCAGGACGTCGTTTTCAAATACACGGTGGGCGATGTGCTCGTCCACGATTCGCCTTCACTCCTGAACTATGACGGGGGCGCCAGTTCCTATCCCGGCCGCCTCACCGGACTCGGACGATCGTTAAAAATAGGACCTTCCACGACTGGATTGAAGGTTCTGATCGCGGAGTTGCCCAAAGGCTTCCGAAGGATAAACAGCATCTCGCACGGCCGTGTCAAAGGAGAGCCAACCGCAAGCCTGGCGACGTTCTCTAACGGCAAACAGAAAATCGTTTGCGGCGTTTTCGGACAGCGGGATGTCACTGTGAGCGCAATTGAAAACCGCTGGATCACGGCTTCTATCCCCGCAGGAAAGTCCGACAGAACGATACAGCTAACGCATTGGTTTCCCCACGCTGCGGACCTGGTCTCCGAACCTCACGGATTGATTGTGCTGGCGAACTTCAAACCCAAAGCGTTTGCCCTTGCCTCAACCCAAGGCGGCCCTGCCCTCTGGCCCGAGGTCCTCACCGTCAAAGGCGCCCGCGGCAAACCCAAGAACGGCTTCGCGACCGAGACCATCCCAGTCCCCTTCAAGAATCCCTGGAACGCGCTGATGTTCACCTCGGGCGTCGATTTCTTCGACAATGGCGATGCGGCTGTCTGCACAGTGCACGGCGACGTCTGGCGCGTCAGCGGCATCGACGACGATCTCAATGAGATCAAATGGAAACGCTACGCCACCGGCCTCCACCAACCGCTCGGCCTCAAAATGGTCGACAACAAAGTCCACGTTCTCGAGCGCGATCAAATCACCATTCTCCACGATCTCAACGGCGACAACGAAGCCGACTTCTACGAAAATTTTAACAATGACGTCGTCTCCGGCGGCGGCGGTCACGCCTTCGCGACCAGTCTCGAAACCGACCCCGAGGGAAATTTCTGGTTCATGAAGTGCGGCGAGGACACGCCGCAGGGCGGAACCATCATGCGCGTCAGCAAAGACGGATCAAAACTCGAAGTCATTGCCACCGGGTTCCGCAACCCCAACGGCATGGGCGTCAGCCCGACCGGCGTCGTCACGGCCGGAGATCAACAGGGAACCTGGGTGCCCGAGACGCGACTCGATGTCATTCAGAAAGGCGGCTTCTACGGCTACATGCCCATGCACAAGCGGGACATCGCCCCGACTGATTTCGATCCGCCGCTGATCTGGATCCCCCGCCCCGTCGACAACTCCGCCGGCGGCCAGACCTGGGTTCCCAAAGGCGCCTGGGGCCCCCTCTCCGGCCAGATGCTCCACCTCTCCTACGGCCGCTGCACATTCATGGCAATCCTGCGCGACGAATCCAACGGCGGCATGAACGGAGCCGCCGTACAGCTCCCCGGCCGCTTCCTCTCCGGCGTCATGCGCGCGCGCTTTAATCCGCACGACGGCCATCTCTACCTCACTGGCCTGCGCGGCTGGCAGACCGCCGCCATTCATGACGGCTGCCTCCAACGCGTGCGTTACACCGGAGAAAAGCTCTACCTTCCCGTCGCGTTCAACGTCCATGCCAACGGCGTCAAGCTCACCTTCAGCCAACCCCTCGACAAGGAACTCGCTGAAGACGTTGAGAGCTACGGCGTGGAGCAATGGAACTACAAATGGACGAAGAACTACGGCTCCCCCGATTTCAAACCCTCGGACTCGGACCAACAAGGCCGCGACCCCGTCGCCGTCAAATCCGCCACGCTGCTCAAGGATGGAAAAAGCGTCTTCCTCAATCTCGGCAAGGTCGACCCCGTCCACGCCATGGCCATCAAGTACAACCTCGACGCCGAGGACGGAGAACTGACAAGAGGCGCGCTCTATCTGACGGTAAATCGGGTTGGGCGAGCGCGATAGGAAACCCCATGCCCGGTCCCGAAGGAACCGTCCGAGAATAGCCCGGCGTTTCAACGCCGGGAATAGTTCGAATTCGGATTCGTCCCGGAGGGACGGTTGAGGTGTTGAGACGCGGATCAGCCGTCCCTTCGGGACAAGAGCGCGAGAGCTCAACCCCATTCCTCACCAACCTCAAGTCCACATTCGGCCAAGCGAGAGCTTGTTCGCGAAGGCGCGTCTGATAGGGTCTGGCGCGTTGGGACCCACGTTGAAGCACAGACATGTCGAACGCATTTGTTGACCACGGGGTTGAGTTCTCGATTCCAGGAGAATGGACGGATCGAGGAGGCCATTGGATCGCATCCGATGGCACAACCATTTCACTCAAATTCCATCACGGACCGTTGGACACGGCCGCCTCACTACTGGACACCTACTGCCTGGATCTGCGCCTCGACGCAGCCCGTCATGGCGGCGGGCTCATCGAGTGCGAGAAAAGCCAGATTGGTCTGACCGGCGTCATCAAGCGCCCCCGTGAGGACGAAGCCGCTGGATTCGCCTTCGACGGCTGCATTCTGGCTCCCATCGAAACCGGCTACATCGAATTTCACGTTTCGAATCAGGAAGAGGATTTTAGCGGCGACCGGGAAAGTTTCGTGATCGAGACCGAACACCCCGCGACCGACAACGATGGCAATCTGATCGGCTGGCAGGCCGATCCCTACGGTCATCGGCCATCGCGCGAAGCCTTTTTCGACGATCTGTTCGGACACAAGATCAATCCTCTGCTGAAAGATCTTCAACTCTTCGCGCGCAGCGACGACCCCAAGTACGACAAGGATTTCCCCGACCATCCCCTCAGCCGCGTGCGGAGCTGGCTGGCCTGGCTGAACCAACATGTAGCGATCGTCGACACACCGTTCCCCTATCGTAAGAACCAGACCTACCCCCTCGATGTATTCGAGCTGGAGGCGCCTCCCGGCTTCATCCACAACACGGAAACGAAAGTCCCTGGCGAGTGGTTTGAGCGTCCGACCTTTAACGGCCGTGTCAGCCATCTGGGAATCGTTCTGCATCCAGAATTTCCGGACGCCTTCGAATCGGTCGACCGCGCCGAATCGGCCGTCCTTCGAGAGCTGGATGAGAGCGCGGCCGAGTTGCTCGACGCGCCGGTTTCCTACGAAGTTGAAGTTGCCGGACGTCCGGGAATTCTAACCGCCTGTGAAATCTCCATCGGTAAAAAAGACTTCTTCGACATTTCGTTCTTCCTGCCCTGGGAAAACGCTTCCATGGAAGTCGCGGCGGTATTCGAGAGCGATGACTTCGCTCGCGCCATGCTGAATCTCGAGGCCGTGCTCCCCACCATCAAGAAGATCTAATCGCGCCTTCCCTCGATCTGCGCCCAGGCGACGTCAGCGGACTGCCGAGGGCTTGCCCGTTTGCAAATAACGGAACAAATCGCGCAGTTCATCCGGCGTGAGCGCCTGCAACAATCCCTCCGGCATCATTGAAACGGTCGACTCCCGAAGCGACGCGATTCGGCTTTGCGAGACCACGCTTCGTTCGTTTGCCGCGTTCAACAAGCTCACGCTTGAGGCGTTTTGCTCCACGATGATCCCGGACAGAAACTGATCGTCCTTGGTTTCCAGATTGTAGCTCAGATGCTCTTTGCGGATGACTGCGCTGGGATCGACAATGCTGGCGAGGAGATAGTCCCGGTCCGTTCGATTGGCGTGCGTAAGATCCGGCCCCAGCTCCTTGCCTTCGCCGAACAATTGATGACAGACAGCGCAGGCCTTTTGGAAAACAACGTATCCTCGGCCGGCGTCTCCTTGCCCCGCGTTCAGGTCGTTGCGAAACCGTCGCATCACGGCCAACTTCTCTTCGGGTGTTCCGCCCGTAACGCTGCCCCATAGCTTTCTCACCTGCTCGTTGAGCCCATCGTCCTGGTGAAGATGAATCCGCCGCAACTCAGCCAGTTGAACTTCGTCTTTCGCGAAATTCCCCTCGGAAAACTGCGTCAAAAGCGCCGCGGTCCACGCTCGCCGGCTGAAAAGCGTCGCGCGGACCTTGGCGCGCGATCGGGCGTTCATCTCGGGATAATTACCAATCAGATTCGCGGCCACGTCCGCGGCGTCATAAGCGCCCAACGCTTCGACCAGGGCCGCGAACACTGAATCGGGCGACTTCTGTTTCAACGATCCGATCAAGCGCGGCTTGTGTTCGGCCAGGGCCAGTTCTCCCAGCAATTTCAACATGCCCACGCGAACCGCCGCTGAGGCTTTAGGATCGCAAGCCAATTCCAACGCCCGGTCTAGAGCCGACGTCCGCGCCAGCCGGCCGCCGATGCGAATCAGAAGCGGATCGTCGGGGCTGCGTTCTCGCAAATCGTCAATGATACGCCCCAGCTTGTCGGAACCCGGTTTTGTCGTTCGGACGCCCTTCGCGGACCCCGCTTTCCCTTGAAAAATTCCGCTTTCCGGCGCGCCAGCCAAAACGCCCGAACGCTCGGCAAGACCGACTTCCAGCGCCGCCAGGAGTTTCCGCCGATGTTTCGGCGTTCGAGCGGACTCCAGCAGAGTCGCGCAGGCGCGGAGCGTCTCCCTGGATCCTTCGGCGGCATACCGCCGAATCAGCCGTTCCAGGATCACTTCCCGATTCATACGAAAACTCCACGCCTGTTCGTCGCCAAACAGCTCCAGCGTCAATTCCACCGATTCTCCCGCGCAATGCTTCTCCACCGCCCACCAAACCAACAGCGGCACATGGGGATCGTCGACATCTTCATTCCGGCGAGCCAGTCGTTCGGCAATTTTCAATCCGATCGACGCGGGTAGCCGTTGCGCCGCGGAGGCCAATTCGCTTCGAAAGGACACATCCGACTCGGCGCTTGCGAGGCTGATCAGCTTGAGCGCGACTGGCTCGGGAACTTCCCCGCTTTCACTCAGGATTCGGACTGCCCAATTCCTCAATGCTGAATGCGACAAGAGGCGATCCGCGAATTCGGCATCCACGCCACCGCTGGAATGCAGCGCCCACAAGGCTTCCAGCCTTGCCTTGGAATCACCGCTTCTCAGCGCCAACTGGCGTAGTGGCTCATCGTTCGATCGATTACCCCGCTCCCCCAGCAATCTGCGCGAGCGCGCGACAACCCAGTGATTGGATCCATTCAAATTCTCGATCAACTGCGCGTCCGACTGGCCCGCCAAATCGATGGGCGTCGATACTTTCGCGCCCTTTGCCTGAATCCTGAAAATACGCCCGTTCGAACGATCCCAGGTCGCGTCCGGATCTGGATGCGCAGTGCGTTTATCATGCCAGTCGGTCACGTAGATTGCGCCGTCGGGCCCGACAGTGACATCCGTCGGCGCGAACCAGGTGTCGTTGGCCCGCAACACATCGCCGCCGTGTCTCGACTTGAATGTCGAACCGCGCGGCGACAATTCATGCCAATAGACCGCGTGCCCGAGCAGATCGGCGGCGACGTATTTGCCGCGCAACCGTGGCATCGACTCTCCGCGATAAATCACGCCTCCCACTTCGACATGCCCGCCCTTGAAGCCCTCATGCTGAATGTGCTGAAAATAGCCGTAAGCGAAGGGATTGTGCAGCGCGCCGTGCTTGCCGAAGCTTTTCCAATAGTAGCCGCCCAACACGCCGTGCAACGCGACATACCCACCGTGATTCGTGCCGTAGATCAGATTGCCCTGGTCGTCGAAATCCAGCCCCCAGGAATTGCCGCCGCCCTCGCAAAAAAGCTCGAACGCCTTTGTCTCGGGATGATAACGCCAGACGCCCTGCTGAAATTCGATCCCTCGAATCTTCGCCGTGACCGTGCTGCCCTGGCAGCCGTAAAGCCAGCCGTCCGGCCCCCAGGTCAGCGAGTTGGCGACCGAGTGCGCGTCGTTCATTCCGAACCCCGTCAGCAAGACCTCCGGCTCGCCATCCGGCGCGTCGTCGCCATCCTTGTCCGCGTAGAAAAGCAGGTAGGGAACCTGAACGACGAAGACCCCGCCCCGGCCAAAGGCGAGGCTCGATGCCAAATTCAAGCCGTCGAGAAAATCCTTCACCTTGTCCGCTCGACCGTCGCCATCGGTGTCTTCGAGAATCGTGATTCGATCGGCGCCGCGCGGACCCTGCGGCGGGGGCTTGGGCATGCGATCATAAATCGTCCGCGAATAACGATCGACCTCCACGCGCTTCAGCCCGGCGGGATTGGGATATTGCAGATATTGAATCACCCACAGCCTCCCCCGATCATCGAACTCAATCGCCACCGGTTGCCGCACCATCGGTTCGCTGGCGAACAGCCCGACCTCCAACCCTTCGGCGACCGTCATTTTCCCGGCAGCTTCAGCCGCGGGATGCCCTTGAGAGAAAGCGGCGCCGCAGGAAATTAAAAGCGCGCCGATGAGATCCAGGATTCGTTTCATGCCACAATCAGTTCCAGAAAGACTGTGCCTAAAACAGACGCGCCGCTTCGGCAACAACGAATCTTCATCGGACAGACGTCATGAGGACTTGACCGCCCGGTCAGCGGCCGTGTTGGATCTCCGAAGTGAATCAGCCAAAGTATTCCGGTTTTACCGAGCATCATTTGGACGAGGCCCATTCTCTCTTCATCGGCGCATTGCCGACCGAGCTCACGCCACCCGTCGCTGAGTTCGAAGAACTTTGGGAATCCCATCCGCAGGATTTTCACGAAATCATGATGCATGGCAGGCTCGTCAAAACACCGCGGTGGCAACAGGCCTTCGACCGGGACTACGTCTACACCGGAGCACGCAACAACGCCCTCCCTGCCCCGCCTGAACTTCGGGTGTTTCGGGACTGGGTCGGGACGACGATCGACAGCCGCCTCAACGGTTTCCTAGTCAACTGGTACGACGGCAAACAGGCTCATTACATCGGACGCCATCGCGACAGCCCCAAAGGACTGACGCCAGACGCGCCCATCGCAACCATCTCACTTGGCGAAGAACGGACATTTCGAATGCGCAAGCCGGGACAATCGGGTTTTCTCGATTTTGAAGTCAGCAACGGGAGCGTGGCCGTCTTGCCCTGGGCGACCAATCAAAACTGGACCCACGAAGTCCCCGCCTCGAAACGAACACTCGGCCACAGGATCTCAATTACTCTCCGCGCTTTTCTCGATTGAGCATTTCTCAGATTGCCATTTATTTTGAGTCGAGGTAGAGCGGGCTTTCCGAACGAAGTGAAATCGGTTCCACATCGTCATCCGGACGTCAAACAATTCGGAGGAACCTAACTCTTGCGTGCGGTTGCGTGGATTCCCAATACTCGCTTTCAATCTATGAAAATCCGATTTTTCAGAACCCTCTCCGTTTTCACCCTCGCAATCCTGACCGTAGCGCAGGTTTCGACGGCCGCGACCCGGCCCAACATCATCGTCATCCTCTGCGATGACATGGGCTATTCCGACATCGGCTGCTACGGCAGCGAGGTCGAAACGCCCAATCTCGACCAACTCGCCTCCAACGGCGTGCGCTTTACTCAATTTTACAACACCGCCCGTTGCTGCCCTACCCGCGCAAGCCTGCTGACCGGACTTTATCCGCACCAGGCCGGAGTTGGCTGGATGATGACCGATAACGGCCACGACGGGTATCGCGGCAACTTGAATCGCAATTGCGTCACCATCGCTGAAGCGTTGAAGCCAGCCGGTTACTCGACTTACATGTCCGGCAAATGGCACGTGACCAGTCATGTCGCTCCCGAAGGTCCGAAACACAACTGGCCGCTCCAACGGGGTTTCGATCGCTTCTACGGCACGATTCACGGCGCCGGCAGCTTCTACGATCCCAATTCCCTCACCCGCGGCAACACGCAGATCACGCCGGTGAACGATCCCGAGTACCAGCCGAAGCATTACTACTACACCGACGCCATCAGCGACAATGCCGTCAAGTACATCAACGAGCACAACCGCGACCAGAAAGCGGAGCCCTTCTTCATGTATGTCGCCTACACCGCCGCGCATTGGCCGATGCACGCCCTCGAAAAAGACATCAAGAAATATCGGGGCAAGTACGACGCGGGCTACGAGGCCATTCGCAAGGCGCGGCACGTGAAGATGAAAAAGCTCGGCGTGATCGAGCAGAACCAGCCCCTGCCCAAAGGGGTCGGCGAATGGTGGTCTGTGGAGAACAAGGCGTGGGAGGCCGCCTGCATGGAGGTTTACGCGGCCATGATCGATAACATGGATCAGGGCATCGGCCGCATCGTCAAGGAACTGAAAGCCAACGGCCAGTTGGACAACACCCTGATTCTCTTCGTGCAGGACAACGGAGGCTGCGCCGAAGGCCTGGGCCGGAAACCTCGCGGCGAATGGACCGCCCGGCCGGACAAGGCTCCCTTCAAACCAATGGGCAAAGACGAGCTGCAGTTTGACATGATTCCCAAGCAGACCCGCGACGGATTTCCCACGATCATGGGAGAAGGCGCCATGCCGGGGCCGGATGGCACCTACATTGCCTACGGACGCGAATGGGCCAACGTGTCCAACACGCCCTTTCGCGAATACAAGCATTGGGTGCACGAAGGCGGCGTCTCGACGCCCCTCATCGCGCATTGGCCCAGCGGCATCAAGCGCAGCAATGCGCTGGAGAAACAGCCCGGCCATCTCATCGACCTGATGGCGACCTGTGTCGACGTCTCCGGCGCCGCATATCCCGAATGGCGTTCCGGCCGTCGAATCAAGCCGATGGAAGGCCAGAGCCTCGTCGGCGCATTCAACGGCAAACCGCTCGAACGCGAAGCCATCTACTGGGAGCACGAGGGCAATCGCGCCGTCCGCCAGGGAAAATGGAAACTGGTCGCCAAGGGAGCCACTGGCCCTTGGGAGCTCTACAACATCGAAACCGACCGTTCCGAGCAGGCCGATCTTTCCAAAATCCGCCCGGAACAGACCGAGGAGTTAAGAACCCTGTGGGAAGCCTACGCCAAACGCGCCGACGTTCTCCCGCTGACGCCCTACTACAAAAAGAAGAACAACAAGGGCGCGTTTAACCGCAAAAAGAAATTCACGCTCAAGCACGGCGCGGACCTGGCTCAGGACAAGGCGCCCTTCATCGAGAAAAAAGCCTTCACCTTCACAGCGACTGTCACACCCGCCAAAGATGGATCGCCGAACGGCGTCATTCTCGCTCAGGGAGGAACGGCGCACGGCTTCGCGGTCTACGTGCAAGAAGGAAAGTTACGCTTCGCCACTCGCCACAACGGCAAACTCACGATCGTCAGCGCCGAATCGTCGGCGCCGAACCAACGCTATGAACTCGAAGGAAGCCTGGCCGCCGACGGCCTCGCCACGTTGAGCGTCAACGGCAAGACGGTTACCTCAGGCAAGACGCCCGGCACGCTGACAACCATGCCCATCGACGGCCTCCAGGTCGGTCGCGACGCAAATGGAGCGGTTGGCGATTATCAGGAGCCTTTTGCTTACTCCGGCAAAGTCACACTCAACCTGAAGATATCCAAGTAGCGCCGAGCCGGCCTCATCGCCCCGCCGAATCGCTTCTCGGCGCCGCTGTTAGTTTGAAGCGGCCAGGCCGTTGTAGACGATGCTGATCCACCGGTCCGTGTTGATGAAGCCGCTGCCCCAACTCTTGTATTTCGCCGGCATGCCCGCGGCTTTCAACTGATTGATCGTTTTCCCCTCGACGATTCCCTTTCGGATAATGCCCGTGGTCTCAACACGCATCGCCTGGAAAGTCCTGAGATCGTCCTTCGTGGCGAGAACGCCATGTCCCGGGATAATTCGATAATCCTCCGGCAACTCCTTGATCATCCAAAGGTGAATCGGGCAATTATTTTCATGACAAGAATAGGATTACGATGTTGACGAAGAATCCAATTTGCCCACTCCCCAACGCGCGCCTCAATCGACATTTTAATCGTCCTCATTCTCATCCCTGTCAGCGCGCAATTCTCAATCGAGCGAAAGATTCTCAAACCCGTTTGCGCCCTTGCCCAGTATCGGGACATTCGAAATCCGAGATGTGCGGTTTTGCGCCTTCCGGACGGCAAAGCGCGGAGTGGCGACTCGTGGCACGCGCTTTGCTAACTAGGCCACAACCATTCAATCGGAACACAACCTATGGCACGCATACTCGTAATTGATGATGAAGCACCGATTCGCGAACTGATTTGTTTCGCCCTCGATAGCAGCGGCCACCAGGTCGCCGACGCCGCCAGCGGCGAGGAGGCGATGAAGATCAATCGCGCCGCGCCGGCCGATGTCATCATCACCGACATCGCCATGCCCCAAACCGACGGCATTGAGATTATCAAAATTCTCCGCGAGGAATTCCCTTCCACGAAGATCATCGCGATCTCGGGCGTGCTCTCCACCACACCAGGCGACAATCTCTACACCGCCACCCGCGCCGGAGCGGACATGGCCTTTGCCAAGCCCTTCGACGTGTTTGAAATGGCTGAAGCCGTAAACACTCTCGCCCAGACGTCTTGATCGAGCCTCCCCTTCCCCAAAAAGGCTCGCAACCAGCGGGCCCAATCGCAAAATTGTTTGAAAATTCTTTGAATGGGTTAGGTTGGCGACGATGTTGCCCAACCTGAATCCTACTTTCGGCGCTTATCTGGCCCAGCTCGACCGCGATCCCATCGTCGCCCAGATTATAGCCCTTCGTCGCGGCTCCACCTTTGAGTTGCGGCATATCGACGACCGGGACGCAGAGCCGGACAGTCTGCAATCCGTATCCATTTCCGAGCTGCGGGAAGTCGCGAGATTCACCGACGGTCGTGCCTTTCGCCCGCTCAAATCAGCTCCCAACCTACAGGCGGGTTGGCGCTGCGAGACAGCGAACCAAGAGGAGTTGGAATCGGCCTTGAATCGGGTCTATCCCGGAGCTTCCGCCGATTGGCTCGCAGCCCAGGCTGCCCCCCCACCCGTCACCTCTTATCGAGATTTCACCAACCGCCAATCAGGCATGTATCGCAACACGGCAAAGTTGGATGACAAGCAGATCGGAGAGGTTGTCAACGCGGTGTGCCATCCCCGATTCTGTCTCAAACAGCGCCTCTGGATGGCTCCGGGACTGCCCGAAGACTCGCTCAAGAACAAGAGTTTAATTGCCTGTCTGGAACCCTGCGCACTATTGTTGGAGTGCGCCCGCACAACCTTTCGAATGGAACAAAAAGACAAGTTGAGTTTTTCGCTTTCGCCTGACGACGCGCGCACCGTTCAGTCGGCCCTGCAACGGGCGCTGAATCATCCCGCCAAGGATGTCCGCGAAGCCGATTTCGGCTCGCCCGACAATCCGCGACGAATCGAGCTCGCGCTCAGAAAAATCGCGAGTGCGCTTTCGCCGGACGCCGGAAATATGGAGAATTGACGCATGAACGTCCGCAAGAACATCCTCCTGATCCTGGTTCTTCTGATCGTCGCGTTTTCGGTCGGCTGCGACTTTACCGACACGCCATCACGCACCGGAAAGGGATATGTCTCCAATCCGCCAGTGCCGCCGATAAACGACGAAATCAAGGTGGCGGAGGAGGCATATGACCGCGCCAACGTGGCCTGGGAGGCGCTGATCAAAGCCTCGGAGCCTCGGGAGCCGCCGGCTGCCTGGCAGGACACCCCCCCGGACGTCGACGTGATGATTCGCTGGCAAAAAGACAATGGCCTGCGCGCCGTGAAAGCAGCCGACCTGGCCCACGAATTCTCCACTACCTTCACCAACCATCCGATGGCCAAACAGTCCGTCAAAATCGGATTGAAGCTACTCGAAATCGCCGGCGAGCACGGCGACACCGGCCGCGAAGATCGGATTCGCGAACTCCAGCGAATTTTCCTGAGGGACGATCCTGACAAACTTTTCGATTTTCGATTCAAGGGAGCGCAACGCGCCGCCTTGGCCAAGCAAGAGCTCGATCCCACGCTCGTGATTACCGAGCTGGAACGCCAGGCGCGTCAGCTTCAAAAGGAGTTCCCCCAGCGCGCGGAGATATACGATCTTCTGCTTACGGTCGCCGAAAATTGCGAAATCCACCACGGGCTTGAGCTGCTCGCGGAGATTCTGACCAGCGACGCATCCGAAAAAACCAAAGCCAGCGCAAGAATTCTTCAGGAAAAGGGAGAAGCCGCCGCACTTGAACTGGCGAAACTCGAGGAACTCCGCAAGAAGAACATGAACATCAGAGCGACTGAAGCCGGCGCGCCCCCCACGACCTTCGCCACGTTTGAAGAGATTAAGAAAGATCCCATTGGCAAGCGAATGGACCTGAAGTTCAAGGCTTTCGACGGCAGCGAAATCGATCTGTCCCAACTCGCCGGGAAAGTCGTGCTTATCGATTTTTGGGCCACCTGGTGCGGCCCCTGCATGGAGGAGATCCCGACGCTTCGCTCCGCCTACAAGAAGCACAAACCCAATGGATTCGAAATCCTTGGCATCAGCTGGGATTCCAAGAAGCTGGCCGTTCAACGCGCCATCGCGGAGGAGAAGATCGCCTGGCCCGTGGTTTTCGACGGCGACGGCTGGGTCACCGACCTGGCCGGCAAGCTCGGCATCGAAGAAATCCCCGTGATGTGGTTGATCGATCGCAAGGGAATCATTCGTGACGTCAAGGCCCACGAGAAACTGCCGCAAGCCATCGATGCTCTGATGAGCGAAAAGTAGACCGGGCGGCTCGTCGCCCGCGACCTTCCCACAGCGCTCCGGGCGAATTCGATTGTCAGCTTCCAGCCCGCGGCGCTACACCGTCCGACATATGGACTGGTTTAACAGCGTCTTATTTCCCGCCGGGGTCCTTCTAGGCATCGAATGGCACCCCTGGAAAATCGTCGGTTGGCTCGGCAACGCCACTTTCTTTTCACGCTTCGTGGTGCAGTGGTACTACACCGAGAAGCTCAAGCGGGTCGTCATTCCCGTCGCCTTCTGGTGGTTCAGCCTCATCGGGGCGTTGCTGCTCTTTTCCTATGCCGCGTTCTTTCGCAAGGACTCCGTCTTTATCTTCGCCTACGCCTTCACCTTCATCCCCTACATCCGCAACCTGATCATTCACCATCGCCACCTGGACGCTCACATTGGGTGTGGCGGGTGTGAGACGGTCAGTCCGCCGTCGGCGAATTTCTGCTGCGAATGCGGAACAAAGCTGGCGAAAAGCCCGGCTTGATCGCGGAGCGGTCGACCTCATTCAGCGATTGGCAAAACTAAATTTCCCCACGGCGCTGACGGACCGTCTTCGTGTCTTTGACTGCTCATCTTCGGTCGGAGTCGAGGGTGAACCTCGGGCCAATTCCAATTCCAATTCGGGGACCTCGGGCGCGCGAGCGCGGTCCGGCGCAACAACTTGCGAACAAACGATTGCCCGGCGCCGTCAACTTCTGCAAGCTGCTCCGCCATGCGCGCCGAAACGCCAAGAACATTCGAGCGAGACCCGGGAGAACTCTCCACGGGGAAGGCGTTCTGTATCTCTTTGCTGATCCATGTGCTGTTGTTCGGAATTGGCCACAATTTGCCGGTCAAATCGCCTGAGTCCGCCGACAGAAAGGACGAGGTCAAAGCCGAGGACATCAAAACGGTGACCATCGAATTCGTCATGGAGGACACCCGTCCGGAGCCCGTCCTCCAGGACACTCCGCTGCAATTTGCCATGATCGATCCCTCGACCGCCAGCGCCGAGGCGCCCAAGGACGCCAAGCGCTATTCATTCGCCGACTCCGTCGCATCCAATCCATCGCCCTCGATCGACACCAGGCAAGCCAAGATCGACGGCATTCAGGACAAGGTGTTGCAAACTTACAATGCGCCGCGAGAGCAACCCACTCCGCTCCAGCCGCTGCTGGGCAAGCCGACCCCCAAACCGGAACAATCGAAAGACCAGGCAAGGGCGCTGACGCCAGCTCCGTTGCAGCCAAAAATCCGCCCCAAAACGAAACCAGCTCCCAAGCTGGCCGACCGGAAACCCACTGACGGCAATGAGCGCCCGAAACCCAAACTAACCGCCGCCCTGCCGCCGCCTAAACCGATCGACACCGAGAAGCCAAGCACTCCGACTCCAGACCCTCCCAAGCCCAAGCGTCCCCGCACGATCGCCGAAGCCAACAAGCAACTGGCCAACAAGCAACCAGGCCAGAAAATGAAACAGGATGGCGGAGTAAGAAGACGCGGCAAAATCTCCATCGACGCCCAAGGCTCGCCCATGGGGGCATATGACGCCCGCTTGATCGCCTCAATTCAGCATCGGTGGTTTCAGCTGATTGATGAAAGTGGAGTCAGGCTGACCCAGCATGGAAAAGTGGTGGTCACGTTTCGACTTCATGCGGATGGCAGAGTCTCAGAAATCAAAGCCACCGAATCGAGCCTCGGCACCCTCTCGTCCTACGTTTGCCAAGCCGCCGTTCAAGACCCCGCCCCTTTCGAGGAATGGCCCGAAGCCTTCCTCGCTAAGATTGGAACGGATTCGCGCGTCGTTAGATTTACATTCTTTTTCAATTAGTTCCGTCGCCGCCTGCAATTCACGGAAATCGAGAAATCAAAGCTTGATTGAATGATGCATCTTTGTGAGGAACAGCGGCTCGAAAACGACCAATATCATCCATGACAATCGCAATGCTGCCTGATTTTCTGAATGTCGAGTCTGCCATTATGGGCATGCTCCAACTCACCTCCATCTGCGCGCTCGCGTTCATTATCGAGCGCGGCATTGCGCTGGGCTGGCGACGGGTCGTGCCCAGCGCCATCGAACTGGCGGTCGAAAAGTGCCAGTCGATGGAGGACCTGCCCAAATTGAAACAGATCTGCCAGCAAAACCCGTCCTCGCTGAGTCGTTTAATCCTGGTCGCCGCCGATCATCTCGACTGGCCCAAAGAGGAAAACGTCGACATCATTCAGACCCGGGCGCGGCGTGAGGTCAACCGACTCGAACGCGGCCTGATCGTCCTGGAGATCTGCACCGGCGTCGCCCCGCTCATGGGACTGGTCGGCACGATCTACGGAATGATCACGCTCTTCGGCAGCCTCGGGACTTCCGGTCTTGGCGATTATGCAGCCTTCGCCTCCGGCATTTCCCTCGCCCTTCACGCCACGATGTTCGGCCTGTTGATCGCCATCCCCTCGCTGATCGCCTGGAGTTACTACACCCGCAAGGTCGAATCCCTGACGATCGAACTGGAGAATCTTTGCGACGCATTTGTCCGGCGCTTTTATCGCCTGCAGAAGAAAGAGGCGCCCGCCCAGGCATCGGCCGCACGGCAGCAAAAAGCTCCCGCTTCTTCGACCTACTCCGAAGCCATCAAGACCGCGCGCCCCGCCGGCGACGCCCGACGCTCGTCCCGATCTAAATAAGCGGCATGAGATTCACACAAAAAAAGCGCCGTCAGCCGCCCGCGGTCATCATCATCGCGCTGATTGACGTGCTGATCGTAATTCTGATTTTTCTCATGGTCACGACGACCTTCAAGAATCAGATTCCCGCGCTCAAACTGGCGCTGCCGGAATCGAGCCAATCGAAGCCCGGAGACTCCCAGGAAGACATGGTCGTGCTGACCCTCGCGAGCCAGCCGCCCTATTTCTATCTGGGAAATGAAGCCGTCACCACCAACGCGTTCCGATCGCGCCTCCAACAAGCCGTCGAGAAGAATCCGGAGGTTCGGCTCTCCATTCGAGGAGACAAGACAACGCCATGGGGCCTGATCGTGAACATCATGGACATGGCCAAAGAGGCGAAGGTGAAGTCCGTGACCGCCGTGACGCAAGCTCCCGCCGCCAACCAGAATTAGCCCGCGGATGCAAACCCGAGGCGCCGGCCGAGGATTACTTCTTGCCCCAACCAAACAGGCTCCAGCCCTTCTTCTTCCCCTGGTCCTGCAGCGCCACCTTGAGTTGCCCCAGGACCGCCTGAAAACCGATGAAGATCTTGTGCCAGCTGCTTTCGGTCGATTTCAAAGTCGAGTCCTTCTGAGAACTGAGATACCTCAGCGAAGGAGCTCCCTCGATGATGCCGTGAACATCTTCGCGCGTCGGCGATTCGATCTGCCCCGCGGCGCTGATCAACTCCATCTCCTGCACGATCACACTCTTGGTCTCGAGAAACTGATTCTCATCCTCCTCGTCAAAGCTGCCCTGTTTTGCCAGCCCTAGAAAATGATTAAACTGCTTCCAGGTTTCGACGTAGTTCTCCATTTGAGCGACGCGTTCTGAGAGGTCCGGGCCGGAATCCTTTTTGTCGCTGGTCTGAAGCTGAGCCTTGATCGCGCCGATCAAGGCGTGAAACGCGATGTAGGTCTTGTGCCACTTGTTCGCCAGATTCCGGTGCGCAATCGCGTTTTGCTCAGCCAACCCGGCGATCGACACCGAGCTTCCGACAATATCGATGATCTCGTCGCGCGACGGGGAATCAAATTCCATCATTGAGAGAATCTCCTCCAATTCCTGAAGCACAACGCTCTTGATTTCGAGAAATTGAGACTCGTCCTCCTCGTCAAATTTCCCGGTCTGACCGAGCGTCAGGTAATGTTGAAATTGCTTCCACGTCTCGACGTAGTTTTCGATTCGTTCGAGCACGACCGTAAAATTCGAGCCCGCCTTGCCTTTCTTCTTTTCAAGTTCCCTAATCTGCGCCTTGACCGCGCCCATCAGACTTTGCAGGGCGATGAAATTCCGATGCCACTGAGCGTCAATGTCCCGAACATTGTTTCCTCCCAGTTCGCTCAGCGCCTGAAGCGTCGGGATCTTTCCGATCAGATCGTGCACATCCGCTCGCGATGGCGATTCGATCTCCACGGTGGCCATGATCAGCTCCAGCTCCTGCGTGATCACGCTCTTGATTTCGAGAAACTCATTCTCATCCTCTTCATCGAACTTCTTGGATTTCGCCAGCGTGATGTAGTGGCTGAGTTGCTTCCACGTTTCCGTGTAGCTCTCAACCATGGAAATCAGTTTCTCGAATGTCTCTTTTTCGCTCGCCATACCTAAAAAGGTTAAGACTTCCCTCGTTTAACCATCGTCCCGGCCTCGGCTAGAATTTTCGCGGCGTGAGAAAGACGACCGCGCCGCCCCTGGCCTCGCGTCCGGTGATCTTGGCGCCGGCATAGTCCAGGCCCAACTCCTTGAGCGGGATGCCTTGTTCCTGCGCCGTCCGAAACGCCTGCACGAACATCTCGCCGATTTCCGTCAGTGTTTCCCTGGGAAACCCTCCGGGAATCGTGGACGCGCTGATCTCCCCAGCGGCGCTGATGCGAAAGCTGCCGGAGGGCAGCTTCTCCATCGGCTCCGCCTTCGCTTTTTTGGAAAATAAACTCAGGAGTCCCATTTTACGGAAATCTCTTTCAGGGTCTCACGGACCTCGCTCGGGCTGAAGGATCGCTGGATACCTACGCACAAACTTGCCGAGGAGCCCGGCAACAACGCGACATGCCGCTTCAATCCCACGCCGACGGCCTGCTTCAGCTGGCCGATGTTCAACTTTTCGCCGATCGTCCGAAACTGGGCCAATTGGCCATGCGCCCAGCCGCCCAGCTTATCCGGGCTTTCAGCGCCCCATGATTTGACTTTCTCAGCGTCCTCCGACTCCACGGACAAAACGAATTCAACGCCATTGCATCGGGTTATCTGCCCAAATCCGGAAAGGCTCTCAGTGCCCTCGACGCCCTCGCCCTCGCCATCCAGCCCCTGATCCGCAGCTTGAGCCATATCCAGCGTCTGCGCGCTGTCGAGCAGCAGCCCCTGATAGGAACTAAGAATCGCCCGTTCATGGGCGGGTTCCTCCGGCAGTTTCTCGAAGTTCCCCGTCTTCCATTCCAAAATCTTCAGAAAGCCTTCTTCCGCCTTGAGGCTCTGGGCTTCCGCGTCGATCACATCGCCGTCCTTGATCCAGACCTTGCCGGCAATCGGACCGTTGGTGATCTTCAAGACGCATGAACTGCCGGCCATGCATTCGGCCTGAATCAAATCGACCAGCGACATGCTCTGAAATCCGCGAAAGCCCCCGGCCGCCTCACGCGTCAGGACGCCCTCGACGCAGTCGACAAACGTCCGAATGTCCTCGTCCGTGCTGGGTTTTTCCAAAAACACGTCGATGCCCATGCCGTAGGCGCGAGCCCGATATTGATCATCAGACACCCCGGAAATGACCACGGTGCGAATATTTGGATACTTGCTGCGAACTACGGTCAACAACTGAAAACCGTCCATTCCCGGCATGTTCAGATCCGTAACGAGCAGGTCAAATGGTTCCGAAGCCAACACCGCGAGCGCCCGTTTTCCAGAATCCGCGATCATCACCCGCGGGGTCGATTCCAGCTTTGACAACAGGGCCTGGTAGAGTTCCAACAGATCCTGTTCGTCGTCTACTATCAATATGTTGCGTCGTTGCGACATTCGTCAGACTGTTCACTGTTCTTACTTGCCATGACAAGCGATTTAGGACAAAAAAGAAAATTCGTCGAGTGGTATTTCTACCCTTCAGACGTATTCCGATTACGTAGGCAAACTGAAAGCATTCACTGATGGGTTTTCTCAAAAACTTATTTTTCCGGGGCGCGAGCAATAAACCTGGAGCTCGCCAAACTCACCCTTCCTCGCCGGAGAAACCCACCTCAGCTGCTCCCGCGACTTCCACGCCGACCGTCGCCAACAGCAAAGGCCCCAAGCCTTTGGAAGATTCAGGCGAAACAGTCGACCTCCCGCTCGGCGGAATCGTTGACGGTCTTCCGGACAGCCTCAAGTCGAGCGTACAAACGCCCCCTGACGCCTCCGCGACCGTGTCGATACCAGTCTCCGCAATCGTCGAACAACTGGCCCAAGGCTCGGTGAAGATACGCTTCGACGATCTCCGCAAGCGCGCTCCACAAGGGACTTTTAGCGACGGAACCCAAAACGATCAGACGGCTGTCGTGCTCCCGCTTAAGGATGTTCTCGCAAAAATAAAGCCGGAGCACATGAAAATGCGGGAAAGTCGGAAGACAATTGAGATTCCGCCCGATATCAAGGATGTCTTCGGTCTCGATGGAAAGACAGCCGATGCAACTGCTCCTGAGCCTGAGTCTGCTGCCGCTCCAGAACCAGGCCCGACTCCCACTCCGGCTCCAGAACCAGCTCCGGCTCCGGCCCCCGTTCCGGAACCCACTCCCGCCCCGATGTCAACCGCCGCGATGTCAACCGGCGCGTCAGCGACCGTCGGCTCCGTGGATGACGGCAACGTTAAACTTCCGCTTGGCTCCATCTCCGAAAACTGGCCCGACGAACTGAAATCGGCGATTGGCGACGCTGGAATCGCGGATTCGCAAGTCACGCTGGAGCTGGCATCGTTGGATCCCATGATGAAACGCGGCAAGATCGCCTTCACGTGGAAGGACCTGCGGGCGACCCTTCAACCGTCAGCCTCAGATTCCGTGGGATCGGCGCAAGATGGCGCAGAGGTGGACGTCCCGTTGAAACTCGTTATCCCCCATTTCATGGCGACCGCCACGAGCCCGGCGAGACAGAAGAAAGTCGATGTTGACGCCACCATTCCGGATGTTTTCAGCAAGGAAGACATCGCGGGAAAAACGGCCCCTGAACCGGCGGCGCCAGCCGCCCCAGCTGCGGAACCCGCGCCCGAGCCGACTCCGGTGGAGGCGCCCGCCCCAGCCGAGGCAACGCCTGCGGGAAAATCGCCCGCTCAAATCATCGCAGAAATTTGTCAACTTCCCGGAGTCAGCGGCGCCCTGCTTACGATGAACGACGGGTTGCCGGTGGCAAAACAATTGCCCGCCAATGTGAACGGCGATGCCCTTTCAGGATTTGTGCCGGAGATCTTCAATCGAACCGCTCAATACTCGAAGGAATCTCAGTTGGGAGAAGCCGCGACGGTGGAGGTTCAAACCGGCGAACACACTCTCACCATTCGAAAATCAGGCGACGCCTTTATCGCGACACTGAGGACAGTTGGAGCCGAACTCCCATCGGACAAAATCGCGGAAATCGCAAATACAGCAGCAAAGGGATAATCAGTAAGGGTTTAAGTATGGCCATTATCAATCAAGCCAAAAAAGAGATTCAGGTTAAAATCGTTTATTACGGTCCCGCCCAATGTGGAAAGACCACAAACCTGGAAAAAGTGCATGCGGATGTGGAGACTGCAGATCCCGCCCACAAGGACAAAATGGTCTCGCTCGCCACCAGCTCCGATCGCACGCTGTTCTTCGATTTCCTGCCAATCGAAGCCATGTCCATCAAGGGCTACAAAACCAAGTTCCAGCTTTACACCGTTCCCGGACAGGTCATCTACAACACCACTCGGCAACTCGTGCTTCGAGGTGTGGATGGCATCGTCTTCGTCGCCGACTCGCAATACGACAAAATGGAGGAGAATGTCGAAAGTCTGGCCAATCTGGAGGACAACTTGAAAACGTTGCGAATGGACATCAAGGACATTCCCTACGTCCTGCAGTATAACAAACAGGATCTGCCCAATATCGCGCCGGTGGAATACATGGAGTTCCTCCTCAACAACCGCGAGGTGCAAGTTCCGTCATTCAAGGCGTCCGCGTTTCAAAGCGAGGGCGTTTTCGAGACGTTGAACATGATCACCAAGATGCTCCTTCACAAGTTCATCAATCAGGGCGGTTAAGTTCAGTAGGTCTTAACGATGCCCGCTTTCCCCCGAATCATTGAGGAGGACTATCAGCGTATAACCGCCGCGTTGAACGCATTCCTGTCTCGTTCTGAAGCGTCCAATGCCCTGATTGTCGAAAAAGCCGGCTATCTCATCGTTGAATGCGGCGAGGAGCCGCCGTTCGACACCGCCGAGCTGGCGACTCTCGCCGCCAACGCCTTCGCCGCGACGCAGTTCATGGCCGACCGGCTCTCTGAAACCAACTTCAGCAGCATGTTCCAACAGGGCGAACAGACCAGCGTGCTCTGGACGAACGTGGAAGAAAACACCCTGTTAGTCACCGTCTTTGACGCCAGTCAAAGTATGGGCGCGGTGAAATACTACGCCGCTGAAACAGCCGCTGAAATCGCCCGGCAAATCAGCATCGCTCAAGGACGCGATCAGACCGGCGGACTCGACCTGGCGCATCTCGACCCTTCGAGCGCCGACGATGTTTTCAGAAAAAAGTCCGCCCCAGACGATTCCAACGAATCAGACGACGGACACGCGCCAGCCGCCAGGTAGGCGAGTAGCGCCGAGTTGGCGAATTGCCGCCAAACGTCGAATTACAGCTTCGTATGGCTCCCGTCGCAGAACGGTTTGTCACAGGTTTCCTTGCAGGCGCACCAGGCAACCACTTTCTGCTCCGTGATTTCAACCTCCATCGGCTCAATCCCCGTGCCGGCATGGGATCCGTCACAAAATGGCTGCTTCGCGGATCGTCCACAGGCGCACCACCAATAGGTTCCGGGCTCCGTCTTCTCGACGATTGGAAGTTTCTGAGGGGACAGGGGTTCAGCCATAGTTTCGCCTTTCGTTGTTCTACTTCTTCTTTCGGGGTGAGCGTTTGCGTTTCACCGCGCTGTCGCGAACTTGAGCCGCGACTCTCAGCCTCAACCCGTTCAATCGAATAAATCCAGTGGCGTCGTCCTGATTGTAGGCGTCCGCCGGGTCTCCCTCCATCGAGGCGATGTGGGGATTGTAGAGGCTCAACGGCGACTTGAGGCCCGCAGTCATGATGTTGCCCTTGTACAGCTTCACCCGAACAACACCGCTGACATTCTTCTGGCTCTCCTCCACCAGCGCCTGAATCGCCTCGCGATCAGGCGAAAACCAAAATCCGTTGTAAACCAATTCCGAGTATTTCGGAATCAGCGAGTCGCGCAGGTGCATGACTTCACGATCCATCGTCAAGGTCTCCATTTGTCGGTGCGCAAAATGAAGAATCGCGCCGCCCGGCGTTTCGTAGACGCCGCGGGATTTCATCCCCACAAAGCGATTCTCCACGATATCCACGCGACCGATGCCGTGCTTCCCGCCTTTCCTGTTCAGGAAACGCATGACCTGGAGCGGCGTCATCGCCTTGCCGTTGATCCCGATGCAATCGCCCTTTTCGAATTCCAGCGTGAGATACTCCGACTTGTCGGGAGCGTCTTCCGGCGAAACACTCAGCTTGTACATTCCTTTGTGTTTCGGCGCCGTCGCGTCGAGCCAGGGATCCTCCAGAATCCCCGCTTCGAAGGAAATATGGAGCAAATTCCGATCCATCGAATACGGTTTACTCGCGCTCGCCTCCACATCGATCTTGTGCGCCGCGCAATAGTCGATCATCTCCGTCCGACCTGGAAATGTGTCGCGGAAACTCTGGTCGCGCCAGGGAGCGATGACATCGATCTCCGGAGCCAACGCGGCCGCCGTCAGTTCGAAACGAACCTGATCGTTTCCCTTTCCAGTGGCGCCGTGAGCGATGGCGTCCGCTTTCTCCTCACGAGCAATTTCGACCATGCGTTTGGCGATCAATGGTCGAGCAATGCTGGTTCCGAGAAAATACTGGTTCTCGTAGATGGCCCCGGCGCGCATCATCGGGTAGATGAAATCGCTGGCGAACTCCGCCTGCAGGTCTTCGATGAACACCTTCGAGGCGCCGGTGCGTTTCGCCTTCGGGCGCAGGCCCTTCAGCTCTTCCTCCTGTCCGAGGTCCGCGCAATAAGCGATTACTTCGGCCTGATAGTTCTCCCGAAGCCAACAAAGAATCACGGACGTGTCCAGTCCACCGGAATATGCGAGTATTACTTTCATGTTCTTGATAAAAAATGCAGCGGGCAATTAACGGGAAGACCCGGGTTTAGAAAAGAAGATTCTTGTCGCCGCGCAGTTCGGGGCAATCCGTTCGCCGATCGCACGAATCTCAGACGACTCCCAATCGATCAAAGCATGTGGCAAAACATGCCATCGCGCAGCTTCGGCTCGAACCAGGTGCTCTTGGGCGGCATCAGCCCATCCTGAGCGGCGATCTCCATGAGATCTTCGATACTCGTGGGAAACATCGAGAATGCGCAGGCATACCCCTGCTGGTTCACCAACCGTTCCAACTCACCCGTTCCGCGGATTCCCCCAATAAAATCAATGCCATCGCTGGTGCGCGGATCCTCGATCCCAAAGATCGGACGCAAGACGTAATTTTGCAGCAGCGCCGCATCCAGGGCATCCATCGGATTATTGGCGGCGGCAATTTCAGATCGAAAACGGAGCGTTCGCCACTGCGAGTCCAAATAGAGTCCCAGAACATTCTTGCCCGTCGGTTCGGCCACTCCCGGCGTTTCGATCTCGAATACCTTGCCGAGCGCATCCAGGAGTTCAGCCGGCGTATTGCCATTCAGACCCATCAATGCCCGGTTGTAGGCTAGAATGCGCATCTGGTTGTGAGGAAAGGTCACCGTCAGAAACGCGCCGCTTCCCCCCTCGCCCTGACGCGATTGATTCACGCGGCTCGCCGCGGCGCTGCGATGGTGCCCATCGGCGACATAGAGCGCGGACATGCCGGCAAACGTCGTTCTCACAAACTCAATTTCATCCTCCAGGTCGACGACCCAACTTGTATGCCTCACGCCGTCGGAGGCCATGAAATCCACCGCCGAAGGCCGATCGCACACTTTCGCCACAAAGGCGTCAAAATCAGGTCTCGCCTCGTAGGTCAAGAACACCGGCCCGGTCTGTGAATCCAATGACTCCATATGCCGCACGCGATCATCCTCCTTCACCGGTCGCGTCAATTCGTGCTTCTTTATCACGCCTTCGTCATAGTCGCGGCAACTGGCCGCCGCGACCAGTCCAGTCTGCTCGTGGCCATCCATGATCAGGCGATAAAGATAATAGCGAGAGCTGGAATCCTTCCGCAGCGCACCGTCTGCGATCAATCGATCAAAATTCTCGCGAGCCTTTGCATAGACCGAAGGATCGTGCGGATCAGTGTCTTTGGGCAGATCGATCTCGGGCTTGCTGACGTGCAGGAAACTGATGGGGTTGCCGGCGGCAACTTCGCGAGCCTCCTCCGACGACATCACGTCATAGGGGAGCTCGCAAATCTTTGCCGCCAGTTCGGGATTCGGACGCAATGCCCGGAAGGGTCTAATGTCTGCCATATCGAGCGCGGAACATTAGGAAAACACCCGTCGAAACGCACGCGAAAAGTGGTCTCCGTTTCGAAAACCTCTTTAAACCAAGCAGTTCCCCGTCATGATAATGTCATTAAATTTCACTTGCGCTCCATTTGATCGATGGCATAAATACGCCTTATGCCTTGTATCGATCGACAGTACATTCGCTTTTGGAATCTATGATTAACCCCCACCTCTGGAGGGCTTCTTGAGTCGCCCTTCCCCTCGTCGTCGTCCTCACAACCCGCAGAACAACATTCGGATTAATGGGCGGATTCGCGCCCAACAAGTCCGCGTGGTTCACGAAGAGAAACAGCTCGGAGTTCTCACGCTCGGTGAAGCCCTGAAATTAGCCCGAGGTTTGGCCGTCGATCTGGTTGAAGTGTCAGGCAAGGCCGATCCGCCTGTTTGTCGGCTGATCGATTTCGGCAAATTCAAATACGAGCAGTCCAAGAAGGACAAGGAATCCAAGAAGCACCAGCACGCCAACAAGGTCAAGGAAGTGCAATTACGCCCGGTCACCGACGTGCACGACTTTCAGACCAAACTCGAACACGCCATTCATTTCCTGTGCGAGGACATGAAGGTCAAAGTAATCCTGCGCTTTCGCGGCCGCGAAAACATGCACAAGGAATACGGAGCCGCGTCGATACAGAAGTTCGCCGACGATCTTGGCCCATGGGGACAGCCCGACGCCCCCCCGCGCGCTGTAGGCCGCGCGATGAGCGTCATGGTCGCGCCGCTCCCGCGCAGCAAACGCGCAGATAATCCAAACCCCAAGCGCACATATATCGAAGAAGAGCCAGAACCCGAGGATCAACCCGAGAAATCGAAATCAAAATCAAAGAAGGCAGATAAGAAGAGCTCAGCCGAGCCCAAATCAGGCAATGGACGCCAACCTGGCGCTGCTGATCCGCCATCTGATGCCCCACCTTCCGTTGATCCAAAAGCTAAGACTCCCGCCGATAGCTCCAGCGAAGATGCCGCGGCCGCTCAGGGATGAGCGGCTGCCCAGGTTCGGAATCAAACCGAACTAAATAGACTCGGATCCCGTCCCGAACAGAACGGGGCAGAATTCAATTCAGCGCCCGCCCGGAATTCGATTTCTTCAATGGAGATTCAAGGGCCAGGTGGGCCGGTAAATCGTCGGAAGCGTTATTCGATCAAGCCGCGCTGGCGCAGCATCGCGTCCATCGCCTTCTCCATCATCATGTCGGCGAGAGGCAAGGTTGCTTCGTCCAAATCGCCAATCGCCGCCTTGAGTCGCTTCGGATCACCCACGCCATCCGGCTCATCAACCTCACTGAGAACGCCCCGGACTTTTCCCGCGGCGCTTTCAATGCGCGACTTCACTTCGGCGTCGACTTCATCGCTCCACTCGGCCAATCCCGTATCGGTCGCCTTCAAGGTCTCCTCCGCGCGCAACTTTGCTTCAATCCACTGCCGCGTTTTCAAATCGTCAAAGGCGTGTTCCACCGACTCTTCGACCATCCGTTGCACCTCCGCGTCATCAACGTCGACCGCCGACTGCATTTCCACGACCGTCTCTTTGCCTGTCAGAACGTCCCTCGCCAACACGTGGAGAATGCCATTGGCGTCGATCTCAAACTGCACACCCACGCGCGCAACGCCTTTAGCGGCCTTCTCAAATTCAATCTCGAACCTGCCGACGCTCCAATTGTCCGACGCTCGCTCGCGCTCTCCCTGGAGCACATGAATCAGCATGCTCTTCTGCTGATCCATGGCCGTGGTGAACATCTCACCAGCCTTGATCGGTATCGTCGAGTTCCGAGGCACAATCACATTCATCAATCCCCCAAACGTCTCCAGGCCGAGCGAAAGCGGCGTCACATCGAGCAGCAGGAGATCCTTGAACCCACCCATCAATATCTCGGCCTGAATGGCCGCGCCTTTGGCGATTGCCTCATCCGGATCCTGCGATGTGTTCAAGATGGGCCCGGACGTTCGATGATACTCTTCGCCCAAACGTAAATCGCCTCTCGTCTCGTCGAACTCGGCGCATTGAAACCACTTTGCCGCCATTCTGCGAACCAGCGGCATGCGCGTCTGCCCGCCCACCAGGATCACCTGATCCAATTCCGTCGGCTCCAACCCCGCGTCCGCCAATGAACGGAGGCAATGCTCCCTGGTTCTCTCCACCACGCTTCGGGCGACGCTCTCCAATTCATCCCGTGTCAACGTCAGGCTGAAACTGAAATCAGCGCTTAGAAACGGCAGCGTCAGCTCGACCTCATCACGCGTGGACAAGGCAATCTTGCAGCGCTCCGCCTCTTCACGCACGCGAGCCGACATCGTGGGCTGCTCCGACGGGTCGGGGCCGCCGGCCTCTCGAATGCGTTCGGCAATGTATTCGGATAATTTCCTGTCGATGTCGTCACCGCCAAGCCGCGTGTCGCCATTGGTCGATAGCACCTGAAAGACGCCTTCCTTCAATTCCAGCACGGACAAATCGAATGTCCCGCCGCCCAGATCGTACACCGCGATTCGCGAATGCTCCTTCAAGCGATCGATGCCATACGCCAGGGCCGCCGCCGTCGGCTCATTGACGATCCTCTCGACCTTCAACCCCGCCAATTCACCCGCCTTCTTTGTGGCGTTTCGTTGCGCGTCATTAAAATAGGCGGGCACGGTGATGACCGCTCCGGTAATTTCCATTTCCAAAACCCGCTCGGCCACGCGTCTGAGTTTTCGAACAACCTCCGCTGAAACCTTCTCTGGCGTCAGTTCGCGCCCGGGAATATCCAGGACCACCCCGCCGCTCTTCCCTCGAGCAACACGGTAATCCAGGCTCAACTCCTCCTCACTGGCCTCATCATACCGCCGCCCCATGAAGCGCTTGACCGAATAGATCGTGCGCTCCGGATGAACGGCGCGAACACGGGCAGCGGCGCGCCCCACCGTCGGATCGTCGTCGCCCTCCGGATAATAAACGACCGAGGGCGTCAAACGCTGACCGTCCTCGTCCGCAAGCACGATGGGAATTCCCGAATCGACGGCGGCGACCAAGGAATTGGTCGTGCCCAAATCAATGCCAACAACTTTGCCCATATGCTCTAAATGAAATTCGTTCCGCCGGTGTCACTTGCCAGTCCGGCCGGCTTGATTGTCGAGCCGTCACCCGTCATCGACAAATTCGTGAGATCTGAAGAAAAAGAAACGCCGCCCCGAAGGACGGCGCTTGTTCAAAATGGTCACATCCGCAGCGATTCCCGCCAGCCAATCGTCAACTGCCAGCAACACCGCTGGCCGCGTTGCCAAAGTTCAGTGTGTCCCTGAATCGTTTGTTGTCGGCGCGAATGCGGGCGGAAAACGTCTTGCACATGGCCATGAAGAACCGCGCAGCGAGGTCGGGAGCGTCATCGCGAAGCGACTCAATGGCTTCGACACTGATCTTGAGCAATGTGCAATCGGTATTGGCAACGATATCCGCCGACCGCGGGCTCTGATCGAACGGAGCCATCTCCCCAAAGAACTCTCCCGGGGGCATTGTCACCAAAATGCGCTCCTTGTTCCCGATCATCAGGCGAACTCGCACTTCACCCTCCAGCACAAGAAACATGGAATCCCCATGCTCGCCCTGTTTGACAATCTCGACAAACTGCCGCACCTGCTTGACTTCCATGAACTTCAGGAAGCGACCCAGCTGGGTGTCGTCAAATTCGGAAAGAATCTTTACCCGCCGAAGCATGCCCGGCTTGATGCCGGCAATCAGAGGCGCTTTCTCCTTGGCCTCTGCTCCGCCAGCGGGCGCGCGCTTACGAAAAAACATCCCGAAATCGGGCACTTTTCCGGCCTGCTGCCACTTGCCCTCATGTTCGATATAAATCCAGGTGTCGCCTTCGACGCGCTCGTCCTGAATCCACTCGACCAGTTGCGGAAGTTCCACCGGACCATAGACTACGTCGTCCGCAGCCCAAATCCGATATCCCGGCATGTCGTCGTTATCACTCACAATTTATTATTGATTCGAAAATGTCGCGGTTTTGAAAGAAAAAAATGTTACCGACTTTAAAAAATAACGCGCGCAATCCCCACATCTGGACATCGTCGCGACTGAAAAACGTCACATCCGATCCGTGGTTTCCAGGCCCAGGGCTTCCAATCCCTGCTTCAAGACGCGTGAAACGAGATCACACAAAGCCAATCGCGTTCCCCGTTGAGGCTCCTCCGCCTTGAGCACCGGACAGGCCTCGTAAAACTGTGCGAATTGGCAGGCAAGTTCGTAAAGATAGTTGCAAAGGAGATTCGGACGGCATTCCTCGACGACAGATTGCAACACAAAATCAAAATCGAGCATCTGCTTGGCCAGCGCGCGCTCTTTCGGGTCCGTCAGCGCAAGTGCGGTCGCCGATTCGGTGGATGCGCCATCGTTCGCCTTGCGGAAAATACTCCGAATACGCACATACGCGTTCAGCAAATAAGGGAATGAGTTGCCCTGCAACGACAGCATTCTCTCCCAGCTGAATTTGTAGTCGCTCTGCCGATTGGGCGAGAGATCGGCATACTTGATCCCGCCGAGGCCAATCACCCGGCCAATCTCTTTTTGAGCGTCTTCCGAGGGCGCCGAAGTGTCATCGCGTCCCTCATACTTGCCCTTGGCGACGGCATATCCCCGTTCTTCCGCTTCGTTCAACAGATCCGTCAGCCGAATCGTGCCGCCCGCCCGAGTCTTAAACGGTTTGCCATCCTCTCCCAGAATGGCCCCGAACCACACGTGATCCAGACGCACGTTCTCCTCCGGCCGCCAGCGTCGAAATATATTGAACAACTGCGTGAAATGATGCTGCTGCCGGCCGTCCGTCACATAGATGATCCGATCAGGCCCCCAGGTTTTCAGACGATGCTCCAACGTCGCCAGATCGCTGGTCGTATAATTGGCGCCACCGTCGCTCTTGAGGACGATCGCCGGGTTCGGATTCCACTCCCCGTCGCGGTGGATCAGAAAAGGATCGTCCTTCTCAGCCAACGAGCCGTCGGAGAATACGCACATGGCGCCTTCACTCTCCCGCGCGATATCCTTTTCCTTCAACTCCTCGACCACCGCCTTCAACCGATCGTTATAAAAACTCTCGCCCAGCGACTCGTCAAAGCTCACGCCCAGCCGGGCATACACTTCGTCAAACTGGCTTTGCGACAAGGCGATCATCTCCTTCCAGATCGCCAGATTCTCCTCGTCGCCCCCCTGGAGCTTCACCAACTCCGCGCGCGCCCGCTTCAGCGTTGTCTCATCGGACTCGCAGCGGTCGTTGATCAGCTTGTAAAGCCGCTCCATCTCCTCCAACGCGTGCGCCTCAAGCGCCTCGCGATTGAGTTCCTCCTTCCATCCCACCAGCAGCTTGCCGAATTGCGTGCCCCAGTCGCCGATATGATTGTCGCCGACCACGGTATGACCCAACAGTCGGAAAATGCGCTTCAAGGATTCCCCGAGAATCGTCGAACGAATGTGGCCCACATGCATGGGCTTGGCGACGTTGGGGGAACTGAAATCGATCACGATCGATTCGGGCCGATCGGCCTTCTCGAAGAACAAATGTTCCCCCGCCCGCGCCGACTCCAACGCGGC
>JBLHKZ010000025.1:0-34524 GCA_047618185.1 Limisphaerales bacterium
ACTCGGCCACGCGGCTTCCGAGCGGATGGATGCCTCGCTTGTGCTTTCGCGCGTCGGAAGGCCGTCCGGTGAGGATGGTGGAAAAAGGCTCAGGGCGAACAAAGGGCAGGGGGTCGAGCGAGTAGTTGATCGGCAGGACCTGCTCGCGTTCGCCGCCGCGGAAATTGCGGGTTAGGAACTTGCTTTGCAGGCTAAACAATTGTTTGTCGAGCGGGGCCTCGCCATCGTGAACATAGTGCGAGTGAAGATCGCGGACGTCGCCGTTGGGATCGAGATCGCCGGACTGGAAAACCACCTTGCCCGTGGAATCGGTCACGGTGATTTGCAGCCAGGCGAGGCGTTCGGCGTCGAAGCCGGTCGGGACGTTGTGGCCGTCGGTTCCATTCTTCACCTGGACGTCAAATCGCAGGCCGCGCTGGTCGGCCTTTTTCACGGTCAAATCTCCGAGTTGATAGCCCTGGCGCAGCAGCGTCATTCGCTGTTTCTGCATCTCCGCGAGCAGCCCCTTTTGCGAGTCGATTACGGCGCGGGCGTCGTAGCGATCGTCGACGGTTCGCCAGCGCGATGGGTAGGTCGCGTCCTTGGTCGCGTTCTTTTCGTAGGCGTCCGTTCCCCAGCCGGCCTTGTCGTCAAAGGTCAGCCATTCGCGCATAGTGGCGAGTTCGGTCGCTTTGGGGTTATGGGGGAAAAGGCCGGGGTGAATGATCGAGTAGTCGGGGCCGGGAAACATGTGGTTCGTGCGTTTGCGAGGCGTAGTGGGGACGCCACCGATAATCGCTGCGGGTTCAAGGCGATAACCGGATTTCTTGCCCTGGATATTTCCCATGTGGCAGTCCTGGCAGGACTCGCCCCGTTTGGCGGCCGGTGAGTTCTTGAATTCACTAAACGCCTCTTCGAGCCGGAAACCGTTTTTCAAGGTGACGTCGTGGCAGGCGCCGCAGAATCCCGAAGTGGACATTTGTGGAGCGTGTTCCACGTCTGGATGCATAACGCGGCCCTGTTCGGCCGGATCGGTGGTCACCTGGTATTTGCCGGGAGTGGTCAGGACTCGTTTCAGCTCCTTGTTTCCGGTCGGGCCATAGACGGGAGTCGTCAAGTCGCCCTCGACCAGGGCGAAGCGTCCGCTGACTTTGCCGTAGCTGTTGTCGATGCGGTGGCAGACGACGCAAGTGATGCCTTCGCGGGAGACCGGGTGTCGATCCATGTTGCTCATGAACACCGGTTCGTCGAGGTTCATGCCCACCTGAGTGTGGCAGCGAATGCAGAAGTCTCCGTTGGAGCCGTTGGTCAGCTTGACGATCTTGGCGTGCATGGAATTGAACACCGGGCTCAGCTGCGCGTAGGCGTGCTGAGAGACGGACCACTCGCGATAATGGCCGGGATGGCAGGTCTTGCAGGCGGTCGCGGAGGGGTAGCGCGTCTTTTCGAAGAGCTTGCGGTGTTCCTCGCCTGCGTCGATGGCCGCGGGAGCGTCCTTCGGCGCTGCGATCGCGGCGCCGCAGATCCACAGCAACGCGAACAACGCCCGAAACACGGGGGCTAAACTGGTTCGACTCGTGTTCATACAATTTGAGTTTTTCGAAGCATAGTTCGTTTTCGCCCGACGGATATCGGCAATTCGGATCATTCTCCCCACTGCCGGGCGGAAATAATGCGCATATTCGCGGAAAAATCCACAGGAAAGGCGCCGAAACTCATTAGGCTGTGGTTCGGAGCAACGTGTCGGACAGGCGAGGCCTCGCGGCTCGAGGGCGCGATTGGAAGCGGGTGGAGGCGGCGACGGGCGACAGTGGATAAATAGAGCGAACCCACCCCGATTTCTCCCCTTAACTCCTCCTTCGTCGGCGGGGATTCGTCCGAGCTTGCCGTTGACTCGGTATCGATCCGCGACCCACGGAGCGTTGAAGATGATATGACGCGGCGCGCTGCCTACTGAGTCGCCTCTTCCGGCAGTTGCATCTTGTCGCCCTGTCGGATGTATTCCCAGAAAGCGTCGATCTGCTTCTTCGCGTCGCCGTCGTAGTAGTCGAAGAGCATGCTTTCACCGCCGGGGAAGTAGACCGGCATCTTGGTGCCGGGATCGACTCGGAGGGGATTCATCAGCCAGCGTTGGAAAAAGGGTTTCATCAGGCGGTTGCCGACCTGGCTGAAATTTACGCCCGCGCTTTCGAAGACCTGGGAGGCTCCGAAGTCTTTCACGGCGTGACAGGCGATGCAGGAGAAACCGCCGTCCGTTCCGACCATTTTACGTCCCGCCGCGGCCATCGCGGGATCAATCTTGGGCGGCTTGGGCGTGGCGGGTGCGTAGCCATGTTCCATCGCCATGCCTTGCGCGATGCCACGTGCGCGCGTCTCAAAGGCCGGCATGCGCGTGGCGAGCCAGTAGCGGGGTTTATAGTCGATGTGACCGGCAATGAAGCGCTCGCTCCATTCGGGCTTCAGCTTGCCGCCGAGGATGTCGAGTTTGGGGAAGCCATCGACCTTGCCGTGACAGTTGGCGCAGCCGACGCTCTGGATCTGACGCTTTGCGAATTCGGTCGGAACATGGCGGGCCAGGGAATCCGTCGAGGTCTTCAGGAATGCCCGAAGCACGGCGCGTTGGTTGTCGGCGAGGGCGTAGTGTGGCGCGGGCGAGCCGGGCTTCGATGAATCGGCAAGGCAGCCTCCGATCAGTTGAGCGCCGGACGAGGCGAGTTTCGTTTTGAACGTGAACTTATTCTCACCGGGGCTTGTGTGACAATTCAGACAGCCGGCGGATTCGACGAGTCCCTTGCCGCGCTTGATTTCAGTGTCGTCAACGGCGCTATTGATGGCCTCGATCCCGGTTGCCTTGCCGCGAAGGAACGCGGCGAGTTGGTCCGCCTCTGCATCGCTGAGCTTGAAATTTGGCATGCGAATCCAGGCGTAATGGGCTTCGGGCTGCTTCAGGAAAGCGACCAAACTTCCGGCTGTGAACTTTTCGTTCACGAAGCGCAGCGAAATTTTGGTCTCCTGCGGATCGTGCTTCTCGGGTTCCTGGTGACAGGCGGCGCAATGCAGGATGGTGAACAACTCGGCTCCCTTGTCGAAAAGGTCTGATAACGGGGCTTTTGAGGTATTGCTGTCGGAATTGTCGGTCAGAGTGGCGAGATAGGCGGCGGTGGCGGCGGCGTCTTTTTCGGCGGTGGGGCCGTGAAAGATTTTGGGCATGCGAGCGACGGTGCGGAATGCGCCTGGATCGAGAATCCACTTACGCATCCAGTCCCGGCCGCGGCGGGAACCGATGCCCTCGAACGTCGGCGCATCCATGGACAATTCCAGCATCCCGGGTTTTGGGGCGAAATCGGTGTGGCACTTTTGGCAGCGATGCTCGGCGAATAACGCACGGCCGTCGCGCAGGAGATTGGCCTGGGTCAAGTTCGTGTCGGCTTCGATTCGGGACAGGGCGGAAGCGGGCAGGGGTTCGAAACCGAAATCCGGCGAAGACCAGTAGAGTCGGAAGTAGGCGTCTCCCTTTTCCGGACTGGAGTAGATGACCTTGATCTTGTTGTTCCCCTTGCCGAGTCGGACTCGTTTGCTGGGCTCGCTGGGCGCGCCGTCCTCGCTGACGCCTTCGAGCGCCACGGAGTCGTCTATTTCGATTCTGTAGGAACCCTTTGTTTCCACGCGGAAGGTGTAGCGATCCCGGAGATTCACCGAGATGAAGCCTTCCCAGACTGTCTGGAATCGACCGCGGGGCAGGAACGCGGTGGGCGATTGTCCCTTCGGCACAAAAAGCGAAATGCCGGCGAGGACTCGAAAGTCTTTCTCGAAGGGAGCGTCCAGCGCGGTGAATTGAACCCGGACGCCCGGGGCAGTCTTCAACTCAGGCGCGTCCTGCGCCACGGAATGCACGGTCATGATGGCCAGTCCAGTGAAGAGCGCGATTGAAATGAATAAGCGTCGATTCATGGTCGGGAAAATTGGTTCTACAAAGGTCTGGGCAATTACATGATTTGAAGTTGGCGCGCAAGCCGATTGCCGGGAGCCGACGCCGGGGAGGGTGGCGGTCTCGAAGGCGAGGCGTTGTTTTGTGATTCATCCGACGCCGCGCGCTGTGCGGCCATTCGTTTGATGGATTGGCGTTGGTCAGAAGCCAGCTGAAAGTGGCTTTGACGGCGGGCTTGACGCTCCCATGCCGGACGCCTAGTCTACCCGGCTTGTTGGCCTGAATTCCCTGCCGTTTGGGGGTGAAATGGGCTTTTTGACCACGTGAAAGGACACTTTGTGAATGTAACAATTGATGAACTCGGACCCTGCAAGAAGTTGCTGCGGGTCGAAATCGAAACCGAAGCCGTGAACGCGGAGTTCGACTCCATGGTCGCGGAGTTTCGAAAAAATGCGCAGGTCCCCGGATTTCGCGTGGGCAAGGCGCCTCGTCCGGTGATTGAAAAGAACTATGCCGAAAAGATTTCCGACGAGGTGAAAAAGAAGCTGATTCCGGACGCCTACCACAACGCGGTCAAGGAGCACAATCTGAAGGTGGTCGGCTATCCGGACATCGAGGAAACCCAATTTGCCAAAGGCGAGCCCTTGCTCTTCACCGCTACGGTGGAGACCGAGCCGGACTTTGAATTGCCGGATTACAAGGGCCTCGCCGTCACCGTCGTGAAGCCGGAAGTCGCCGACGAGGAAGTCGAAGCCGCGATTGAGGAGCTGCGCAAGCGCAAGTCGGAACTCAAGGAAGTCGATCGCCCGGCCAAGGAAGGCGATTTCACCCGCGCGAATTTCTCGGGAACCTGCGACGGCAAGTCCATCAAGGAAGTCGTGCCGGACGCCGAGCTCTATCACGGCGGTGAGAACATGCCGCTGATCGTGAAGCCGGAGACCTTCATTCCCGGATTTGGCGAAGCTTTGATCGGTGTGAAGGTCGGCGAAAAGAAGACCATTCCCGTAGAGTTTCCCGCGGATTTCTCCAATGACACGCTGGCCGGAAAAAAGGCCGAATACGAAGTGGAACTGACTTCGATTCTTGAGCAGGTCATGCCGGATCTGGACGACGTCTTCGCGCAGTCGTTCGAGGCCGAGACACTCGACGCTCTGAAGGCGGGCGTGCGGGCCGACCTGGAAAATGAGCGCCAATATCAGAGCAAGCGGCACACTCGCAACCAGATCATCGATGCATTGCTTCGGGACGTGGATTGCGAATTGCCCGAGAGCGCGCTGATGAAGGAGACTCGCAGCGTCATCTACAACATCGTCGAAGAGAATCACAAGCGCGGTATCTCCAAGGAGCTTATCGACGAGCACAAGGATCAGATTTTCTCCGAGGCCAACGACAGCGCCAAGGGGCGGCTCAAGGTGTCCTTCCTTTTGACGCGCATTGCGGAGAAGGAAGAGATCACGGTCGATTCCAAGGAGATGGACGTGCAGATCCAGATGCTGGCGGCGCAGCAGAAAGTGAAGCCGCAGAAGCTGGTTCAGCAACTGCGCGAGAACGGCAAACTTGAGGAACTCCACGACCAGATCCTGTCCAACAAGACACTGGATTTCCTGACTGAAAAAGCGACGGTGACTGAGATCACTCAGGCCGAGGCGGAGAAAATGCAGGAAGAAGCCCAGGCCGCGGAGGCCGCGAAACAGGCTGCACAGGCCGCCGAAAATGCGATTGCGGACGGCGCGGGAGCAGCCGGAGCCGAAGCCAAGGCGGAAGCCGATGCGGACGAGGCCAAAGACGCCGGCGACGTTGAAGTCATCGGCGAGGGCGACGCGAAATAAGCTTTCAGACAATCTGACAACTCAAAGAACCGGCCTCGCGCCGGTTCTTTTTTTTGGTCCAGAATTTTCGCGGGATCCAATAGGAAGCCATCGGGATCTGCCGGAAAAACTTACGGAGTTTGACTTGTACGGCAGTCACTCGTCGTCGTATTTTTTCCTGGGAGCGCGCGCGCCTCGCGTGCCCTCATTGGCGCCTCGCCGATGAGCCATGGCGCTCAGCGGCTTGGATTTCAAGCGGCTCGACCGCGGGAACCGGAGAATACGGCGGAGGCGCCAAATTCAACACGCGAGGGCGCGTATGCTCCCGGGAGAATGCCTGGCCTTCGGGTAACTGTGGTTTTAGAAGTTCCCCCTAACTCGAAGCGTTCAGTATTCGAACGACTTCGGCGTGCAGCGCCGCTGGCGCCGCGATGGCCGAGGCGGCCTTGGTTGGATCGTCGCCATTCCATGCGGTGATGGTCGCGCCGGCGCCTCGGACGACAGGGATGACGGGTTGGAGATCCCAGGGATTCATGATCGGGTCGACCATGATGTCGGCGAAGCCGGAGGCGAGCAGGAGGTAGCCGTAGCAGTCGCCCCAGGTGCGGAAGACTCTCACTTGCTCGACCAGTCGATCGAAGTTGGCTTTTCCGGCGGGCTGGAATTCAGGAACATTCTTGATGCACGTGGAAAGAAGTGTGGCTTCAGCCAGACTGGCGACTTCGCGGACCTTGACGACGCGGTCGTTGAGCGTGGTCGTCTCGTTGTCGCCGATGCAAAGCTGCCCGACGATCGGCTGGTGAATTGCGCCAAGGATGGGTTCGCCCTTGTGGAGCAGTCCGATTAATGTCCCAAAGAGCGGGCAGCCGGTGGTGAAGGAAATCGTCCCGTCGATGGGGTCGAGCACCCAGACGTATTCGGCGTCTTCATTCTCGTTTCCGAATTCTTCGCCGACGATGCCGTGGCTGGGAAACTCCTTGTTGATCAGGGCGCGCAGGGTCTCTTCCGCCTTGCGATCAGCGATCGTCACGGGAGATTCGTCGCCCTTGCGTTCGACCTGGACGGACGCATCGCCAAAGTAGGGCTGAATGACCTTGCCGCTTTCCGCCGCGAGATGCCGGAGGAATTTCTTCAAATCTTCAGACATGTTCGACGAGGTTTTTGCCGGTCATTTCGGCGGGTTGTTCGACGCCCATGAGATGAAGCATGGTGGGAGCAATGTCGGCGAGAATGCCGGGGTTGATCTTGAATTGTGCGGGGTCGATCCCGAATGCGGAAAGCCAGACGGGGTTGGTCGTGTGCGCGGTGTGGGGCTTGCCGTTTTCCTCGCGCATCTGTTCGGCATTGCCGTGGTCGGCCGTCACCAACGCTACGCCGCCGAGTTTTTCAATTTGGTCCAGAATCTTGCCGGTTAGCTCGTCCACGACTTCGACCGCCTCGGTTGCCGCCTTGATGTCGCCGGTGTGGCCGACCATGTCGGGATTGGCGAAGTTCAGGATCACCATGTCGTAGACGTCGGATTCAAGCCGTTTGAGCAATTCGTCGGTGAGCTCGTGCGCGCTCATCGAGGGCTTGAGATCGTAGGTCGCGACCTTGGGCGAGGGCGCCATGCAGCGATCTTCATCGGCGTTGGGCTCTTCGATGCCGCCATTGAAGAAGAAAGTGACGTGCGGGTATTTCTCGGTCTCGGCCATGCGCAGCTGCTTGAGGCCGGCCCTGGCGGCGACTTCGCCGAGGGTGTTGGCGAGAGACTGCGGGGCAAAGGCGATCGGCAGCGTGAAGGTCTCGTCGTAACGGGTCATGCAGACGTAGTGGAGATCCAGTTTCTCGCTCCGGTCGAATGCCTGGAAATCTTCGTCCATGAAGGCGCGGGTGATTTCGCGGGCGCGGTCGGAGCGGAAATTGAAGAACAGCACGGTGTCGCCAGATTTGACGGAGCGGTCGTTGGCGTCCGTTCCTTCGGGCCGGATGATCGAGGCTGGTATGAATTCGTCGGTCTTGTCCTTCTCGTACCATTGCTTTAGGGCGGTGACGGGATCGGAAAAGACTTCGCCCTTGGCCTGGGTCATGGCCTCGTAGGCCTGCTGGACGCGCTCCCAGCGGTTGTCGCGATCCATGGCGAAGTAGCGTCCGATGACGGTGGCGATTTGCCCGCTGCCCTTGGCGGCAATGTCATCCTGAAGGGTTTGCAGGTAATGCTGTCCGTTGGTCGGGGAGGTGTCGCGGCCGTCCATGAAACAATGAACAAAGATCTCGGTGATGCCGTTATCGCGGCAGAGATCCATGAGCGCGAGGATGTGATCGATGTGACTGTGCACGCCGCCGTCGGAGACGAGGCCGAGCAGGTGGATGCGACCGCTGTTGACTTTGGCGTGGGCGATGGCGTTCTTGAAGGCTTCGACCTCGAAGAAGGATTTGTCGCGGATGGCCAGGTTGATGCGGGTGAGATCCTGATAGACGATTCGGCCGGCGCCGAGATTGAGGTGGCCGACTTCGGAGTTGCCCATCTGGCCCTCGGGCAGTCCGACGGCCTCGCCGGAGGTGACCAGGGTCGTGGTCGGCGAGTTGGCGACGAGTCGGTCGTGGACGGGGGTGTTGGCCAGCTCAATGGTGTTGCCTAGGCGTTCGACCTCCGCGGGATCGTTGACGCCGATGCCCCAGCCATCACGAATGATGAGCATGACGGGGCGGCGCTTGTTGGTTTCGATTGACGGTTGGTTATCGCTCATGCGGGCGTGGATATTCGCAGAATTGATTTTCGATTCAAGCAGGACTGGTGGGAATCCGGGAATTCAAATCTCAGATCTGAAATTTGAGATTCCAGCTTCGAGCTGCCGCCTTCGGGAATCTCCTATTCCTCGCCCGCTTGCAGAGACGTCAGCGCTTCGGGGTCGCGGACGTCGACCCAGCGGCCTTCGATCTCCAGTCCGGCGATTTTCTTACCGGCGCTCTCCAAGGCGGTGATCGCGTCGGTGAGCTCGTATTCGCCGCGCGGGGATTTCTCAAGCGCCGCCGTGAAGTCAAACAGGCTGGGGCGAAAGATGTAGATGCCGGCGTTGTACCAGGCGATTTCTCCGGGCTTCAAATAACCCAGTGACCGCAGCTCTTCGATTTGTTCGGGCGAGGGTTTCTCGACCAGTTTTTCAAGCAGGAAGTCGTCGTTGAAAAAGATGATGCCGCCCTGGGTGACATCTTCGCTGCCGGTGACGGTCAGGACGCCGTCGAGGGCGGAGCCGTCGAAGCGTTCGCACATGGCCTGGTAGGTTTGAGGGCGGACGAGAATGTCGCCGTAGGTCAGGAAGAAGTCGTCGTCGCCCAGGAATTCGCGGGCGAGTTCGGGGGCCTTGCCGGTGCCGTCCTGAACCGCCTGCCGCGCGTAGACGATGCGGGCGCCGTGGGTGGCTCCGTCGCCGAAAAAGTCTTCAATCACTTCAGCGCGCCATCCGGTGATGATGCAGATATCCTTCGCGCCGGCGGAAACAAGGCCTTCGACGATGTGCTGGAGAATGGGCCTGCCCTCGACTTCCAACATGGGCTTGGGAAGTTCACGGGTGAGATCCTTCATTCTCGTGCCCTTGCCTGCGGCCAAAATAACGGCCTTCATCGGGAGGGGGGATTGGAATGGACTTGTTCCGGAAGCGTGTGTGTCACGGCGGCGTTTTATCCGAAACGGACGAACAAAAAAGCTTTAATTTGTAGGGTCTTAGTATTGTCTTTGGCTCGTCAGCATACGCGACGGCGACGCCTTGAACCAAACCCCGCCACGCTCTGTGATTTAGTTTAACCTGTATGTCTTCGGGTAATCTTAGTGAGGCCGATAAACGCTGCCGCGCGGCGTTTGGGCTGGCATCGACCGCGATGGCCTTCATCTCGCCGGGCGGGAGCTTCATCGACGTGAATTCTGGACTGTGCTCCTTGTTCGGATATCGCGATGAGGATTTCTCGGGAATGGCGTTTCTCGATCTGTTCCCGGCGGAGCACCAAAAAGGCGCGTTGAGCCGATTGCGCGCTCTGGTTGGCGAGGAGCGGATGCAGATTGTCTGGGAGCGGCGTTGTCGGCTGAAAAACGGCGCGACTGTTTCGTGTCGTATCGCTCTGACTCGACCCGAGACCGACGAGCAGCTGCCCGGGTATTTCCTGGTCGAGTTTCATCCCTTTCCGGTGCGCAAGGAGGAATCGCGTCCGGGAGCCAACGACCTGATCCAAGCCATTCTCGATTCCATGGTCGACGGCGTGATCGTGGCGGACGACGCGGGCAAGGTGATGCTCTATAACCCGGCCGCCGACGATATGTTGGGCGAGGATCTGATCAATCCGGATCCGGATCAGTGGCACGAGCATTCCGGCTTCTTTTTTCCCGACGGCAGCGCGCGTTATGCGGTGGAGCAATTGCCGCTGGCGCGGGCGATCCGCGGCGAAACGGTGGACGGAGCCGAGGTTTTGGTGCGGCGTCAAGACGGAATGGACCCCATCTTGATACGAGCTACAGCGATGCCATTGAAGGATGGCGAGGGGGATATTCATGGCGGCGTGACGGTGTTCGGCGACATCACCGCCCGCAAACGATTTGATGAAGCGCTGGAAGTCCAGTCGCAGGTGCTCAAGAACATGGCCGAGGGCGTGAGCCTGACCGACGCCGACAGCTTCATCCGTTTCACCAATCCCGCGATGGAGGAGATGTTCGGTTGCGGCTCCGGCGAATTGGTGGGGCAGCATTCCTCGGTCTTAAACACCTACGCAACGGACGAGCGAAACCAGTTGCTCGCCGAGCAGACGGACCAACTGCGCAAGGAGGGCGTCTGGATCGGCGAGATGAGCAATCGCCACAAGGACGGGCGCATCTTTACGACATCGGCGCGGCTGTCGAAACTGGATATTTCGGGATCGGGCTACTGGGTTTGCGTGCAGGAGGACATCACTGAGCGCAAACGGACCGAGGAGGCGCTGCGGCAGTCCGAGGAGCGTTTCGCCAAGGTGTTCCGCTCCAGCCCGGTCGCAATTTTCATCAGCACGCAGCACGACGGTCGGGTGCTCGACATGAACGACGCCTGTCTGACCTGGTTGGGCTACCAGCGGCACGAGGTGATCGGCCACACAACCTTTGCGCTCTCTCTCTGGGAGAACGTTGCGGACCGGGAGGAGATTGTCAAAAACCTGTTGGACCAGCGCGAAGTCGGCAATATCGAGAAAACGTTCTGCACCAAGACGGGGGAGCAGCGCGACGCGATGATCAACGCCGAACTCTTCGAATTGGGCGGCGAGCCCTGCGTCGTCTGGATCACCTACGACATCACGGAGCGCAAGCGCGCCGACGAGCGGATCAAGAGTTCGCTGAGGGAGAAGGAAGTCCTGCTGCAGGAGATTCACCATCGAGTAAAAAACAATCTTCAGGTCATTTCCAGCCTCTTGAACCTACAGTCGAACTACATCACCGACGACATGGTGAAGGCGTTGTTCCGCGAAAGTCAGGATCGAGTGAAGTCCATGGCGCTGATTCACGAGAAGCTCTACAAGTCCAACGACCTGGCCCGAATCGACTTTTCCGAATACGTGCACAGTCTCGTGCAGATGCTCTTTCATTCCTACCGCGCCAATCGCGGGGAGATACAATTGAAATTTCAGGTCGAAAGCGTGTTCCTGGATATCGACACCGCGATTCCGGTGGGGCTGATGCTTAATGAGCTGATCTCAAATTCGCTAAAGCACGCCTTTCCCACTGGCGGGCCGGGCACGATTTATATCGACCTAGCGCCCCAGCCCGGAGATGAATACGCGCTCACGATTCGTGACGACGGCGTGGGCGTCCCGGAAAATTTCGACGTCGACACTTCGGACTCGCTGGGTCTTCGACTGGTTCGAATCCTCACGAAACAAATCGGTGGCACGCTGGAGTTTCGCAGCGGCAACGAAACCGAGTTTAAAATCAGTTTTCAGGACAACGAAACGGCAGGCGCGGCCTCGCGAACACGATGAGCGCAAGAATTCTAATCACCGAAGACGAGGGCATCGTCGCCGCCGATATTGAGGACCGGTTGCGAAGCCTGGGCTATCAGGTCACGGCAACCTGTTCGTCGGGAGCCGAGGCGCTGAAGAAGGTCGAGGAAACCAAACCGGATCTGGTCATGATGGACATCATGATCCAGGGCGACATGGACGGGATCGAAACCGGCGCCATCATTCGCTCGAAGTTTAAGCTTCCGGTGATCTACCTGACTGCTTATTCCGACGACGCGACTTTTGAGAGAGCCAAAATTACCGAGCCGTTCGGCTATTTGATCAAGCCTTTTGAGGAAAAAGAACTTCGGGTGAATATCGAAATGGCGCTTTACAAGCACCGGATGGAGAAGGAGCGCGATCGATTGGTGACGGATCTGAAACAGGCGTTGAACGCGGTAAAACTCCTGAGCGGACTTTTGCCGATCTGCTCGGCGTGTAAGAAGATTCGCGACGACAATGGATACTGGAGCGAGGTCGAAAACTACATTAGCCTGCACTCGGACGCGGATTTCACCCATGGATATTGCCCGGAATGCGCCGATCAGGTCCTGTCCTGCTATCTCGCCGATCACGAAAAGAATGAGGCGGAAGGTCGAACCCCGGCTGAAACTGAAGCCGAGGCTTGATCGGAGTCGGCGGTCATTCGCTCTTGTCATTGTCGTGCGTCCAACCAGAATTTTCCGCGCACCATGGCCAGCCTTTCCATTGAGAATCTATCCCGGTCTTTTCCCGGTCATCGAGGCGGCGCGCCGGTTCGGGCGCTGCGAGGGTTGAGCCTGGAAGTCAAGGACGGCGAATTGTTGTCGATCGTGGGGCCCTCAGGCTGCGGCAAGACGACTTTGTTGCGTCTCATTGCCGGGCTCGAAGCGCAGGACAATGGTGAGATCGCGATCGACGGTCGGTCCGCCAATTCGCTGCCGCCGCAGGATCGGGACATCGCGATGGTCTTTCAGAATCACGCGCTTTATCCGCATATGACGGCGCAGGAGAATCTTGGTTGCGGATTGAAATGGCGCGGGGCGAAGTCCAACGAGATCGCGGCGCGCGTTGAGGAAATCGCCCAGGTCATGGGGCTGGGACCCTGCCTGGATCGGCTGCCAGAACATTTGTCCGGCGGACAGCGCCAACGCGTTGCGCTCGGGCGTGCGGCGGTTCTTCGACCGCGAATCTTCCTTTTCGACGAGCCCCTGGCTCATCTGGACGCGGAGATGCGCCTGCAACTCCGTCGAGAGATCATGGCGTTGAACCGGCGCACTAAGGCGACTGTGATCCATGTGACCCACGACCAGGCGGAGGCCCTGGCTATGGGGGATCGGGTCGCGGTTTTGCGCGAGGGCGCGCTTCAGCAGATCGACGCCCCGGAAGCGGTTTATCAAGCGCCGGCCAATAAATTTGTTGCGGGATTTATCGGTTCGCCGCCAATGAATTTCATCGAAGGCCGAATCGTTCGGGAGAACGACACGTTGCTTTTCGAGGAAGCGGGCGTCGAAGGCGGTTCACGCGAGGGGAAACTGCGTTTCGAGTTGAAGGGGAATGGGAGCGACTCGCTTGCCAGTCGGATTGGGAGTTCGGTGAATCTTGGGTTGCGCCCCGAGGCGATTGTTCCGGTGAGCGCGGACGATTTGCCCGCCGGCGCAATTACGATTTCCGACCGAGTTCAGTTCGTGGAGTTTTATGGCGACGCGAGATTCGTCACGCTTGAGTCCGGTCTGACGGCGAAGTCTGATGGCGCCGCCAAGTTCACGGAAGGGGGGGGGCTGTCACTGCGAATCAATGTCGAGCGGCCCTGCTTTTTCGATTCGGAAACAGAGCGGGCGATTTTTTAGACTGCGGCGTCTAGGCGCGCTTGCATCACCTCGGGCGCATGCCAAAAAACGTCGGGATTAGAATGGCGTGGAAAGAGCGGCGTCTTCCGCACGTAACGCAGGCATCCTGACTGCCACCGGCAGGAGTTACGATTTACGAAACAAGCCGGCGCGTCGGAGCCCGTCGTTTCGAAATGTGTCGTGCGCCCCTCGGCCAGACCGAATGCCAGCGATGCGTGCGGGCGCAAAGGATTTCAAATGACCTGCGCCCAATCGCACACATTCTGACCTCAAGGCTTTCACCATCGCCGGTCTTTTTGTAGGATTCGCCGCCGATGACATTGATGTTGCATGACAGACATTCGGAAACAGGCGCGACGTTTGGCGAGGTGAACGGCAGCGAATGCGTGGCGAGCTTTGGCGATGCCTCGACGGAGTTTACCTGTCTGGCGGAATCGGCTGCTTTGCTGGATCTGGGCTTTCGTAGTCGATTGTGCGTCACCGGCGCGGATCGGGTGGAGTTCCTTCATGGCCAGGTCACGAATAACGTGAAGTCGCTCGCGGAGGGAGAAGGCTGTTATGCGGCGCTCGTCGATCACAAAGGGAAAATTCAGAGCGACCTGAATATCTATCGGCTGAAGGACGAACTTCTGCTGGATTTTGAGCCGGGCTTGACGGAGAGGGTCACTGAGCGGCTGGAGAAGTTTATTATTGCCGAGGATGTGGACGTGATCGATGTCGCGCCGCACTATGGATTGTTGAGTGTGCAGGGGCCAAAGAGCGGGGAGGCAATTGAATGTTCGGGGCTGGTTTCTGAGATTCCGCATGGTGACCGTCGGTTTGTATCTCTTAAAGGCGCCGACTTTGGAGAAGCTTATCTGGCAAACCGGCCGCGTATGGCTGGCGGAGGATTTGATGTCTTTGTTCCCAATGAGAAGATTGAGGCCGTCTGGGAAGCGCTGAATCGGGGTGTTGAGGCGGTTGGCGGATTTCCGGTCGGATGGGCCGCGTTGGAGGCCGCGAGGATCGAAGCCGGCATCCCGCGCTATGGCGTGGATATGACCGAAACGAACCTGGCGCCGGAAACGGGCATTGGCGACGAGGCGATCAGCTACAACAAAGGCTGTTATATCGGGCAGGAAGTGATTGCCCGAATTCGCACCTATGGGCGCGTATCCAAATCCTTGCGTCGATTGAGGTTTGTGGATGATCCGTCCGGGTTGCCGATTAAGGATGGGCTGCTTTACGACGGCGATCGCAAGGTCGGCAATATTACCTCGGTGGTTCAATTGCCGACGACGCAGGAGCATGTCGCGATCGGCTATGTCCGGCGCGAATCCAACGAGCCGGGCGCGGCGTTGACGTTGCGGACCGATGGCGGTGAATGCGGCGTGAAGGTCATGGGTTGAGGCGCCTTCGTTCCGTCATTTGCAACGCAATCCGGGCGTGACTTTGCGCGGTGGTCGTGGCACATACGGCGCCCATGAAATGCTCTTTGAACCTGATTGCCTTTGGGGTTCTCGTTTCGCTTACTTGTGCCTGCACGCCCCCGGAGGAGCCGGTGGTGCATCGGGTCGTTCAATCGATTGATGATATCGAGTCCGAGCCCGCCCCGGTGATTTCCAAGGAAGTGGCGATCATTAAGACCGACAAGGGGGAGATCGTCGTGGAATTTTGGCGCGATGTGGCGCCGAATACGGTCACGAATTTCATCAAACTCGCGAATGAGAAATTTTACGACGGCACTGCGTTTCATCGCGTGGATGAGGGATTTGTGATTCAGGGCGGCTGCCCGCTCACCAAGGATCCGTCGAAAGAAAACGAGTGGGGCAAGGGCGATTCCGGTTACAGAATCGACGGTGAACAGAACGATCGAAAGCATGTCCGCGGCGTGCTTTCAATGGCGCGAAAAGGAGAAGACTTCAATTCGGCCAGTTGCCAATTTTTCATCTGCCTGGATGAGGCAAAATCTCTGGACAGACTCTATACGGCCTTTGGACGCCTGATCCGCGGCGACGACGTTCTGGAGGCGATCGGAACGACGAAGACGGAATTCCCTCCGGGAGGCGGCGGCGAGAAGAACCGGCCGGTCGCGCGGATGGGAGTCGAAACCATCCGCATCGTGCCGCGCGAGACTTTGACAAAATCCAATTCTTCGAACCCCAACTCGAATCCCAAGCAATTATGAGCGAATCCAACGAAGTTGCCGTCATCACCACCACTCAGGGCGAAATGATCGTCGAATTCTGGCCCGATGTGGCGCCGGCCACAGTGGAGAATTTCAAGAAACTGGCCAAAGAGGGCTATTACGATGGGACCTGTTTTCATCGCGTCATCAAGGGATTCATGATTCAGGGCGGCGATCCTCTGACCAAGGACCCGGCGAAAGAGAGTCAGTGGGGCACCGGCGACCCGGGCTACAAGATCAAGGCGGAGTTCAACGATCGGCCTCACGTGCGCGGCGTCTTGTCGATGGCGCGATCGGGACATCCCGACTCGGCGGGCAGCCAATTCTTCGTGATGCTGGAGACTTCTTCGCATCTGGACGGCCAGTACACCGGATTTGGAGCGCTGATCAAGGGCGAGGAGATCTTGGTGGCGATCGGGGAAACGCCCTGCGGCGGCCCTCAGCGCAGTTCTCCCGAGACCCGCATGGGCGTCGAAAGCATCAAGATCGTGCCGCGCGATTCCATTTCCTGAATTGTCGCGCGACTGTCCGCAAGCCGAGTCTTGGAGAGTAGAGAAAGTCCAACGACGCATGAGGGATTTGGCCCAGCTTGAACAAACGCTTGTGACGCTTGGCTGCCCGCCGGACAAGGCAGGCGAGATGGCGGCTCAGCTGGACAAGCGCGCGACACAGTTGGCGGAACAAAAACAGAAGACCCATGAAGAAGCGCTCGCGCATTTGCTCAAACTCATGAGCCAGGGCTGGGCGGCGAAGGAACGAGGGTTTTAGTTTAGCAGCAGTGATCGTGGGACCTGGGTGGGTTCCGTGCGATTAAATTGAATCGCTTGAGGACACTGACAGGCGACTTTCAGATCGGACCAAACGCATGATACGACCGTGGCCTACAATTGATTCCAAAGAGCTGGGCAATTTTCGCATTTTCAGCATTCGTGAAGATCGCAAGCGGTCGCCCCGCACGGACCGGGAGCATGATTTCATCGTCATGAACTGCCGGAACTGGGTCAACGTTGTGGCCGTCACCGAGGACGATCAGATCGTCATGGTCGAACAGTATCGACATGGCACGAACACCGTGGAGCTGGAAATACCGGGAGGCGTGATGGACGCGACCGATACGTCGCCGGTGGAGGCGGGCCTTAGAGAATTGCGCGAAGAGACGGGGTACGCCGGCGAAGACGCGCGGCTTATTGGAGAAGTCTTTTCAAATCCGGCAATCATGAACAATCGCACCTACACGGTCCTAGTTCGCAATTGCCGGGAAGTTCATGAGACTGAGTTCGATCACGGCGAGGATCTCGTTACGCGGCTGATTCCGATTGATGAAGTTCACCGTCTTGTGGCTGCGGGTGAGATCCGCCATTCACTCGTGGTTGCCGCCCTGTATCATTTTTCCCAACTGCCCTGAGGCAATCTAGAATTCGGCGGCGTGGTTCCTTATCCGACGAGCGCCTGGAAGTCGCCGCCCGTTGGATTCTGGAACACCTTCAAATCAAATTCCCGCGCCACGGCCAGCAGATGGTCAAAGATATCGGCCTGGATGGCTTCGTAGGGGACCCAGCGCTTGTCTTTGCAGAAGACGTAGATCTCGATGGGCAATCCCGTTTCGCTCGGTTTGAGTTGGCGGATCAGGAAGGTCAGCTCCTGCGTGATCATTTCGTGATGCCGCAAGTAGGCCTCAATGTAGGCCCGAAAGGTGCCGACGTTGGTCAGCCGTCGACCGTTGGCGAGCAGGCTGTTGTCGGCTTTCTTCGATTCATTGAACTCGGCGACTTCTTTCCGTTTTTTTTTGATATACTCGGAAATGAATTGGATCTTGGCGAAGCGGTTGAGCATCTCCTCGTCGCAGAATTTGATGGAGCCGATATCCAGATGGATCGCGCGTTTGATGCGGCGGCCGCCCGATTCGGTCATGCCGCGCCAGTTCTTGAAGGAGTCGCTGATCAGCGCGTAGGTCGGAATCGTGGAAACGGTCTTGTCGAAGTTGCGGACCTTGACGGTCGTCAGGGCGACCTCCTCCACGTCGCCGTCGACGCCGAAGCGCGGCATTTCAATCCAGTCGCCGCGGGCGACCATCTTGTTGGTGGTGAGCTGGATGCCCGCGACGAAACCGAGGATCGGATCCTTGAACACCAGCATCATCACTGCGGTCAGAGCGCCCAGTCCCGCGATCAGCTTCAAGGGCGATTGTCCGACGACCAGGGCGATGACGAACATCACGCAAAGAAAGTAGAGAATAATCTTCGCGACCTGGACGAAGCTTTTGATCGGAATGTGCTTCGAAATATCGAAGGTGCGATAGATGTCGATGGTGGCGTTGAAAAAGGAATCGATCGCCAGCACGGCGACGAGCAGCATGTAGATCAGGGAACCGCGTTTTACGTAGTCGATCAGTGTCTCCAGGAACCCGTCGCCGCCGGAGGCGATGAGGAGGGGAGCCAGGATGTAGATCACCAGCGCTGGCGCGATGTGGGAAAAGCGTCCAAAGACGTTGCGTTCGAGGAAGACGTCGTCCCATTTGTATTTGCTGCGTTTGATGATCGCCTTCACCGCGCGCAGGATGACGCGCTTGGCGATCACGTTGGCGATCACGGCCATGATCACGACAACGGAAATGGCGAAGCAGTGGGCCAGCCATCCGCCCGGAGGAGCGTGGAAGCCCCAACCAGTCAACAATTCAGAGATTTCATCAATCATGTGCGGGGCGGATCATAAGGAGTTGCGGCGCGATGTCCCTCCTTTTTTGGATGACGGTGGCCGCGCGGGCTTTCGGAACTGTTGCCAGATCGAATTCTGGCGTCGCCGATTACTTACTCTGCCGCACGGCCTCTTTCCTGGCCTCCCGATCGGTCTCGAGCTTGTTCTTATCGGCGGTGAGCTGTTGATCCAGAGTGGCGATCGAGTCGTAGTCTCCCGCCTCGCGGGCTTGGTCGATTTCCCCGCCCAGGGCGAGTTCGCGTTCGGCGATCTTGGAATCGTAAAGCGAGTCGATCTCGGCGATCTCGACTTTCTGCTGTTTGGTCAACTTGACGGTGGGCGACTGTTCGTTGAGCCGCTCCATGGCGAGTTCGTAGGCGGTTTTCATGGGGCAAGTTTAGTGATTCTTCTGGGAAAGTGAATTCTTGAAACGTCGATGGGGAAGACAATGTGAAGGCGTGTCATTCGGACGAAGCGTCACCGCCGGCGATCGGCTTATTTTTCTTCCACGGCATATCGGGAAACTTGTCCGGCAGCGGCGGAACTGGGGCGGGCGCGGGTTTGTCGGACGCTATCTGGAGTTCTGAATCATCGTCCTTGGCGGGGCCCGCGGCGGGCGCGTCCATGTTGCCGCGCCATGAGGCAATGCGCGCCTGGAGTCCGTGATGCTCGGCGGTCTCCTTGTCGCCGCTCTTCATGTAGAAGAGCGAAAGATTGGTGTGCACCAGCTGCTCGTGGGGATTGAGCTTTTCGGCGGCGTGACCCATCTCGATCGCGCGGGTGAAGTCGCCCTGTCGGTACCAGGACATGCTGAGGCCCTGAGTGGCGTCAAAGTGATCGGGCTGTTCCTTCAGGATGGCGTCAAACTTCTCGATCGCGGCGTCGTAGTCGCCGCTGGCGTAATCGACCATGGCGTCGTCGCATTGCTCCTGGAAAGGATCGGGTTGTGCATCGTTCACGCGTCGACACTAGTGCAGAGAGCCCCATCTGCGCAAGGCGGGGGGGAATTGGGTTTGTCTCCGGGCTTGTTGCTTGACTTTGGAAGGCATTGGGACGACCACGTTGCGGCAACGAATGAAGCCGCCCTTCGATCTGCTTTCCACCGATTTTGACGGGACCATTTTCGCGGAGTTTGAAGACCCGCCTGTGGCGCCAAAGCTCGTGGATCTGATTGAGCGGCTACAGGCGCAGGGCGTTAAATGGGTTATTAACACGGGCCGGGAGATGGGCAGTCTGATGGAATCGCTGGGGCGGGCGTCACTGCGGGTTCGTCCCGACTTTCTGATTCTGGTGGAACGGGAGATCTACGTTCATTCAAATGCACGTTATGTGGCGCTGGATCCCTGGAACGCCAGATGCACCGCTGCCCATGCGGCCTTGTTCGAGCAAATCGCCGGGGAGCTGCCTGAGATGAGGCGTTGGGTTGAGAAGAATTTCCCCGATACGACAATTTATGAGGACATCTACTCGCCGTTTTGTCTGATCGCCAATTCGAACGAAGAGAGCGATGAGATCCAGGAGGCATTGGAAGCCAGATGCGAAACCATTGTCGATCTCGCGTTCGTGCGTAATGACGTCTACAGCCGGGTATGCCACGCAGCCTATTCCAAAGGGACGGCGCTCGCGCATTTGGCCGCGAAATTAGGGCTCGATTCGGCCCGAACATTGGCTGCGGGCGATCACTTGAACGATCTTCCCATGTTGTCTTCCGACGTGGCCGGATGGCTGGTCGCGCCCGTGAACGCCGTGCCGACCGTCAAACGGCGAATCATCGAAGAAGGGGGCCATGTGAGTGAGTTGGGCCATGGCTATGGAGTCGCCGCCGCAATCGAACGCTTGTGGGACACGGGCGAGTTGCCAGAAACAAAACTTAATCTGCATCGCATTTAAATTAGATAATCTTATCGAAACTGCGAGTTGCCGTTTATTGGGAAAAAGAAAAAAGTGGGCGCGGCTCAAAATCCTGCCACACAAAGATTGACATCTGATTTCGCGAGAGTTATGCCATTAGGTTCGATCTATCGCGGTTTTTTTGATTTCCAGGATTGAAATTGAATAAAGAATCGGCGTGCGCATCAGATGAAGTCGTTATCAGAACAATTAATAAACAAATCGCATGAGTGAAGCCACCGTGGCGGAGGAGGGAAGTTCCCAAACCTCCAAAATTTCCGAAGTCGTCATCCGCATTGCGGGCAATTCTCAAGACGGCATTCAATCAATCGGCGGATTTCTCGCGCGTCTCGCCGGGCGCAGCGAGCAGGAGGTCATGACCTTCATGACGATTCCCTCGACCATTTCCGGCGGTCCCTCGATCTTTCAGGTGCGCGTCGGCACCGGCGAAGTCCTCAGCGCCGGCGACGATGCCGACATGCTGCTGGCGTTCTACCAGCATTCCTACGAGAACCACCTCGACTCGCTCAAGCCCGGTGGCGTCGTCCTGTACGACTCGGACCATGTGGAAGAGAAAGAAGAGTTTCGCAAAGACTACCGGCACGTGGGCATCCCGATGTCGAGCCTGACGGTCGAGGCCATTGGCGGCACCGCCAAAGACCGCGGCAAGAACATCTTTGCGCTCGGTCTGATTGCCCGGACCTTCGGATTGAATGTTGAAAAACTCACCGGGCTGATCGACGAAAAATTCAGAAGCAAGCCGGCCAAAGTTCTGAAGACGGCGTTGGCGGCATTTGAGGCCGGGTTCGCCTACAACGTCGGCAACATATTCGAAACGTTCCAATTCGAAGACGGTGAACATCGGGATTATCAGCAGGTCGTGATGTCCGGCAACGAGGCCCTGAGCTTCGGACTCATTGCTGCCGGTATACGCTTCGGCGCCGGCTATCCAATCACTCCCTGGTCGGACATCATGGAGTCGCTTCGTCGCGAACTTCCGAAATACGGCGGCAAGTTTATCCAATGCGAGGACGAGATTGCCGCGGTCTCGATGGCGATTGGAGCCGGCTATGCGGGCGTGCTTTCCGTGACGGGATCCAGCGGGCCTGGCATCTCCCTCAAGAGCGAGGCGCTCGGCTGGGCGCAGATGGCCGAGATTCCCATCGTGGTTGTGGATGTGCAACGCGGCGGCCCGTCGACCGGCATGCCGACCAACGTCGAACAATCGGATTTAAACATTGCCTGCTACGGAGCGCATGGCGACTCGCCTCGCGTGGTGATCGCGCCGGCCAATGTTGAAGACTGTTTCTACACCGCGATCGAGGCGGTCAACATCGCCAAGAAATACAGCGTTCCGGTGATGCTGGTGACCGATCAGGCGATCGCGACCCGCATTGAAGCCTTTGCCGATCCGGATTTGGAAAATTTGATGCAGGATTTGTCCCCGGATCTCACCCCGGTCAAGGATCACAAACCTTACGACTTATCGGTTGAAAACGGGATCACCACGCGGGTCGTTCCTGGAACGCGCATCGAGAGCGGGAAGTATCCGATCGCGACCGGGCTGGAGCATGACGAATTGGGGCATCCTACGGGATCGCCCAAGCTTCATCTGGCGATGATGGCCAAGCGCCGCAATAAGCTGAAGGCATTGGGCCGCGAGTTGCCGACCCCGAAGGTTTACGGCCCGCCCGAGGGTAACATTTTGCTGGTTGGCTGGGGCTCGACCGAGGGGCCGATCCACGAGTCAGTCGACCGCGCGCGCGCCGCCGGAGACAGCATTTCCTCGATGAACATCCGTCACATCAACCCCTTGCCGGAGGGCCTGGAGAATATCTTCTCAGGCTTCCATCATGTCTTCGTCGTCGAGATGAATGACGAAGGGCTTTATGGCTACGGCCAGCTCGGCGGACTGCTGCGGGCGCGCTACGCCGATCCCAAGATTCGCGGCATCAACAAGACCGACGGTCTGACTTGGAAAGTGAAGGAAATCCTTTCCCGTGCCAAAGAGCTTCTGGAGCAAATCGCCGCGGAGAAATAGCCGCCTTTTGAATCGACCTTTGTAAAATTAATCCAACGAAAATGAGCGTTCTTGAATTAGCCGAACCTCCCGTCCACCCCGGACACGAATCCGCCGAGCCTTTGGCCGACGAGGCTCGCGATCCGTTGAAGAAGAAAACCATCTCGGCCGACGCGCCCACCTGGTGTCCCGGTTGCGGCGACTTTGCTGTGCTCTCGCTCTATTTCAAGCTGATTGAAAAACGCGGGCTGTGGCATGAGAAGATTACGACCATCGCGGGCATCGGTTGTTCGAGTCGCTTCCCTTATTTCGTGCAGGGCCACGGCGCGCATTTCATTCACGGACGCGCGCTGCCCTTCGCCACAGGCGTTTCGCTGGCTCGCCCGGATCTTCACGTGTTCGTTTTTGGCGGCGACGGCGACGCCTTCTCGATCGGCGGCAATCACTTCACGCACACCGCCCGCAAGAATCTGAATCTGACCTACGTGGTCATGGATAATTTCGTCTACGGCCTGACCAAGAAGCAGACCTCGCCGACCTCGCCCGTGGGCTTCAAGAGCAAGACGGACATGTGGGGCGCGGTGGATCGGCCGATCAATCCGATGAAGCAGGCGATCTCGGCGGGGGCGACCTTCGTGGCGCGCACGACGCACACCAATCCCAAGCATGTGATGGAGACCTTCGAAGCCGCGTTGGATCACAATGGTTTCAGTTTTGTCGAATGCCTGAGCGAATGCGTGGAATTCTTCCCCGGCGCCTTCAACGAAACAAACCCGCGCAAGGGCGGCGTGTTCAACGAGATTCCCGAGGATCACGAAGTGACCAATGAGATCGAGGCCTACAAACTTGCGGACGTGAAATTCCCCGGCCACTTCGGCGTGTTTTATGCGGTGGATCGACCGACCAAGAATGAGTTGGAAGACGGCATTTGCGAGAAACTACAGGAGACAGTTAAGGGGCTGAAGCCCTGGGAGATTCTCAAGCAGAATTTCAACAAGATGAAATAATCCTGGCCACTTTCTGATTTCCCAGCCCCGGCCGATGCCTGGGCTTTTTTTATGCATTTACGAACGTGATTTTTTGGGCAATATGCGCGAGATGCCCCTCGGAATTCGAACTTTGATCTGGCTGTTTTGCTGCGCGGCGCCCGGCGTTTCTTTTTCCAGCGCTGCGGGAGCGGACGCGTATCTTCATTCGATCAAGCCCGTTCTCAAAGCCCGCTGTTACGCGTGTCATGGAGCCCTGAAGCAGAAGGCCGGATTGCGGCTGGATACGGCGGAGTTTATTCGGAAGGGCGGAAAGTCCGGCTCGGTGATCTCCGCTGGAGGGAGTGAGTCGAGCAGGTTGATAGCCCGGCTCACTTCGAGCGACGAATCCGAGCGAATGCCGCCCGAGGCGGAGCCGCTTTCGGCCGAGCAGATTGGGGCGATTAAAGCGTGGCTGAACGCCGGGGCGCCGATTCCAGCAGAGGAACAGCCGGAGGCCGATCCGCGAGACCATTGGGCGTATCGTCCCGTGATTCGCCCCGCAATTCCATTGCCCGCCGCCGATGGTTCCGCGATCGCGAATCCCATCGACGCGTTTCTTGCCGGGGCGCAAACCGAGCGCGGATTGAAACCGCAATCGCCCGCTCCAAAATCGATCCTGCTGCGCCGCGCCCATTTGGACCTGATCGGACTGCCGCCGACTCGGGACGAGCTGGCCGCCTTTCGATCCAGCGATTCGGAGCGAGCCTACGAGCATCTCATCGATCGGCTGCTGGCGAGCCCGCACTATGGCGAGCGGTGGGGACGGCATTGGATGGACGTCTGGCGCTACACCGACTGGTATGGTCTGGGCAAGCAACTCCGCAACAGCCAGAAACACATCTGGCATTGGCGTGACTGGATCGTGGAATCGTTGAACGAGGACAAGAGCTACGATCGCATGATTCTGGAAATGCTGGCCGGCGACGAGATCGCGCCGACGGATCGCGACACGCTGCGAGCGACCGGCTTCCTTGCGCGCAACTACTACCTCTTCAATCGCGACTCCTGGCTCGACAATACCATTGAGCACACTGCGAAGGCCTTTCTGGGCCTGACGATGAATTGCGCCAAGTGCCATGATCATAAATACGATCCCATTGAACAGCTCGATTTCTACGCCTTTCGCGCCTTCTTTGAGCCGCATCAAGTGAGGCTCGATCAGGAGCCGGGCGTTTTGGATTACGAAAAGGACGGGCTGCCGCGCGTGTTTGACGATCACCTCGACGCGCCGACCTACCTTTACCGAAAAGGCGACGACAAGGATCCCGACAAGAGCAAGGTGATCGAGCCGGAGTTGCCGCGCATTTTTTCAAATTACGAATTGGAGATTGAACCGGTTGAACTGCCTGCGTTCGCCTTCGCGCCTGGTTCCCGGGATTATGTGGCCAAAGATTTTCTCGCTCGATCCGCGGCGGTGGTCGCTCAGGCGCGCGAATCGTTGGTCGGGGCAAAGGCGCGGCTTGCGAAACTTGAAGAACAGGATCAGGAACGTTCTGAATCTCCTTCTACGGCGCCCACCCCGTTTTTGAAGGATGATTTCTCAAAGCCGCGACCGGAGATTTGGGAAATCGCTGGCGACGGTTGGAAGCACGCGGGTGGCAACTTGATTCAGTCGAAACCTGGAACAGGCGAGTATTTGCGTTCGAAGGCCGCGCATCCGAGCAATTTTCGCGCAGTGTTTCGTTATAAAATTACGGGCGGTGTGAAGTGGAAGTCGATCACGCTGAGATTCGATTTAAAGAATGACGGCAAAGACGGGCACACCGCCTATCTGAGCGCGACAGCGGGCGGGGCAAAGGCGCAGATTTCTCATGTTATCAATGGCCGAAACGAGTATCCCGCGTCTGGTCGCAAGGACATGCCCATCAAGGAGGGTGAATTATACGAGTTTGAAATCACTGTCCGCGATCGCGTCATTAATGTGACGGTCGATGGCGAACTGGCCCTGGCCTATGCTCTTCCATTTCGCCATCCCGGCGGGCGGATCGAGGTGTCGGCTTTCGATGCAACGGCCGAGTTTCATTCGCTGGAAGTGACAAGCCTGGCGTCCGATGTTCGTCTGGCTCAGCCCGGCGGGCTCGTTGGCTCTTCAAGCATTGCGAGCACTATTGCCGGAGCGGAGGCTGCTGTGACATTGGCTGAGAAAACGCTGGAGCACGCGAGTCTTTCCGACGCGGCTTTGAAGGCTCGGATCGCCGCGGATACGGCTCGGTTTGTGAAGTCGACGAGCACGTCAGACTCCGATGCCCTTTCGCTTGCAGCGGCGACGGCTGAGAACGAAACGGCGACGGCCAAGGCGGAATTGGAATCGATCCAAGCAGAGCAGGACCTGACGCGATTGCGGGCTATGGCCAAGCCGGATAAAGCCAAGCTCGCGGCGGCGGACAAGAAAGCAAAGGCTGCGAAAGCTGTCTGGTCCAAGGCTGTGAAAGCGGTCGGCGCGGAGGATCGGGAATACGTTTCACTGACCGGGAGCATGAAGGCGCTCGAGGGGCCGTCCCATAAACAAAGCCAGTACGCACCGGTTTACAGCCGCGCCAGCACGGGGCGACGAACGGCTTTGGCGGGCTGGATCGGCGACCGTCAAAACCCGCTGACCGCGCGGGTCGCGGTGAATCACGTTTGGATGCGGCACTTTGGCGAACCCCTGGTCGAGCAGGTCTTTGATTTTGGACGACGGGCGAAGCGGCCCGAGCATCTGGAGTTGTTGGATTATCTGGCGGCGGATTTCATGGAGCATGGTTGGAGCATGAAGCGGCTGCACAAGCTGATCATGACCTCCGAGGCCTACCGCCGAAGTTCCTCTAATGCTGGCGCGGCCGCGGCGACCCTCGCGGCCGATCCCACCAACCAAAATTATTGGCGAATGAATCCCCGTCGGATGGAATCGCAGATCGTGCGTGACAGCGCCCTGCATCTGGCCGGCAGCCTGGAGACCCGGATGGGCGGGCCCACGATCAATCCGAATGTGAAAGACACAGCCCGGCGGCGCAGCTTGTATTTTACGCAATCGCGCGATCACGGGCTCCCCTTCCTGAAATCCTTCGATGACGCCGATTTCAATCAATGCTATCGGCGCAGCGAGAGCGTCGTGCCCCTGCAGGCGCTCGCGTTGGCCAATGCCGAACTGGCGCTGGAAACCGCCGACCGCATCGCGTCACGCTCGTTGAACGAGCCCGGAATGAACGACGAAAGCCTGGTGAATCTCGCCTTCGAGACGGTCCTCACGCGAGGGGCCACGAAGGATGAATTCGCTGAAAGCCGGAAGTTTCTTCAGGAAATGCGCGCTCTGTTGAAGAAGAACGGCATCGCTGATCCCGAACCGCGCGTTCGCGCCCGACTGGTTCACGTCTTGCTCAACCACAACGACTTCATTACGATCCGCTGAATCGATGAAAGGCCTTTTTGACTATTCCACGGCGGCGACGCGACGACAGTTCCTGGGCGGTTCGACCGTTGGACTCGGCGGCGTGGCGATGGCATCGATGCTGGCGCGCGACGCGCGGGGCGCGCCCGGCGAGTGGCGGCCGCCCACGGGCAATCCCCATTTCAAGCCGAAGGCCAAGAGCGTCATTCTGGTTTTCATGCGAGGCGGCGTCAGCCACATGGAGAGCTTCGACAATAAGCCGGAACTCACGCGGCTTGCGGGCAAGACGATTCCGGAGACGGAATACAAGCACGTCCAGGATCCGGAACGATTGAAGAAGGTTCGCGTGGTCGTGGTCAACGACGCCAACGGCCAACAGCGAAACGAGATTTATCCCCTGCAAATCGGTTTCAAGAAATACGGTCAAAGCGGCATCGAAGTCAGCGATTGGTTTCCGCACATCGGCTCCTGCATAGATGACATCTCGGTGATCCGTTCGATGTGGACGACGGACGATAACCACGGCGCGCAGGTGCAGTTTCTCTCCGGTCGGCACATGCTGGAGGGGAGCTACCCGACCATCGGTTCCTGGGTCAAATGGGGGCTGGGCTCGCTTAACGACAATCTCCCGAGTTTTATCACGATGGGCGACCGCTACTTCAGCCGCCGCGACGCCTACTACCTCGGCCCGGCCTATGATGCGGTGAAGCTCAAGATTGATCCGAAGAACCCATTACCCTTTGCCAAGCCCGAGGGTGATTTCCCGGTCGACGAGCAGAGCCTGAATTTCGACCTCGTCAACCGATTGAATCGTCTTTCGGCAAAACAGTATCCGGGCGACGCTGCGTTGGAGGCGCGGATCAAATCCTACGAGCTGGCCTTCAACATGCAGAAGGCCGTTCCGGAGACGATCAACTTCGACAACGAGCTGAATGAGACGAAGAATCTCTACGGCATGGATCAGGCCAAGACCAAACCCTTCGGCACGCAGCTCCTGGCGGCTCGACGCTTTGTGGAGCGAGGCGTGCGCTTCATCCAGATTATGCACGGCCCGGGCGCGGCGGGAGCATGGGACGCGCACAAGGGACTCAAGGCCAATCACACCAATCTCGCCGGTCAGGTGGACAAGCCCATCGCCGGGTTGATCAAGGATTTGAAACAGCGCGGTCTCTTCGACGAGACCATCGTGGTGTTCGCGACGGAGTTTGGGCGCACGCCTGGTTCGCAACGCAGTGACGGACGCGATCATCATCCCTATGGATTTTCAGTCTGGATGGCGGGCGGCGGACTGAAGGGCGGCGTTGCTCACGGCGCGACGGATGAAATTGGTTTTCACGCGGTGGAAAATCCGCACTACGTCACCGACGTTCACGCCACCTTACTACGGCAGCTCGGTCTTGAATCGCATCGCATGGAGGTCCCCGGTCACAAGCGACTGGAGCGCGATTTTGGCGAGCCGATTCACGGGATTATTGCTTAGGGAAGATTCGTGGCTTCCAATGTCGTTATCGAGCCCCGAGCATTGCTCAGTTTTTTGGGAAATTTTTCAGTATCCAGCCTAGAAGAGCGCGAGAGGACACGCGCACTCCAGGACGCTGCCGCGACTCCCAGCACGTTCGAAAACGCGTTAGCGTCATGGACTGCGGCTGTCCTCTGCCGCTTTTTTATCGGAATGGAATGCGCCTCTCCATAGCGCTCGGATCCAAGACTGTCCGATCAGATTAATGATGGAATTCGAATTTGGCGCACTATTCTGGATCTTCTTTGTTGTTGTCTGGCTCCTCGCGTGTCTGCCGGCCATTGGATTACTTGTTTGGTATTTCAAGAAAAGCGTATCCGCGTTGAATCGGCTCGCGATGATCGCTGGAGTTCTCCAGATCCTCCATGTTTTGTATTTTGCATTGGCAAGTTCCCAATTGACGACCAGGCAGTTTTTGATGATGGACATTCATCCATACGATGCGATCGCCGCGTATGGCTTGAATCTAATTCTGCCAGCGAGCCTGGTCTCGATCTGTGGTTTGCTTTGGTGCGCGCGGAAGAGTCCGTCGCGAATGAATTCGAAACCATTGACGAGGCGATGCCAGGTGAGGATTAGCCAGCGCGTGGTGCGCAGCCTGAAGAAGATGGCGTTGGTCTGAATCATCGGCGTTTCACAGCAGGCTCCGCAGCCATTGCATTCGCCGGCCAGTCGATAACGGGGCGGATGGGTGCGCCGTCGTACGGCGCGAGCCACCCAAAGATCGACCCGATACCGAAACCGCGCGATGCGCTTGATTGCGCGTCTGATTGGACCGTCTTTCATCGACTGATTTTTAACCACGGATGGACACGGATGAACACGGACAAAATGCCGGTCGAAGCGTTTTTTCCGCGGATCGTGTATTTTCAACGGTTGGGACGGATGGCGAGCGCAAAAATCCCTTTATCTGCCGCGCTCGATGGAAGTATTGTCGGCGGATGCCTAATGATCGATTTCCCCCCCGCATTGTCTCTCGAACCTGTTCCATTTTTCTGCTCCTCGCGACGATTTGCTTCGGCCTTGCCGCCAGTGTGCAAAGCGCGGAGGAGGCTGACGCAAAACAGATCATTGAGAAGACGGGCATCACTGGCGGATTGGTGATTCACGTCAACACCGGCGATGGCAAGCTCACCGCGGCTCTGCGCGTGAACGAGCGCTATCAGGTGCACGGAGTTGACACAGATGCGGGCGAGGTGGCGGAAGCGCGAAAATACATTCGCGGACTCGGCGTCTATGGCGATGTCGCCGTCGATCACTTTAATGGCAAGAGCCTTCCCTACATTGACAACCTGGCGAATCTCGTTGTCTCGGACGATCTTGGGAATGTCTCGAAAGCCGAAGTCATGCGCATCCTGGCGCCCAAGGGTGTGGCCTGGATCAAGCAGGGCGGCAAGTGGAGCAAGACGGTCAAACCCTGGCCCGACAATATCGATGAGTGGGGGCATCTGCTGCACGGGGCCGATGGCAACGCTGTGGCAAACGACACCGCGGTGGGTCCGCCGAAACATTTAAAATGGGTGGGCAGTCCGCGCTGGTCGCGCCACCACGATCGTATGGCGAGCATGAGCGCGCTGGTCTCGGCCGGCGGCCGCTTGTTCTTTATCATGGATGAGGGTTCGCGGGTTTCGATTCAGCTGCCGCCGAAGTGGACGCTGGTCGCGCGCGACGCCTTTAACGGCGCCGTCCTTTGGAAACGCAAAATCCCCACCTGGCACAGCCATCTCTGGCCCTTGAAGAGCGGTCCGACGCAGTTGGCTCGCCGGCTCGTGGCGGTGGATGAAGTCGTTTACGCGACGCTGGGAATCGATGCCCCGCTCACAAAGTTGAATGCCGCGACGGGCGAGACAATCCACACCTATGAAGGCACCAAGGCGACCGAGGAAATCATCGCGTCCGGCGATCAGGTCTTTGCGCTGGTGAATGAAAACGAGTGGGAGCTTGAAGGATTCAATCCGGTTTTCAACACGGGCGACCAGACCCGCATTCGCAATGAATTCAAATGGAATGAGAAATCGCGCCACCTCGCCGGGCTGAACGCCAAAACCGGAAAATTGCTTTGGAAAGTTCCGACGAAGGTCGCGCCGCTGACGCTGACTGTCGACGACGAGCGGGTCTATTTTCACGATGACGAGAAGGTCGTGTGTCTGGATCGAAATACGGGCAAGCGGCTTTGGGCCGGCAAGCCCGTCAGCCGGGAACGCACCATGAATTTCAATTTCGGCCCCAAACTGGTCGCCTACAAGGGCGTCGTTCTCTACGCGGGAGGCGAGCGCAAAATGGTCGCAATGGACGCGAAGTCTGGCAAAGAGCTTTGGACATCCGCGCACGAGCGAGGCGGGTATCAATCACCGGAGGATCTGCTGGTGCTGAAGGATTTGATCTGGTCGGCGCCGTTGACGAGCGGCAAGGATTCGGGCGTGTTCACCGGGCGCAATTATCGCACCGGCGAGGTGGAGAAATCGTTTCCGCCGAACGTGGAGACCTACTGGTTTCACCATCGTTGCTACATCGCCAAGGCGACTGAGAATTTCCTGCTGCCTTCCCGGACGGGCATTGAATTCGTCGACCCGGCCAAGGAGCATTGGGACATCCATCACTGGGTGCGCGGCGGTTGTCTTTATGGAATCATGCCCTGCAACGGACTCGTCTACGCGCCGCCGCACAACTGCGCCTGCTACCCCGAGGCCAAACTCTATGGCTTTAATGCGCTTGCGCCGGCGACGGATTCGCGCACGGCGATCCTGAACAAACTGGCCAAGTCGAAACGACGCCAACCGCTCATCAAGGGCGCCGCATTTGGAAAGCTCTTAACTCAAAATAACTCTCAACCCTCAGCTTCCAGCAAGGACTGGCCGACCTTTCGCGGCGATGCTTCGCGCAGCGGCGCCACGAAACACGACATTGCAACGGACTTGAAGCCGTCCTGGAAAACGAAGCTGGGCGGGAAATTGACCAGTGTCGTGGTCGCCGACGGTCGCCTGTTCGTCGCGCAGATCAACCAGCATCGGGTGGTGGCGTTGGACGGGAAGACCGGCAAGGAGCTTTGGAGTTTCATGACAGGCGGACGGGTCGATTCGCCCCCCACAGCCCATAAAGGCGCGATCTTGTTTGGCTCGGCGGACGGCTGGGTGTATTGCCTGCGTGCCACGGACGGCGAACTGGCGTGGAAATTCCAGGCTGCGCTTACCGATCTTCGACTGCCGTCCTTCGAGCAGTTGGAATCCGTCTGGCCGGTTCACGGCAGCGTGCTGGTGCAGGACGACTTCGCCTACTTCGTCGCCGGACGGTCGAACTTTCTCGATGGGGGCATGCGGCTCTACAAGGTCAACGCGGCCACCGGCGAGCTGATGAAAACGACCGTCCTTGACGACAAGGACCCAGAGACGGGCAAAGACCTGCAGGACAAAATCGCGACGTTGCAAATGCCCGTCGGCCTGCCGGACATTCTTTCCAGCGACGGCAGCTACGTCTACATGCGTTCCCAGAAAATGGACCTCGACGGCACGCGCATGGAGATTGGCCCGATTTCGGGCAACGCCGCTGAACAGGGCGCAGCGCAGGAGGGCGATGGTCGGCACCTGTTCGCCCCGATGGGCTTCCTCGACGACACTTGGTTTCATCGGTCTTACTGGGTTTACGGCAAAAACTTCGCGGGCGGGCACAACGGCTATTACCAGGCCGGCAAGAACACCCAGTCAGGCCGCATCCTTGTCTTCGACGAGGACAAGGTCTTCGGTTTTGGCCGCAAGCCGCAGTATCTGAAATGGACCACGACTCTCGAACATCAGCTCTACGCGTCGACGAAGGAAGCTCCGGTGAAACCGAAAGCAGCCCCAGTGAATCGCCGTGGTCAAAAGGCGGGCGGTCCGTCGATGATTCGATTCGACAAGCCGAAGTCGCTGAACCCGCAGGGCAAGGCGGTCACGGTGGAGGCCTGGATCAAGCCCAATAAGCCCAACGGTGTCATCATCGCCCGCGGCGGTCCGGCCGATGGGTTTGCGCTGATTCTTGCGAAAGGGCGTCCGCAGTTCATCGTTCGGTCGGCGAACAATTCCTCGCAGGTGAGTTCTGACGCGCAGGTCGGCAAGGATTGGACGCATGTCGCCGGCGTGTTGACCTCTGGGAAGAATCTCCAATTGTTCGTCAATGGCCGCATGGTCGCCACGAGCCATTCGTCGGGCTTGATTTCAACCGATCCGAAGCAGGGGTTGGAAATTGGCGCGGACGAGGGAAGCGCGGTGGGGGATTACCAGTCGCCGCACGGGTTCAACGGACTGATCGACGAGCCGCGGATTTATCATGATCAACTCACGCCGGATGAGATCGCAAAGAACTTTGCTGAGCCGGGACGCACGGTCGAAGGCAAGTCGCTCGTTCTGGCGTGTTCCTTCGACAAGGGCGGCGCGCTGGACACCTCGGGCAAGAAGCATCACGGCAAAATCGATGGAGCGCAGAATGTCGAGGGCAAGGTCGGCAACGCCATGAAATTTGTCGCCACCGTGTCCGTGCGAAGAAAAGGCAACGCCAACCAACAGGGTGGCTCCATCGTGAAGCACCTGTGGAATCAGGACGTGCCCTTGCTGGCGCGCGCCATGGTCAAGGCCGGCGGCACGATCTTCGTCGCCGGTCCGGCGGACGTGATCGATGAGGAAGCCTCGTTCAAGAAGCTGACCGAGAAGGACAAGGAAATTCAAAAGATGCTCGTTGAGCAGGATGAGATTCTCCAAGGCAGGGATGGCTCGCTGCTGATTGCCTATTCCGCGAAGGACGGCAAGGAAGTCGGCAAGTTCAAGCTCGGCTCCCTTCCAGTTTGGGACGGCATGGCCGTGGCCAACGACCGGCTCTACCTCTCGACTACTGAGGGCGAGGTCATTTGCATGTCCGGGAAGTAGGCCTCGACCTTGAGAGGGACGCCGTCCTCGGCGTCCCATATGTGAGAATTGTCGAACGATGCCGAATTTTGATGGGATGAAGCCGATCGCGAGCAATGCGGAGAATCCTTTTCCGGTGTTCGTCGCCCATGTTCCTTGTCTTGCGGATATTCTGTCGCTTCCCATTCCATCGAAGTATTTCACTGTGTTGCTGTGCGCCGACTTTCGGGCTGAATCGACGGAATAACTATCCGCGGTCACGGAATTCCTGATCGAACGCGGCAATGTCTGGTTCTGTTCCTGGGGGGAGGATTGTGAACGAGCCCACGATATCTGTGACTGGCAGTATCTGGAGATGGAAATGGCGGACCGCACGAACGTTCTGGTCATGACCACGTGGCATAGTGACGAATCTTTGGAGGAAGCTTTGCGGTTTGCCTTGTTTGTCGCGACAGCCGAGGACCCCTGTTGGGATGATTGCTCAACCGTTGTGGTGTCGGTTGGCAACGCCACATGGCGCGCGGAAATTGATGCCGCTCTCTCGGATATTGCAGGGTTGGAGGAACGTTGCATCGCTGAGTAACGGGTTTGGCTTTCGAAGAATTTGGCGTCACTATTTGCGAATCGATGAAGACACGAGCATTGACTGGCAAGGGACACCGAGGACGACGTCCGTCTCACGGTTTGATTGGATTGGCTATCGCAGTTGCCGCTGTCCTGTTGGCATTTTGCGTCTCCGCACAAGCCGCCAAGCGTCCTGACCGCCCCAACATCGTCCTGCTGTTTGCGGACGATCTTGGCTACGGCGAGCTGGGTTGTCAGGGCAATCCGGAGATTCCGACCCCGCATATTGATTCGATTGCGCGCAATGGCGTGCGTTTTACCAGTGGTTATGTGACGGCGGCGTATTGCAGCGCCTCGCGGGCGGGGTTGATGACTGGTAAGTATCAGACGCGCTTTGGATACGAGTTCAATCCCATCGGCGCGCACAACGAGGATGCCGACGCGGGGCTGCCGCTGTCCGAGGTGACGCTGGCGCAACATTTGAAGGACACTGGGTACACCACGGCGTTGATCGGTAAATGGCACTTGGGCGGGCATCCGAAATATCACCCGATTCGCCGCGGCTTCGACGAGTTCTTCGGGTTCATGCACGAGGGGCATTACTTTGTGCCGCCGCCGTGGAAGGGCGTGACCACGATGTTGCGTCGCAAGGCCCTGCCGGACGGCGGTAAGGGACGCTGGATTGACGGCAAGCTGATCTACACGACGCACATGGGCGGCAACGAACCGTCGTACAATGCGAACAATCCGATTCTTCGCGCCGGGCAGCCGGTTGAGGAGAAGGAGTATCTGACCGACGCGCTCACCCGGGAGGCGGTGGATTTCATCGGGCGTCACAAGCGGAAGCCCTTCTTCCTCTATCT
>JBLHKZ010000026.1:0-34380 GCA_047618185.1 Limisphaerales bacterium
CGTCCAGGCGAACCTTGATCAGATAGTCGGCGCGTTGCTGCCAGTAGGCCTTGCCCGGCGCGCCCGAGGGCCGACGAAGGTCATTCGGAGTCGGCCAAATTTCATCGAGCTGACGAAAATGATCCACAGGCGGCGACTGGGCACGCGCCCAATCCGGTAAAACAATCGCAAAAAGGAAAAAGAGAAGAACGACTAAAGGCCTGCCTGAATTTCGCATCCGGACATGACGGGGCGAACCCGCATTTTTTTCAATGAAAAACCTGATTCTCGCGGGAAACGCGTCCAACTGTGTCGTTCCGGCCGTTCCCCAAAGCGGCAGAGGACAGCCGCAGTCCAAAACGCTATCGCGCAATCCAAAGCTCGCAGGCAGTCCGACAGGTTTTGGACTGCGGCTGTCCTCTGCCGCTTTTCCATGTGTAACTTCGCCAAACAACATCCCCACTCGTGAAACAGCCCGCCCAAGATGTATCGACACCCGTTCAGTTGACGCGCATGTGAGGACGGGGCAAGACCACACGCTGGCCGTTCATCGGTTCAGCGACAAAAGAAGGTTTCATTTCTCCAAATTTGATTACGCTTGCCACTATCTCAGGCGGATCGCCGTTCGGACAAGCGATTAACGGGATTCATCCGCTCGAACATTTCGCCGATACCAATTGCCGCCATGCCAATACGATCTCTCACCCTCCTCTCCATCGCGACGCTCGCAACCCTGTGCGCCAACGCCTTCGCCGCGGCTCCCGTCGCGACCATGGAACCCGGAACCGCCGAAGGAAGCGTCGGCATCGCCCCCGGCCAGGGCGTGTCCGGCGAATACGGAACCTGGACCGTCACGCTCACCGTCGGCGAAGGCGGCATCGCCTCGGGCGGCGGCATCCGCGTTCAATTGCCGGACGCCTTCCATTCCGGAATTCGCAACTCGGCCAATCGCCTTCAGGCAATGGAGCCAAAATCGCCGCATTACATCAGCGCGAACTGCAGTCGCGTCGGCGTCAAAGTCAAAGCCATCGTCGAATCCGAATCGAAGAAGGAGTTGATCAAACACGCCAAGGTCTCGCTCGATGGCCGCTACGAACGCTACGTATTCGTCACCCGCGCCGTGGTTGAGCAAGGCGCGCTCAAGGCTGGCGACAGGATCTCTATCGTTTACGGTGACAGGACTGGCGGAAGCCCCGGCATGCTCGCCGGCGCCATCGCGACCGAACCGCGCGCCGTGCTGGCGGCCGTCGACGCCACCGGCGACGGCGGCTTCAAACTGACCGAGAGCCGCACGACGATTCGTACGATCCCGGGCGTTCCGGTCGAAGCCCTTTGCCACGCGCCCTCGAACGCCACAGCGGGCAACGACATCGAGGCGCTGGTCGTGCTATTGGACAAGCAGTTCAATGCCGCGCTTGTCGGCGAGACCTTCGACATCTCCGTCCTGACCGGGAAAGCCAACCACCCAACGAGCGTGGCAGTCGCTGACAAAGGATTTGCCCGATTCACGATCACACCCTTCGCCGAGGGCCCCTTGCGCATCAAACTCGTCGGCCGGCGAACCGGACTCACGGCCGTTTCCAATCCCATTGACGTCACGGGCAAGCCCCTGATCCGCAGCCTGTTCTGGGGCGACCTGCATTCGCACACCGATTACAGCTGGGACGGCGTGGGCAACGACTCGTTCAACTACGCTCGAAACGTGACCGGCCTTGATTTCTACGCCATGTCCGATCATTCCCTGGCCCGACAGAAACAGGGAACGCGCGGCCTGGGCGATCACAATTTCAAGGAGTACATCGCGCGAACGGAATCAGAGAATCAGCCCGGAAACTTCGCCACGCTTCACGCCTACGAATGCTCCTTTGGCCGCCCCTACGGCCACCATATCGTCTACTTCCGCGACCAACCGACCGTCCTGATGTATCCGTCCAAAAACACATTGGAGGAAATGTGGCAAGCTTTGGAAGCGGGCAAGGCCATCACCATCCCTCATCACACCGGCAAGTTTCCCGGCGGCGTGGACTTCGGACATCACGACGAACGCTTTCGCCGCGCCTTTGAAATCTATTCAGGCCATGGTCTGAGTGAGGTTTACAATCCTGGCCATCCGCTGTCCTTCGAGCACAGCAAGTTCACCTCGAACGCCCGCAGCCTGCCCGCGCCGACCTTCGCCCAGGACGCCTGGATTCGCGGCCTGCGCCTTGGAACGATCGCCTCCTCGGACGACCATCGCGCGCAACCCGGCCAACCGCACTACGGCCTCGTCGCCGTCAGCGCGAGTTCCCTCACACGCCATGGCGTCTTCGACGCCCTGCACGCCCGCCGCAGCTATGGCACAAGCGGATCCAAAATCATTCTCGATTTCCGAATGAACGGCGCCGAGATGGGCAGTCTCGTCAAAGCAAAATCACCGCCCAACCTGTTCATCCGCGCGCTGGGAACAGATAAAATCAAATCGGTGGAACTGCTGCGCTGGCAAAAGCCGGACAAGAAGTTTCAGACGATCCAGGAGTGGAAACCCGGAACCCTCGACTTCAAGACGGAATTCAAGGACGAGACCTTCCAACCCGGCGCGATCTACTACACGCGCGTCACCCAGGAAAAGCCCGTCCGAGGCCTGACCGCCATGGCCTGGTCATCGCCGATCTGGACACAGCGCTGACGCTCCCATTTACAAGGGTGGCCGTCCGGGACTCCGTCCCTTTCTGATTACCCGATTCTCCGAATCGATTGCGCCCGTTCGCTGCCGTGGCCGGCCTCTTAAAGCCGGAAGAATCCAACTCGAACACTTGACGAATCTCAAAAAATCGCTATGACCAGCGCCTCTTTCCACTGAGATCAGAGAATCAAGCAGATGAGCAAACCAAAGAAACACGAGTTCAAGGCCGAGATTCAGCAATTGCTGGATATCGTTATTCACTCCCTTTACACCGATAAGGAAATCTTCATTCGCGAACTGGTGTCCAACGCCGCCGACGCGCTCGAGAAGCTGCGCTTCCATCAGGCTTCCGGCTCCAAAGTTCACGATCCCGACCTCGAGCTGGCGATCACCATCGCGACCGACGAGGAAGCGCGCACGATCACCATTTCCGACACCGGCATCGGCATGACCGCCGACGAACTCGTCGAGAACCTGGGCACGATCGCCCACTCCGGCTCCAAGGCGTTCCTCAAACAATTCGCCGACGCCAAGGAAAAGGACAAAAAGCCCGACGCGAATCTCATCGGACAATTTGGCGTGGGCTTCTATTCCGCCTTCATGGTCGCCGAGAAAGTCGTCGTGGAATCGCGCTCCTTCGATCTCGAAGCCGCCGCCTGCCGCTGGACCTCCGACGGAACCGGCTCCTATGAGATCGAAACCATCAAAGACGACGCGCCCCGTGGCACCAAGATTGTCGTTCACCTGACCGAGGAGCAAAAAACCTTCGCCGAGACGATGACCGTCGAGCGAATCGTCAAACGCTATTCAAATTTCGTCCCGGTTCCCATCAACCTGAACGGCGAGCGACAGAACACCGTCGAGGCCATCTGGGCTCGTGAGGCCCGCGGCATCAAGGCCGCCGAATACGAGGAATTCTACAAGCTCATCGGGCACGACTCCGAGGCTCCCATGTATCGCCTCCACTTCAGCGCCGACGCGCCGCTGGCGATTCGCTCATTGCTGTTCGTGCCCACGAAGAACTTCGAAATGCCCGGCATGCCCCGCGGCGAATCCCAGGTTCACCTTTACTGCCGGAAGATCCTCATCGATTCCGAGCCCAAGGAGCTGCTCCCCGAATGGATGCGCTTCGTCAAGGGCGTCGTCGACAGCGAGGACCTGCCGCTCAATATCTCCCGCGAATCCATGCAGGACTCCGCGCTCATGGCCAAGCTGAAGACCGTCCTTTCCAAGCGGTTCATCAAGATGCTGACCGAGAAGGCCAAGAAAGACGCCGAGAAATACGACGAATTCTTCAAGACCTTCGGGCGCTTCATCAAGGAAGGCGTCGCCTCCGACCACGCCAACAAGGACGCGCTCGGCAAGCTCCTGCGCTTCGAGTCCAACGTCACCGACGCCGGCAAGACGACCTCCCTGACGGACTACGTCTCCCGCATGCCCGAGGAGCAGAAGGAGATCTACTACATCAGCGCGCCCAATCGCGAAGCCGCCGAAAGCAGCCCCTATTTCGAGGCCTTCAAGGTAAATTCGCAGGAAGTTCTTTTCTTCTACGACGCCTGGGACGAATTCGTCGCCGATCACCTGATGGAGTTCGATGGCAAGAAGATCATCGCCGCCGAAAAGGCCGAGGTCGAAGTCGACGCCCCGAAGAAAAAGGGCTCCAAACAGCTCAAGGAAGCCGAAGGCGAAGAGCTTGCCAAATGGATCAAGGAAACCCTGGGCGACACAGTCAACGAAGTCCGTGTTTCCAAGCGTCTGGTCGACAGCCCGGCCGTGATCGTCGACGGCGACAAAATGATGACCGCCTCCATGCGCCGCATGATGAAATCCATGAATCCCGACGGCGGCGGCATGCCTGAAAAATACGATCTTGAGATCAATCCCGGCCACAACATGATCGTGCAACTCAACAAGAAGCGCGTCGACGACGCCGGCCTCGCGGCCAAAGTCGCCGAACAGATCTTCGACAACTGCCGCGCCGCGGCCGGCCTGCTCGAAGACCCTCGCGCCATGATCAACCGCATGAACGAACTACTGGAGCGGGCCTTGACGACGAAGAGCTGAACCGAGAGGCCCGGCCAGGCCGATCCACAAGCTCGTCGTTTGCAAGCGGATCAATGGCTCGTTCGCCTGGGAAAACGCGCAACCGTCAAGTCCAAGCGTCCGACTCCCTTGGGACAAACGTCTCTTTCAAACTGCCGTTCCAGCCAGGCTCCGCCGCGATCAGATCATCCCTCGCCTCGCGAAAGGCCGCTTGTTCCTCCGCGTTGATAATATATTCGTCCGCAAGTTCTTCTTTGATGGCGACGACGACCCTCCAGATGACGCTAAACGCCCGGGCAAGCGCCCGCCAGTCGCGCCATTCGACGGAAGTCTTGTCGCCGCCCATGATGCCGCCCCATCCGACGCCCGCATTAAAGACGTATTCCTTGCTCTTCCCCACAGTTCGCGCCTTGAAAACGCCGGAGGCCGCCATGTCGACCAACGCGTCTTGCACCCGACGCTGCGAGTATCCCAGCTCCCTGGCGATTCGCGTTGGATTAGCCGCGCGCCGGAGCGCCAGATAGGAAAGCACGTCGGCCCGAATATTCACGCCGAACAACGCGCGCGAGCGGAACATGAATTCAGAGGCGGACCACTTGTGTTTATCCGGCGTCAGCACGGACGTCGCGAGGCTTCGCTGTGTGAAGCGTCCCCGCAAGAATCCGTAACTCGCGAAGATTGGATCCGATTCCGCCACGTCAACCAACATCGGTTTTCCGTTCTTGTTGAAGAGCGGTGCGAGATCGCCGATGGAATCCGGCTTGTATCGTCGGGCCAGAGCCTTCCACTTGAGTGTGCGATCGTGTTGCGTCATGATCGCGGCCACCGCTCCGAGAATTCTTGAATCGCAGACTTTATCCTTTTCGGAAAGCGCGGTCAGTCGAACCACATTGAGCCAACGTCCATTGACGATGAGCCAATCCAGCGCGGAGTCGAACATGCGCGGATCCTGACGCGCCACTTCCAGAGTCAGCAGCAACAAAGGCTCGGGATCGACAATCCTGTCGCCGTCCCGTCCGCCCGCGGCTCCCCCGCCAATGCGCGACCATTGCTGCCAGACGAACGAAAGTATCGTCTCGGTCCGATCGGCCTTAAATTTTCTCGCCAATTCGCTCATGGCCGATGCGGTCCAAAACCTGTTTAAGTTTCTGTTTGAAGGCGTCGCTCGAATCCCGCCGCAGCAGCCAATCGACCGCCGCTCCTGCCTCGTCCTCAGAGGGCTCCAGATCGAGGAGGTCGCTCAGATGACGCACAGAATCTGAAGTCGAGTCCATCGCGTTGAACGGCAGAGAACCGATCACATCGACATCGCTGGTTGAACGCCGGATCAATCCCAACGAAACCAGGGCCGCCCCGCCGCAAACCACCAGATTCACGGGCGGCATCTCCGCATAGACCAACTTCGCATTCAATCTCCGCAAAGCCTGAGCGATTCCTTCTGATCCGAGATTCATTTGTCACCCAGTCGTAATACTGCTTAATATAAGCGTTACTACGTCAATATCATAAGTCATCCTCCCCGCAAGCCACAAATTTGCCGCCAGTCGGCATTTCTGGAGATTCTTAAGCAAGCTCAGACCACGATTCGACAGGGATTGAAAACCACGTTTTCCACGAGCGCCCCACACCAGGTGCATGCTTGGCTCCCAAAACGAAGCTACTCCGCCACCTCGCGGATCTTGACTGAAAACTCCGGATCATCGGCAAACCGTTCCGCGCGCTCGTTGATGTGGAATCGTCGCTAGGCTTCCTCGAATGACAAATCCGTGTCGAGCAATCCCAGTTCGTGCGCCAACTCGCCCGAGTAACCCGGCAGAATGACCCGCCTGCCCCACGGGACCTTGCCGGGGATCAGCTCGTTCACGTGATCAGCAATCGCCGTGGTGCAGTTGCTGAGTAGCGTGTCATAGAATTCCGGCTTCCCCGCGAGTCCGTTGGCCCGATTCATGACGCTCAGGAAAAGCTTCCGCCGGCCGGCTTCGTTTGATTTCGCCGGGTAGAGATAAACGGGATTTTTGCGGATGTTCGAACGCAGCAAAACGATGTCCCGCTCGTCTCCGATGACGTACATCAGCTCGAATTGCTTGAAGAGGCCCTTGAACACCGAGAAGGTCTCGCCGCGTTCCTTGCGAATTTCCACCGACACCGCCAGGTAGCGGTCGCCCTTGAACCCAAAACTCAGAAAGGTGTGCGCCGCGCCCTCGAAACCTCCGAACGGCTCGACGCCGTACCACACCGATTCCAATTCGTTGAGATCAAACGTCGCGTCGTAGTGGCGAACGTCATAGTCCTCTTCCGACCGGTAGACGCAGTTTCGAATGTTCCGAACGGTCACCAAATCACCCGAAATTTCCGCGGTCGCAAGCGCCTCCTGATCGCTCGTCCATTCCCGATCGTTGGACGGTCGAATGGCCATCTGCCAGATCGCGATCAAGGCTGCGGTTCCCCCGACCCATTTCGCGACGCGATGTCGATCGACGCGAAGAATCAATGCCGCTGGAACACTCACGAGAAACGCCACGGCCATCAATCCGCGAGCAAACGCCCAGGGAAGATTGGAATAAAGCAGCGCGCCGAAGCACCAGAGCCACACCGTGAGACAAGCGGATACGATCCCCGCCCAGGCCAGACCGCGCCCCAGTTTTTTCAAACGCGGCTTCGCTGCCTCCCACAATCTTCCCCCAATTCTGGCCGCCTCCGTCATGGCTCCTTCATCAGCCACTGTCCGACTCGTCGAGTCCGGAGATATCCGAACGATGCGTCTCCGCCGCGAGATAGACCGAAACCAGGGTAATCACCGCCATGCCGATCAAATAGACCGAGACCGGCCACGATTGCCCGTTTGCTTTTTGCACGAGCGCGGTCGCGATCAGCGGAGCCAGCCCGCCGGCGAAAGGCGACGCCAGTTGATAGCCGATCGACGCGCCGCTGTAGCGAACCTTTGTGCCGAACAATTCCGAGAAGAAAGCCGCCTGCGGACCATACATGGCGGCATGTCCGATCAGCCCCAGCACAATCGCCAACACAATCAACGGCGTTGATTTCGTCTCCACCAGGGCGAAAAACGGAAACGAAAACAGCCCCATGAATATCGCGCCGCCAATATAGACCGGCCGTCGTCCGATTCGATCCGACAAGATGCCAAACCCTGGGATGGCGACAATCTGCACCGCTGCGGCGATCCAGACGCCGACCAGCATGACGTTCCTCTCCAGCCCAAGCCTTTCGGTCGCATACGACAGAATCCAAACGCTGAAAATGTAGAAGCACGCGTTCTCGGCAAAACGCGCGCCCATGGCCAGGAAGACGTTTTTGCCGTGATTGCGAAAGACGTCAATGATCGGAGCCTTGCTCACTGCCTTTCGTTTCAACGCCTCGGTAAACAAAGGGCTCTCCACCAGCCGAACCCGGATGAACATGCCGATGGCAAACAACACTCCGCCCAACAAGAAAGGAATTCTCCAGCCCCATGACATCAACGATTCTTCCGGCAGTCTTGACACGCCCCAGAACGCCGCCGTCGCCAGTAGCAGCCCAACCGGCACGCCCATCTGGACACAGCTACCGTAAAACCCGCGTTTTCCCGAATGCCCATGTTCGATCGCCATCAGAGCCGCTCCGCCCCATTCGCCGCCCACTCCAAATCCCTGAACCAGGCGAAGAATCACCAGCAGAATTGGGGCCGCAACGCCAATCTGTTGATAGGTCGGCAACAGGCCAATCAGAAAGGTGGAAGCGCCGATCAAGGCGAGCGATACGACCAGCATGGACTTGCGCCCGACCCGGTCTCCGTAGTGTCCAAAGACAACGCCGCCCAAAGGCCGGGCGAAAAAGCCGATCGCGAATGCCCCCAGAGAGGCCATCCGTGAAACATAGGGGTCGTCCATCGGAAAGAACAAAGGGCCAAAGATCAGCGCCGCCGCCGTTCCGAAGAGGAAATAGTCATACCATTCAATGACCGTGCCCACGAAACTGGCCAGAACCACCCGCCGAACTTCTTTCTGTTTTGCATCCATAAAATTTGAACCCGTTTTCAAGTCGTGACAGCGACTTCCAAAAAGACTCCCGCAATTGCCGGAAGTTCCAATTAGGCTCGGTGGATCCCGCAGTCGCGGTATCCCGCTGAGCCGTGCCAGGCATTTCCATTCGCCTATTTGGAAACTGATTTTGGTGTTCGGTATAGTCCGATCTTCGCGGACCCTACCGAAGGCCGCCGCGCCGTGAAACGGAAAAGTCGATTGGCGACGCCCGCCAAATCTGTATCATGCGCTCCAATCCATGCACACCCGATCCGAAATCATTTCCCTCCTCGGCGCCGCGCTCAGCCTGGCTTTCATTTCGCCCTCAGAGTCCACGGCTGCCGATCTGCGCCAGACGCTCGTCGCGCCAATTCTTGAAGCGGACACGCCGCTGAAAGAGGTGCAGGCGTTTTGCGACGCCCGCATTCCGCACATGCCCAAAGTCCGAACGGCCGCGCAATGGAAACGCCGCGCCGACAAGATGCGCAGCGAAACACTGGAAAAGGTCGTCTTCCGCGGCGAAGCCAAGGCATGGCGCGACGCGGAGACCCGGGTCGAATGGTTGGACACGATCCCCGGCGGTCCCGGGTACTCAATCCGCAAACTTCGCTATGAAGTTCTGCCCGGTCTCTGGACGGCCGCCCTGCTCTACGTGCCCGACAATCTGGCCGGCAAAGTCCCCGTCGTGATGAACGTCAACGGCCACGATCGACCCAAGGGCAAGGCCGCCGATTACAAGCAGATGCGCTGCATCAATCAGGTCAAGCGCGGCATGCTCGCGCTCAACGTCGAATGGCTCGGCATGGGCCAACTCAACACCGAGGGCTTCAATCACTACCGGATGAACCAGCTCGACCTTTGCGGAACCAGCGGCATCGCGCCCTTCTACCTCGCCATGTCCCGCGGGCTGGACATCCTGCTCGCCCACCAGAACGCCGATCCGGAACGCGTCGCCGTAACCGGCCTGTCAGGCGGCGGCTGGCAGACCATTTTCATCAGCTCGCTCGATACCCGGGTGACGCTGTGCAATCCCGTCGCGGGCTATTCCAGCTTTCGCACGCGCGTCTACAATTTCTCCGATCTGGGCGACTCGGAGCAGACGCCCAACGATCTGGCCGCCTATACCGACTACGCGCACATGACCGCCATGCTCGCGCCCAGGCCGGCCTTGCTCACCTTCAACGCCAAGGACAATTGCTGCTTCGCCGCCGATCATGCGCTGCCCCCTCTGCTCCGCGCCGCCAATCCCGTTTACAAGCTTCACAACGCCGAAAGCTCGCTGCGCTACCACGTCAATCACGACCCGGGAAATCACAACTTCGAGATCGACAATCGGCAGGCTCTCTATCGGATGTTCGGCGAATTCTTTTTTCCGCACGATGCGCGCTTTGACGCTCGGGAGATTCCCTCCGACTCCGAGATTAAATCGATCGAGCAATTGAACGTTCCCCTGCCCCCGAACAATCAGGATTTCCACACACTCGCGTTACAACTCAGCGCCGGACTTCCCCGCTCCGGTGACATCCCGACGAAGGTCGGCGCCGGCGGCAAATGGCGGCGCAACGCTCTCAAGGGATTGCGCGACGCCGTCAATCCACATGACTACGATGTTGCGGCGGAAAAGGCAGCCGTTGTGGATGGGGAATTCAGCGCCACGCATTGGCGATTGAAGCTCGACGATGAATGGACCGTGCCGGCGGTCGAACTCGTGCGCGGCGAGCCGAAAGGCACGACCATCGTCATCGCCGACGGCGGGCGCGCTTCGGTTGCGTCCGAAATCCAGGATCTGCTCGCCCGCGACCAACGTGTCATTGCCGTAGACCTGTTTTACTTCGGAGAATCCAGGATCACGAAACGCGACTACCTCTTTGCTCTGCTGGTCGCGGCCACCGGCGAACGCCCGCTGGGCGTGCAATCCAGCCAACTCGCCGCCATCGCGCGCTGGGCCGGCAAATACGATCGCAAGGCAAAGGTCACTGTCTCGGCCGTCGGACCGCGCTCAGGCGTCATCGCACTGGTTGCCGCCAATCTCGACGCTCGCGCCATCGACGGATTGAAGCTTCATCGCCCGCTTTCCAGCCTCAGAGATGTCATCAAGCAAAACGGCTCGGTTCAGAAAACGCCCGAATTGTTTTGCTTCGGCCTGCTCGAGGCCGTCGACATTAAACAGCTGATCGCGCTCATGGCTCCCCGCCCGGTAGCGATCAAGGCAAATTAGTCCCGCGCTACATCGTCCGCCCGGCGGCTTCGGCGAAGGGTTTCAACTCCTTCATCAATTTGGCGAACCCCTCCAGATCGAGTTGCTGCGCGCCGTCGCTCCAGGCCTCGGCCGGATTCGGGTGCACCTCGATCAACAGCGAGTCGGCTCCCATGGCGACGGCGCCCTTGCACACGGACGAAACGAGCGCCGAACGTCCGCAGCCCTGGCTGGGATCAATCACGATCGGACAATGGGACTCGGCCTTCACGATCGGAATGGTCGACAGGTCCAGCGTATTGCGGGTGTAGCTCTCGAAAGTGCGAATGCCGCGCTCGCAGAACATGAGGCCCGGATTCTCATTTGCCAGGACGTATTCGCCGGCGAGCAGCCACTCTTGAATCAGCATGGTCATGCCGCGCTTGAGCAGGACGGGCTTGCCGGTCTTCGCCGCCGCGATAATGAGCTGAAAGTTTTGCGCGTTGCGCGTGCCGATCTGGATAATATCCGTGTATTCGGCCATCAGGTCGGCGTGATCCTGAGACAGCATCTCCGTGATGATCGGCATGTCAAACTCATCGCGGGCCTTGGCGAGGAGTTTGAGGCCCTTTTCACCCAACCCCTGAAATTCATAGGGCGAAGTGCGAGGTTTGTAGGCTCCTCCCCGCAGGATCGTGGCTCCTGCCTTTTTGACCGCTTTGGCCGTTTTCATGAGCTGTTTCTCACTCTCCACAGAGCAAGGGCCAGCCATGATCTGAAGCTGTTTACCCCCGATAAAGTGCTTACCCACTTTGATGCGGGAATTGGCAGGGTGCGCCTCTCGGCTGACCAATTTGTGCTTTTTTTGCACCGGTATCACGCTCTGGACCTGCGGCCACGCCGTCAGCGTTTCCAGCGAATGGTGGGTGCGTTCGTCGCCAATCGCGCCAATCACCACATGTTCGACTCCCCGCATGATATGCGGCTTGTAGCCCAGCTTGCGGATTTCCTTCAGGACGGCGGTTTCGTCTTTCTTTTTTGTGTCTGGCTTTAGAACGATGATCATGCTTTTCTTTCCGGCCTCGCGCGCGGATTACAAAAAAACCGCAGGCGAAAACCTGCGGTTCGGGTTGGGGATTGCAATTCGTCACAACCCAACGCGCAGGCTCAGTTGGCTAAAATAAAATCGGCCGGACTGAACGTTGCTGACGATTGGACTGTCGACACTCATGGCGGCAGACCGTAACAAAAAGGGCCCGCGCGTCAATTGCGCAATTGCGGGCCGCCTTGACCGGCGGATTGGCCGCCCATAGACTGGATTTACTTTCACAATGAGACGCATTTTTTTGATTGGCATCGCGCTCCTCGGAGCCTCGCTCAACGCGCCCGCGGCAGAGACGCACGTGGTGAGAAACGGCATCGCCGCGAAGGTGAACGACAAGATCATCACGCAGGAACAGGTCCGCGCCGAGATGGACACGTGGCTGCGGGGGCAAATAGGCCGCGTGCCGGAAGAGGCGCTCAAACGGGAGTACATCAAACGGAGCAAAGCCTATACCGACAACCTCGTGGAGCACGAACTCGTCCTCCATGACTACTATGTGTCCGGTTATCACCTCCCGGAAAGCGTCGTCGAAGAACAGATCCAACGTCGGATTCGCGAACAATACGGCGACCGAATGACCCTCGCCAAATCATTGCGAGCAAAGGGCGGAACCATTGATAAATTTAAAACCAACGTCCGCGAACAGATCATCGTCGACCAGATGTTTCACATCAAAGTCTCCTCCGATATCATCGTGTCGCCGCAGAAGATTCGAGACTATTATCAGGGCCATCAGGACGATTACCAGGTCGAGGAACAAGTTCGTCTGAGTCAGATCTATATCAACCAACCGGCCGATTCCCCGCCCGATCGCGCCCGCGTCATGGCCGGCGAAATCCTCCTCAAACTTGACGACGGCGCCTCGTTTGAGGAAATGGCCCGTATCTACTCCGAAGGCGTCCACGCGGTTAAAGGCGGAGATCGGGGCTGGGTTGAGAAATCCATGCTGCCCGAAACGCTGGCCGCCGTGGCTTTCACACTCAAAAAGGGAGCCCGCAGCGGAGTCATCGCCATCAATGACGCCTGTCTGATCATGAAGGTCGAGGACATCCGCGGCAAAAGCGTCAAACCGCTTCCCGAAGTCGCCGACGATATCGAACGCGCTCTGATCGGAGAAAACCGCACGCGTCTTCACCGACAATATATCAACCGCCTGAAGACGCGCCAGTACATCAAATATTTCTAGCCCTCGAGCGAGCCGGCGGCGCCGACGGCGATGGTTTACTCGCGCGCGATTCCCACCGCCCAGGCATGTCCGCTCGAATCCCCGACAAAAAAGCCGACCGCCAACCGCGCCAATTGCCCCCCCCAACAGGAGCGGGCCCTGCTGCCCCTCAGCCGGCAAATCATCGCCCCAATGGAATTGCAGATTCAGGTGACTAAACTCAGGAGCGCGAACGATGAAAAAGTGGAAATCGCCCGGTCGCAACCCGAAAGCGAGGAGGGCATTGTGCTCGATGCCAATTCGGCCGCCTGCCGTCTGCACGCGATGGATCGTGAGGACTTGATCGGCAGCCAAGTTCTCGATCTGGCGCCCGAGGAGGACATCAACCTCAAAGCAGACCTAGCCGCCATGTGGTCGCTCCTAGTTCGCGCGTCAGACGACCCCGGCGACCCTTTTCGCACGCCCGCGTTGGCGACCATCGGAAACGCCGGTCCTTCCGTCCGGACCGTCGTGCTCCGCGATGTCATCGCGGGACTCGGCCGATTGGTCTGCTATTCTGATCGCAGATCTCCAAAGATCGCGGATCTGAGGCAGAATCCCCAGGCCGAGTGGTTGTTCTATAATCCCGCCAAAAAAAATCAAATACGCGCCTCAGGCCTGTCCACGATTCACATCGGCGACGATATCGCTCGCGAAGCCTGGCGGGGCGTTCCGCTGCCAAACCGAGCCAATTACTGCACGAGCAAACCGCCTGGCGCAACGCTCGCTCCTGGTGAATCACCGTTTCCGTGCGACTGGAAAGGCGCACTTCCCACCCTCGAACAATCTGGAGCTGGTTTCACCAATTTCACGGTCATCGAGACCGAGATCACAAGCATCGACTGGTTGAGTCTTCGCCCCGGTGAGAACGAACGCGAGCAATTCGAACGGGGTAAATCCGGTTTCTGGACGCGCCGAACAATTGTTCCTTGACCCCCCAGTCCGACCGATATCTCCGCGTCTGGCCGCTTGCGTCCCGCTTTTCCTCTGTGTGGCCTCCTTTTCCGCCTTCCATTCCGGGGCAAATGAGTTTTTATTCCGCACATGTTCCGTCCCTGCATAGATCTCCACGACGGCCAGGTGAAACAAATCGTCGGCGGCACGCTGAACGACGATTCGGGGCAGGCGCGCACCAATTTTGTTTCGGATCGATCGCCCGGCTGGTTCTCGGAGCTTTACCGTTCCGACCAATTAACCGGCGGCCATGTCATCAAACTCGGCCCCGGCAATGACGACGCCGCCCGAGAAGCTCTCGCCGCCTGGCCGGGCGGATTGCAGATAGGCGGCGGCATTACGGCTGACAATGCGCGGGAGTGGCTCGACGCAGGCGCTTCCCACGTCATCATCACATCCTGGGTGTTCCGTGAAGGCCGTCTGGATCGCGAACGACTGGACACTCTGGTCAAATCGATCGGCAAGTCGCGTCTGGTTCTCGACCTCAGCTGTCGCAAGCGCGATGGCCAGTACTTCGTCTGCACCGATCGCTGGCAAAAAATCACCGACCTCGCCGTCACGCCGGAGACGCTCACGGAACTCGCGGGCGACTGCGCCGAGTTTCTGGTTCATGCCGTGGACGTGGAAGGACTCTGCCAGGGCGTCGATCTCGATCTGGTGACAATCCTCGCCAAGTCCTCCCCCATTCCGACCACCTACGCAGGCGGAGCCCGGTCTCTCGAAGACCTGACGACCGTCGCTGAATCCGGCCAGGGCCGCGTCGACCTGACGATCGGCTCCGCGCTCGATATTTTCGGCGGAACAGGCGTGCGCTACGCCGATGCGGTCGCATTCAATCGCGCCAAGGCCGCCTGACACAACTCGGCAATTTCGCTTTTACCAGGGGCGACAAGCCGTGGAAATTCGGTTATCAGTTAACGGACATGAGCGCGGAACAATCCTCCCCTTCTGATGAGACTCTGAATCTGGAGTTCATCACCGGCAGCCGCATGGGCGAAAAAGTCGAGCTGCTCGCCGATAAAGATCAAATTCTGGGACGAGGCAGCGACGCCGATATCCTGATCGATCACAAGAAGGCGTCCCGTCGGCATGCGCGCATTTTCGCCCGCGCTTCGAGTCATTTCATCGAAGATCTGGGGTCGATCAACGGCACGATCGTCAATGGAGAAAAGATCAAGGAGAAGGAGCTTTATCCCGGCGACTCCATTCAGATCGCCGACGCGCGCCTTCGCGTCCGCTCGGGCAATGAGGAACTCGGGATCAACGAAGATCAAGGCCTGAATCCGGCGACCGTAGGCATCTTTCGCGACCGCGACCCCGCCGGCGAATTTGCCACCATGGGCAGCTCCATGTCCGGCTCCCTCGCGACCACCAAACCCAAGGAACTGCTGGGCATGATGTCCGAGGCCAACGCCACGGGCGTGCTTTCCGTTCACGCGTCCTGGGGCACCGGTCGCATTCTCTTTCGCAAAGGCGCCATCTATTACGCGCGGGTCGACGGCTCCCCAAGCATCACCCCGGAAAAAGCCATTCAGCGATTGATTCGAGCGAAAAGCGGCTCCTTCGAATTCAATCACGAACCGCCCCTCAAGGTCGACAGCGAGCTTTCAATTTCCATGGAAGCCATTCTCGAGGAGCACGAAAGCTTCCCCGTCGAATTCGCAAAACTGGACAAGCTCATACCCTCTCCCGACGCCGGTTTGATCCCCGCCAAATCAGTGGACGAGAATTCGCTCAGCGATGACCAGGCCTCCATCTTTCGCCTCGCCCGCAAAAATGGCGCCATCCCCCATGTCCTCGACCATTTCCCGGGGCGGGATACCGATGCGGTCAGGGCCATTATCGAACTGATCAAGAAAGGGACGCTTTCCTGTCAGCGCTCCCGCTGAATGGAGTCACATCGTCCTACCCCTTCAACTGTTCCCAGCCCGTATCGGCATGCCGCGCCTTGAACAGAGCGGGATAAATGATCTCCGCCAGGATCTCCAGCGACTCCACCAATCGTGGGCCGGGACGATTGAAATACGAATTTCCGTCGACGACATAGACGCGGCCTGACTTGACCGCTCGCAGCTTTTCCCAATCCGGATTCCCCGCCAGCGCAGGCATCTCCCGCAACGTCCGCGCGATGTCGAACCCACAGGGCATCACGATGATGATTTCAGGATCGTGCTCCCGCACGGCTTCCCAGTTCAACCAGGGCGAGTGTTGGCCTGACTCGCCAAACAAGGATTCGCCGCCCGCCAGGTCCACCAGATCCGGAATCCAATTGCCGGCCGCCATCAGCGGTTCGATCCACTCAATGCAGGCGACCGACGGGCGTCGCTTCGCCATGCAGGTCTTTTCAATGATGTCGACCGTGCGCAGTTTGAGCCGCTTCACCAAAGCGCGCCCCTCGGCCTCCGCGTCCAACGCCGCGGCGATCTCCAACATGCTGTCCCATACCTCGCTCAGACGACGCGGCGCCACGGAGACCACGCGCGGGTTTCCTTCCGTCCAGTTCGACAGCGCCGCTTCGACTTCGGCAACGCTTACCGCGCAGACCTCGCATTGCGCCTGGGTCAGGACGATATCCGGCCGCAATTCTCGCAGTCTCCCCTCATCGATGTCGTAGATTGACAAACTGCTGCCCAACAATGATTTCACTTCATTGTCGATCGCTTGGCTGGAGGTGTTGGAATCCACTCTGGCAGATGTGCAAACCGGCAGATTCTGAATGGATGCCGGGAAATCGCATTCGTGAGATCGGCCCACAAGTTGCTCCGCAAAGCCCAGGGCACACACAATCTCGGTGCAACTGGGCAACAATGATATGATTCGAAAATCTGGCAAAACGAAGCAGGAGTCTATTGCCCCTAAGAACGAAGGCCAGCAAGATTTGCCAATTGAAACTAGGAATCCGCCGAATTCATCCTGCGTCGCCGCCGTTATTTGACGCGATCCGGATTATCGACCCTATAACACCTCCGCGTCATCGACCCGATGCCACCGTCCAACCAAAATCTCAACCTCTTCCTTGCGTTCGAGTCCGCCGCAGACAGGGCTCAGATCCGCAAAACTGTTGAGGAAATCGCCTGGAAATACCGAATCGTAGAAGTCGCGTCACGCGGTGATCTCGAGGACGCCATCGGGGCCGGCGGCCAGGGCGTCATGTTCACCGCGTTGGGAGCATTCGAATTTCGCAATATCGAGCTGATCGCCTCGGCGCGCGCGACGAACCCCAGGCTGGCCATTGTAATCGTGGAGCCGGAGTTGAGCGTTCGCGCCGCCGTTTCAGCCGTCAAAGCGGGCGCCGTCGACGCCATTTCCACCAGCGACGAGGACCTGCGCAGTATTCCGGAAATCCTCGCCGCCCTTCCGCATTTTAACGCCTCCGGGCAGGCCGCCGGCCTCAGTCGCGAGGACGATTCGCTCCTGCGGACCGTCATCGACAACCTCCACGCCTACATCTACATCCGGGACGCCGACGGTCGCTTCGTGCTGAACAATCGCCCCAATGTGCGCATGCTCGGCGCCTCGAACGAAACCGAGACCATCGGCAAGACCCTCTTCGATTTCTTTCCCAAAGCAACCGCCGAGCGGTTCGATCGCGACGACAAACAAGTGTTGAAAACCGGGCAACCTCTCGTCAATCGAGAGACGCCCTACCACGATCCGGCGGGCAACCAAGGCTGGCTGCAAACCACCAAGATGCCCCTCCGTGACAAGCGCGGCAAAGTCAACGGCGTCATCGGCATCTCCCGCGATATCACGAAGCACAAGCGAGCTCAGAGGTCGCTTCAGGAAAGCGAGCAACGCTATCGCCAATTGGTCGATCTCGCCCCCGATGCAGTCCTCGTCCACCGCCAGGGGAAAATCTTGTTCGCCAACCCCATGGCGCGAGACATGCTTGGCGCCGCCGGCTCTCAGTCGCTGCTCGGCCTGCAGGTCATTGACATGGTCCACGCGGACTCTCGCACGTTCGTCAAGGAACACATTCAAGGCGGGGTTTCAGACGAGCAGCCCAACCCCACGCACGAGGTGAGATTGCGCTGCCTCGATGGCCGGGAAATCACCGTCGAGACGCGGGTCATGCCGATCCGTTATGAGGGCGAACCCGCAGTCCTGGTCATTTTGCGCGACATCACCGAACGCCACTTGACCCAGCAAAACCGCCGGCGCCTCGCCACAGTTGTCGAGCAGTCGGCCGAGAGCATTTTCATCATCGACACCGACGGGGTGATTCGATACGTCAACCCCACCTTCGAGCGCGTCACCGGTTATCCGCTTTCTGAGGCCGTCGGTGAAACGTTTGACTTCATCGAACGGGAAACCACAGGAGCCGCCGCCTTTGAGGAGATTATCAAGATCATTGCCGAGCAGGACGTCTGGATGGGCCGTTTTACCACCCGCCGCAAGGACGGCGGCAAATACGAGGAGATCGCGACCATCTACCCCGTGCGGGATGCAGATGGCGAGATTCTCGAATACATCGCGATCAATCGGGACATCACCCGCGAAGTCACGCTGGAAGAACAGGTCCGGCTGGCGCAGAAGATGGAGGCAGTCGGACTTCTCGCCGGCGGCGTCGCCCACGATTTTAATAATCTCCTCCAAATCATTCAGGGATACAGCTCACTCGTGATCGAAACCTTGGACGAGGACGACCCACGTCAGAAAAGACTCACCCATGTATGCGACGCCGCCGATCGCGGCGCCCAACTCACGGGACAATTGATGGCCTTTGGCCGTCGGGAACCGCTCACCAAAGTCGCCGTCAACCTCAACTCCCTGGTCGACGACCTGCTCAAGCTGATCAAACGACTCATCGGTGAAGACATCGAGGTTGTGTTCAATTCCTGCTTTTCAGGCGAGACAGTTCACGCCGACAAAGGACAACTCGAACAGTCCCTGATCAACCTCATCATCAACGCCCGTGACGCCATGCCCAAAGGCGGACGTATTACGATCGATCTCAATCAGGAAACCCTTTCCGAAAACGCCCGACGGAGCCATCCCTGGATCGAGCCCGGGGACTTCGCCAAAATCTCCGTAGCCGACACCGGTTGCGGCATGTCCAAAGAGACTCTCACCCGCATCTTCGAGCCCTTCTTCACTACGAAAGCGGCCGAAAGCGGCACCGGGCTCGGGCTGTCGGTCGTTTATGGCATCATCAAACAACACGGCGGCATCGTTCACGCCACCAGCGAATCCGACCACGGGACCCGATTCGACATCCTGCTTCCCAACACGCCATCGGCGAGCGCCCAGAATGAAGAGACCGGCGCCGCCGCCCCTCAGAATGGCACTGAAACCATCCTGCTCGCCGAGGACGAATCCGAAGTGCGCGAACTCGAGGTCACCGTTCTCGAACACGCGGGATATCGCGTGCTCACCGCGACGAACGGCGAAGAAGCCTGTCGCGTCTTTGAAAAATCCGCTGAAAAAATCGAAATGCTCCTCTTCGACGTGGTAATGCCCAAGATGAGCGGGCGTGACGCCTATGAGCACATCAAGTCGCTCAAGCCAAACGTGCCCGTGCTCTTTTGCAGCGGGTACAGCGGGAATGCTTTGCGCTCAAACCACGGAATCGACAAGCACATGCCGCTCCTCCAAAAACCGTTTCGCGTGCACGATCTTCTATTTCGCGTCAGGGAAACACTCGACGCAGCGAATCCCCGGAATGCCCGGAGCTAGCGCAGCAACGGCGCGATGACGAGCGCGACGACGGACATCAGTTTGAGGAGAATGTTCAGCGAAGGTCCGGAAGTGTCCTTCAGCGGATCGCCCACGGTGTCGCCGACCACGGCCGCCTTGTGAGGTTCCGATCCCTTGCCGTAATCCTGACCGTCGATGGTCAGCCCTTCTTCAAACATCTTCTTGGCGTTGTCCCAGGCCCCGCCGGCGTTGGATTGAAACAGCGCCATCAACACGCCGCACACGGTCACGCCAGCGAGCAACCCGCCCAAAGCTTGCGCGGCCGCGGGCCCGCCCAGCCACGCCTTGAAACCAAATCCAATGACTACCGGACTCAGCACTGCAAGCAACCCGGGAAGGACCATCTCCCTGATCGCCGACTTCGTCGAAATCGCCACGCACTTGCCGTATTCGGCCGCGCCGTCGGCTTGTTCGAAGATCTTCTGATCCGCCTCGCTCCATTCCGAGACTTCCTTGCCGTCATTGCGGCGCATCGCTTCCAGCGCATTCTTCAAAGGCGTGATCTCGAGGAATTGCCGGCGCACCTCCTGAATCATCGCCATGGCCGCGCGCCCCACCGCGTTCATCGCCATCGCCGAAAAAAGAAACGGCAGCATGCCGCCCACGAAGAGACAGGCCATCACGTAGGGCTGGGCCAGATCGATCGTTGTGATGCCCGCCGTCGCCATGTAGGCCGCGAACAGCGCCAGCGCCGTCAGCGCCGCCGAACCGATCGCAAAGCCCTTGCCGATCGCCGCCGTGGTGTTGCCCACCGCGTCTAGCTTGTCGGTCCGCTGACGAACTTCCTTGGGCAGTTGCGACATCTCGGCGATGCCGCCCGCGTTGTCCGCGATCGGCCCATAAGCGTCGACCGCCAATTGAATGCCCGTGTTGGCCAGCATGCCAACTGCCGCGATGGCAATACCGTAAAGCCCGGCCAACTCATAGGAGCCGATGATCGCCACAGCGATGAACAGGATTGGCCATGCCGTCGACATCATGCCAATGCCCAGACCCGAAATGATATTTGTCGCCGCTCCGGTCAACGATTGGCGGGCAATCTCCAGCACGGGCTTCTTGTGAATGCCGGTGTAGTATTCCGTCACAAAGCCGATCGCCAACCCGCAAACCAGTCCAATAATCGTTGAAAGAAATACGCCCAACCACAGCTCAACCGGCGCGTCGGCGGTATGCCGAAAGCCCTCCGGCAGGATCGCCTTGATCGCGAAGAAAGAACCAACCAGCATGATCGCCGCCGCCGTCAATTCTCCCTTGCTAAGCGCCGACTTAGGATCGCCGCCCTCTTTCACTTTCACAAAAAACGTGCCGATGATCGAAGCGACAATCCCGATACTGGCCAAGAACAATGGCAACAACACCGCTGAAAGGCCGCCAAAATTGTCGGTGAATCCGGGAACCCCGATAAACAACGCGCCCAGCACCATCGCGCCAATCATCGATCCCACGTAGGATTCGAAAAGGTCCGCGCCCATGCCAGCCACGTCGCCGACATTGTCGCCGACGTTATCCGCGATGGTCGCGGGATTCAGGGGATGATCTTCGGGAATGCCGGCCTCGACTTTGCCGACCAGATCCGCGCCCACATCAGCCGCCTTGGTGTAGATGCCCCCGCCCACGCGGGCAAACAGCGCGATCGACGACGCGCCAAACGAAAACCCGGTCAAAATCGTGATCACCTTCATCGCCGCGTCCTTGTCGCCCATGCCAAACATGTTCGAGTAGATCAGCAGCAATACGCTCAATCCGATAACCCCCAGGCCGACAACGCCCATGCCCATGACCGTTCCCCCGCTGAACGCGACGGCTAACGCCTGGTTCAACCCGGTGCGCGCCGCGTTGGTCGTGCGCACATTCGCCTTGGTCGCGACGCGCATGCCGATGAATCCCGCAAGCGCCGAACAAAACGCGCCGCAAATAAACGACAATGCCACCAACGGCGACGACGCTTCTGCGAACGCTCCCTGGATTCCGAGTAACACCGCCACGCAAATAACAAACACCGCGAGAACGCGATACTCGGCCTTGAGGAACGCCATGGCGCCATCGTAGATGTAGCCGCCAATCTTCTGCATCCGCTCCGTGCCAGGGTCCTGTTTCTCCACCCAGCGCGAGCGCATCCACGTGAAAAGCAGGGCCACTGCCCCGATTGCTGGAACCAAATAAAGTAAGTTAGACATATCGATCAAAGGTGATGTTTGAGCTGTTTCAAGGGACCGGGAAAATGCATTCACTTCCGGTCAACGCGAGAAAGTAGGCGCCGACGGCATCCACGTCAAAGCATTCAGCGTGAAGACTTCATTTTCATTTCATTAGCCCTGCTGTCCGTCATATTAGCGCCACTTCATGCGCCGAGAGAGGGACGCCGTCCGCGGTGTCCCATTCCACGCCCCCTTCACACGAGACTGCGTAAAAACGCCAAGACCCCGTAGCAGCCGAGGCAATGAGCCTCGTGACCTCGGCTACTACGGTTTTCACACAAACTCACGCGCGTGGGTGAGCCTGGTCATAAGCCCGCTTCAAACGGTCGGTCGTCAAGTGGGTGTAGACCTGCGTCGTGACCAGATGCGCATGGCCAAGCAATTCCTGAACGCTGCGCAGATCGGCGCCGGCATCGAGAATATGAGTGGCGTAGCTGTGCCGTAGTTTGTGCGGGGTCAATCCGGGATCGAGGCCGGCGATCGCCAGATACTTCTTCATTCGCAACTGAACCAGCCGCGGATACATCGGCTTGCGCTTCGATGCGCTGGTCAGAAAAACCGTCTGATCGCCCAATGGCGCCATCGCCAACGACGCCCAGTAGGTCTCAATCGCCTTCAACGCCGGCTCGCCAATCGGAACGAGCCGCTCCTTCTGCCCCTTCCCTCGCACATTGACCAATTGCTCCGACCAGTTGATGTCGTCCGCCAACAAGCCGCAGAGCTCGCTGACACGCAGCCCGCAGGAGTAAATCGTTTCCAGAATCGCGATGTCCCGCAGCCACGGACTAATGTCCTCCGGCTCCTTATCGGCCTGGCGTCGTTCTTCAAGATCCTTCAACGGCGCTTTCAGCAGGTCCACCATCTGATCGACGGTCAGAAACTTCGGCAGCCGCTGCTCCTGTTTGGGCAATGAAATGTCCTTGATCGGCGATGTCACCGCCTCGCCCCGCCGGATAAGAAATTTGTAGAAAGTCCGAAAGGCCGAGTAGCGCAATTGAATCCCCGCCCGGCTGAGCTCGCGCCGACCGAGAACGCGCAGATAGGAACGAAAGTCATAGCGTTTCAGGCGCGCCCAGACTGGCGGCCCCTTGCGATCCTCCTCATGCCATCGATACAACTCAGTCAGCGCATGCTTGTAATTCCGCTGCGTGTAGATCGACGCCCCTCGGTCGACCGCCAGATGCTGGAGGAACTCCCTGAGCTGCCGGTCCTTCTCGGCGGGTTCGTCTGGAGTGTCGAAGGCCATCAAGTCAGACGCCAACAGTGAAACCGGGTTCTTGAACAGGCGAGCCGCCCCAAACCGTCCGGCTGGATTTAACGCCCGGCGAGCCCGCAGGAGTCTCCATCACTCGGCGGCCTGTTGCGCTCCGGGGAGCATACGCGCCCCCGCGTGTTGAATTCGGCGCCCCGCCGTATTCTCCGGGACCCATGATCGAACCACACGAATGACCAAGCCTCCCGGAGCCTCGACTCATCGGCGAGGGCGCCAATGAATGCACGCGAGGGCGCGTGCGCTCCCCCAATACACCGGGACAATAACCGCCGCGCAGGTCCGACTTCGTGCGTCTATCCGTCGGAATCGGAGGATTTCCCCTGGGATCATAGAACATGTGTTTCACTTTCGAAATAGAGCGTCACGGCTTCCTTCAAGTTTTCAATGGCTTCCTCCCTAGCCTCGCCAAAACTGGACACGTCGACATCCAGGCATTGAGCGACATAAAACTCATCCTCCCGATATACGCAAAAGCTGATTCGTTTCATCCGGTTAATCCTCCCACTCGTCGTCCGGATCGAAGGCCGGAATCGGCACGTTCAGGATCTTTAATTTCCCCACCGCGCGATGACGGCAGCCGGGTTTGATGAAGATCGCGGATTGCGGCTTGATGGGAAACGACTCCCCGTCCAGCTCGATATGCCCCTCGCCTTCGAGCACGAAGTAGATCTCCGTCATCTTCTTGTGGTAGTGCGTGCGCGAGTCCTTCTCGATCTCCACGACATGCATCGTGGCGAGCGAGTTGCCCGGCTCGGCGAAGGCGCGTTTGGCCCAACCGCAGGGGCAGCGCACGGGATCGATATCCTCAAAATTGGCGATCATGTAATTCGACATATCGACGCCTTTTTACCATCGGTCGAACGTCACGTCACCTTTGGGTTTCCGGGACTTGATCGTGTTTTTGTCGATTAACATTCCTCCATCGTCGACGCCATCCGGTCCGTAGCTGTATAGAAGATAACCGTCCGCCTTTCGAACATAGGCAAATTCCGGGTTGCCTAATGGATCCTCGGGAATTTCCTTCAGCACACTAGGCAGCAACTCAGCCAATTCGGATGGATGGGCCCCGGTCTCCTTTCGATGGGCCTCCAACGCAAGTTTTACGATCAACAGGCGCGATCGCGTTCGCATCCATTCAAAATGAAAGCGTATTTGGCGTTTCGTTTCAAAATCGACCAAATCCCTCAGCCGGTCGAGAGTGTCCGCCAAACTGGAATAAGCGACCCGATCCACCTTGCGATCCCGCGCCAGAATCTCGTCGTATTCTTCCCGCTTCGCATCCAACTCCAGCAACTCCAGGCAATATGAACGCAGCGTCTGAACGTCCAAATTGCGACACTCCTCGCGCAATATGTCCTCACCGGACGATATGGCGGTAATCGAACCCAAGGCATTGATGACTACCCCGCCACGACAGACCTTATGCCCAAAACGGATCATCTCCATTCCGCATCGCGCTGAATGCTCATGCCTGCCGGCTGCTCTCGACAAAACGGCATCCGCGCGCAGAACCACACGAATTTGGCGAACTGATATCGACTCGCCAAGAAAGGACTGCCACGAACCCTCATCAACCGGAAGCCTTGGAACGCGGGCGGCACAAGGAAGCAGAAACAGAACCACCCAAAAAGCAGCGTCACCGCCGCAACCGCCCATCGCCATCCAAAGCGACGTTTGCTTTCACCCTTCTTTGTCTCGGCGCTGGGTTCGTTCAACTTCATGTCATCTCACTTTGGCAACGTCATCGGCTTCCCCGTCTCGGGGTCGGGAGGTACGGAGCGAAGGTAGTCTGGGACCAACGTCTCGACGCTGTCGGGCTCCAGGCTCTTTTCCAATCGAAAGCGTTGAGCCGCCAGCAGGATTCGAAGCTCAATAAAGACTCGATTCAAATCATTGTATCGCTTTCGCATTCGGGTCCGAAATTCTTCATACGGCCGCAAGGTCTCGTTCTCCCACATCGCCACAAACGTCCCCTTAACGCCAAAATTGTATTGGATCCAGGCGCGCTCCGCGCGGACCACCTCTTCGGGCGTGTCGAGCTCCGCCGCCAAACCATCCAGCTTTAGCTGTAACTCGCGGCATTGATGCACGGTGAGCCCGGCAATCGAAAGCTTGAGGGTGTCGAGCCCATTCTGCGCGGCGGCAGTTCCGACGAGAAAATCGATCATCGGACCGCCTTCCGTGGCACGAACTCCCAACTTCGCGGCATCAAACGCAATTACCGCCGCTTCATTTGTGTGCCCTTCAAAACGCTCGATTGCCGCCTTCGCGGCCATGACGCGCACCAACGATCGGATCGACATCAGCCCCATCATGTAGCTCACGTCCTCCTCGTCGTACACCCACATCGGCGCGCGGGCCTCATGCTCCAGCCCCTCCTGCACAAGTCGTAACGCCTCGCCATTGGTGGACACCAAATGCCGGAGGTCCGCCCATGAATTGGTCGGTGGAATCGAAATCGCGCGAATCTCCGATGGCTCCAATCGAATCGCAGCTCCCGCCTTCACAATGAAGTCGTGGCCATTGGGCTCAGGCAGCGGCGGCAGATCCGGAGTGGGCCGATAGAAAAAGACGACCCAAACGGCCGCCATCGCCATCAGCAGCAAGCCGCCTATCACCAACCGTTTGAACTTGAAGGGTTTGCCTCGCATTGCCGTCCAACAGATTGACAAACCCCGGGTCAACGTCAACAGTTGCGCCCCGAAATTCCAGAACATGAAACGTAAGAAACTGATTTTTGCCGTAACCTCGCTCGCCTTCGCAGCGACCGCCTTTCAAGCTTCCGCCCGAGACATCGATTTCAAGAAACACGTCAAGCCCGTGCTGGAGGCCGCCTGTGTCGGTTGCCACAACGCGGACAAGGACAAGGGCGACCTGCGACTCGACACCAAAGCGACCTTCCTCAAGGGAGGCGAAAGCGGACCGGCGGTCATTCCCGGCAAGCCCGACGAGAGCCTCCTCTACAAGCTCGCCAGCATGTCCGCCGACGAGGACGACGTCATGCCCCCCAAGGCCGTCGACCACCTCTCCAAACGACAGCTCGACGTCCTCAAGGAATGGATCGAACAGGGCGCCAAATGGCCCGACGGCGTGACGCTGACCCAGGTCGAACCCGCGCGTTTCGTGAAGGACGTTCAGCCCATCTTCGAATTCAACTGCGTCGCCTGCCATCGGGATGACGCCAAGCAGGAGGGCGGTTTCAGCATGACCACCTTTGAGACCACGATGAAGTCCGGCGACAACGGCCCCAACCTCGTCCCCTTCGACCCGGAGGGCAGCTACCTCTACAAAAGCATGACTCTCGGCGTGGACGAGGACGACGTTATGCCTCCGAAGGCCAAAGACCGGGTGTCTCAAAAGGAAATCGACACCATCCGCCGCTGGGTCGAGCAGGGCGCCAAGTGGCCCGAGGGCTTGAAGCTTTCTCCGAAGAAAAAGACGGTCGACGAATCGGCCGACGGCCTTGCGCTCGTCCGCGCGATCCATGCGCGTATCACCAAGAATCAAAAAGAAAAGGGACAGGCGGACATGAAGCCTTATACCCACCGAGTTCCCGACTCACTTGTCGATTTCCACATGGTGCCAATCCCGGGCGGGCAGTTCGTCATGGGCAGCCCGGAAAGCGAAACCAAACGCGCGGATGACGAAGGACCGCAGCACAAGGTAAAGATCGATCCCTTCTGGATGGGCAAGCACGAAGTCACCTGGAACGAATTCGAGTTGTTCATGTATCAGGACGACAAAAAAACGATGGGCAGCGTGACCGATCCCAAGATCGTCGCCGAATTGAAACAAGTCGTCGCCAGCAGCGAACCAACCAAGCCTTACGTTGAAATGAGCTTCGGCATGGGCAAAGACGGTTATCCCGCGATCAGCATGACGCAACATTCCGCCCGGAAATTCTGCCAGTGGCTCAGCGCCCGCACTGGCCAGTTCTACCGCTTGCCGACTGAAGCCGAATGGGAGTATGCCTGCCGCGCAGGCACGACCACGGCCTATCACTTCGGCGACGATCCGGCCATGCTTGGCGACTATGCCTGGTACGAAGCGAACAGCGACTGGAAGTACCAGAAGGTCGGCAAGAAGAAGCCAAACCCCTGGGGCCTCTACGACATGCACGGCAACGTCGCCGAGTGGGTCGTCGACCAGTATTCCAAAGACTATTACAAACAGTTCAAGGACGGGGTCGCGAACAATCCGCTCAATATCCCGGTCGATCTCTATCCCCGCCCGGCACGCGGCGGCTCCTGGGATCACAATCCCGAGTTCCTCCGCAGCTCGGCCCGCCTGCCCTCGCATCCGGACTGGAAGATCCAGGATCCCCAGTTACCCAAGAGCATCTGGTTTCACACCGACGCCCAGTTCCTCGGAATGCGCCTCGTCCGACCGCTCAAGATCCCGAGCGCCGAGGAAATGCACGAACATTGGAGCGCGGGACGCGGCAACGGCGAATAACAATCACGCTTCGAACATCACAGTCGCGATACACGGACAGCTTGATCGAATTCACGAACGTTTGAAACAGGACTAACATGAGCGAATCCAATTCCAACGCACCCAAATCGCCGATCAATCGGCGCAACTTCCTCCAACGCAGCTCCACCCTCGCGGCAGGCGGCATGGCGCTGACTGGACTCGGCGTCGACAAGTTCGTCCACGCCGCCTCCAGCGACACGATCAAGCTCGCCCTCGTCGGCTGCGGCGGCCGCGGCTCCGGCGCCGTCGATCAGGCCCTGACCACCAACCGCCTCGGAAACGGCTCAGTCAAACTCGTCGCCATGGCCGACGCCTACGAGGACAAATTGCTGAATTCCCTCAGCAGCATTCGCAAAAAACACCACGACCACGTGGACGTCCCGCCCGACCGCCAGTTCGTCGGAGTCGACGCCTACAAGAAGGCCATCGCAGAAGCCGATGTGGTCGTCCTCGCGACGCCTCCCGGCTTCCGCCCCGTTCACTTCGAGGAAGCCGTCAAGCAGGGCAAGAACGTCTTCTTCGAGAAACCCGTCGCCGTGGATGCACCCGGCATTCGCAAGGTCCTGGCCGCCGCGCACGAGGCCAAGAAAAAGAATCTTAAGATTGGAGTCGGCCTGCAACGCCATCACCAGACGGGCTATATCGAAACGATGAAACGTCTGCACGACGGCGCCATCGGCGACATCGTCTCCGCCCGCTGTTACTGGAACGGCACCCCCGTCGGCCACAAGGGCACCCGCCAGGGCCTCACCAACCAATGGGGACGCAAGCCCAGTGAATTGGAATACCAGATGCGCAACTGGTATCAGTTCGTCTGGCTCTGCGGCGACCACATCGTCGAGCAACACATCCACAACATCGACGTCATTAACTGGGTCAAGGGCACCCATCCGATCAGCGCCCAGGGCATGGGCGGACGCGAAGTCCGCAAGGGCATCGACGACGGCGAAATTTTTGATCACCACTTTGTCGAATTCGAGTACGAGGACGGCAGCCGCTGCTACAGCCAATGCCGTCACCAGAAGGGCTGCTTCAACAGCATCTCCGAGCACGTCGTCGGCACCAAAGGCAGCGTCGATATCAATCCCTACCAGAAGCAGTACCACATTAACTCCCAGGGCGGGAAATGGCGGCATCGCCCGGCCAATGGCCGCGTCGACGCCAATCCCTATCAGCAGGAGCACGACGATCTGTTCGAGGCCATCCGCAAGGACAAGCCCTACAACGAAGCCGAGTACGGCGCGCTCAGCACGATGACCGCCATCTTTGGCCGCATGTGCACCTACACCGGCAAGAAGATCACCTGGGACCAGGCCATTAACTCCCCCATCAGCACGATGCCCGACGACCTCGCCTACGACGAGGCCAACCGACGCTGGACGGGCACGCCCAAAAGCCAGCCCGACGCCAACGGCCAATACCCGATCCCCGTCCCCGGCGATCCAGAGTGGTTCAAGAAAATCGTCGGCTGAACGCGGACGAATCTCCTTTCGACAGACCCGCGCTCCTCCCGAGCGCGGGTCTTTTTCGTTTCGGTCACGCCCCGGGCAAACATGACATCAACCGAATTCACCACGCGCGCCGCGATCTGGATCGCCCTGATCTGCTATTTTGCGGCGACGGTCGCTCGACTCCTTCCCGGCGCGGGCAGAGCCGGGCTCGCCCGTTGGTTATGGACTGTTGGCTGCCTCGCCTACGTCCTCCACGTCATTTGCGCGTTTCAGTTTTACCATGCCTGGAGCCACGAGGCCGCCGAGGCGGACACCGCGCGACAGACAGCCGAAGTGACCGGCTGGAACTGGGGCGGCGGAATCTGGTTCAACTACCTCTTCACGTTAGCGTGGATCGTGGACGTCGTTCGCATGTGGCGGAACGTCGAGTTTCGAACCGTTGGCCTCTGCCGCGCCGACGCAGCATGGCAGGCCTTCTTCTTCTTCATGATATTCAACGCGACAATCGTCTTCGAATCCGGCGCTGGGCGATGGCTCGGCATCGTCGGCTGTCTCGCCATCGCGACACTGTTCGTTCGCTCACGCCTCAATACCGTTTGAACAAAGCGCGCCCGGGGACTATTCCTTTTCTCCGCGAAGGATATTCATGAAAGGCGACTTCCAGTGTGAACTCTGCAACCGCGACGTGAATGAGGTGACCAAGCATCACCTCATCCCGCGCACACGCCACGCCAACAAGCGCAACAAGAAGCAGTTCGATCGCAAGGAAGTTCGAGCGCGCGTGGCCTGGCTCTGTCGCCCCTGCCACAAACAGATCCACGCCGTCTTCAACGAGAAACAGCTCGAGCGCGAGCACAACACACTCGCCGCGCTCAAGGCCCACCCGGAAATCCACAAATTCGTGGAATGGCTCAAAGACAAACCCGCCGAGCTGCGCGTCATTGTGAAATCATCAACGGCAAAGTAACCCGCCCCAACAAGCCTGAAAAACGCTTAAAATAGCGGTCTTCCTCGCGAAGAATACCGCCTCATGACCGAACCAGCGCACCAGCCCTTCTCGATGAAATGGGTCATCCTGAGCATGATCGTCTTCGTCGTAGTCGAGTTGCTTCTGGGATGCGTGGTCGGACACTTCGTCGTCGGCAAGTATGCGTCGATCAATTTGTAGTTCGTAATGCAGGGCGTCCTGAATCTCTCCAGCTACCTGATCGGCGGATTCATCATCGGGCTGATCTCGCCCGGGATTCGCATTCGTGAACCGGGGAGGCGGAGCCTTCCTGGCCATCGCGGGAGCCATGTGGGGCGAACGCCTCGCCGGCAACAAACTGCCCGACGCCTGACTTGACCGCGGATTTTCGGACTTTTTCAACCACGGATTACGCGGATATCACGGATGGAAAACCGCACAGGAGAAAACGGAGAGACGGAATGCATTTCTCCGTTTTCTCTATTCGCTCCTGTTGAAACTAAAGGGCCGCCAGGCCTTCCCTGAAAAATCCGTGCCATCCGCGTAATCCGCGGTAAAACCTCTCTCGGGATCCGCGGTCACTTCCCCTCGGGAATGATCGTCAGTTCCGTTCGTTTGCCGTCGCGCATGACCACGATCTTGGTGGGCGTGTCGACTTTGACCGCATTGAACGCGACCATGTAGTCCTCGATATTCTTCACAGGGATGCCTCCAAATTCCACGATGACGTCGCCGCCCTTGAGGCCCGCCTTGTCCGCCGGAGCGCCCCCTCGCACGCCAGTAAGCTTCACGCCCACCACCTCGGCCGCGTAATCGGGAATGGTGCCCAGATACACGCGCAGTCCGCTCACGCTGGGCTTGCTGCTGCGATCGACCTTGGCCCATTCCGGTCGCGCGCCGGGCTTCACCAGATCGCGCACAATCGTGCGGGCAAACTTCGTGACGCGCTCGATGCCTTCGTAGTTCAGCGTGTCGGCGTCGTCGGTGGGCCGATGATAGTCTTCGTGGCTGCCGGTGAAAAACGCGAGCACGGGAATCTGTTTGGGGTAAAAGGAGGTCGCGTCAGTCGGAAGGTAGGGATCCTCCTGAAGCTTCAAATCGAAACCGGCCGCGACGTTCGCCTTTTCAATCAGCCGTTTCCAACCTGTCGAGGAGCCGACGCCCTGTAGGATCAGCTTGTTGTCACGCATGCGTCCAACCATATCGAAATTCAGATAGGCCGAGACAAACTGATGCGGAATGTTCGGCTTTTCGGCGTAGCGCGCCGAGCCGATCAAGCCCATTTCCTCCCCCGACCAAAATCCAAAAATCACGCCTCGCGTAAAAGCCTTGGGGTTCTTCTTTCGCAATTCGGCAAGATTGGCTGCGAGCTCGAGTAGCGTCGCGCAGCCCGAGGCGTTGTCGTCGGCGCCGTTGTGGATCTGGCCCAACTCGTCTTTGCCCGCGCGGGAGTTGCCCTCGCGGCCGAGGCCCAGATGATCGTAATGCGCGCCGACCAGCACATACTCGGCATGCGGATCGCCGCTGCCCGGCAGGAGGATGCCCAACACATTGCGGTCCGTCCCGCGAATGCGCTCGATGCCAATCTTCAGCTTGATTGAGACGCCCTTGATTTCCATACCGCTCGGAGCATGCGGATCCTCGCCGTCGAGCGCCGCTTGCAATCCCTTCAAAGTCCGTTCGCTGGGCCCCAACAACTCCGCCGCGACCTCATCTGTGATCGAGGCCGCGATCATGCCGCCCAGACTCGAATCCCCGGACATGCCGAAGAGCTTCCCCGCATTGGGCGAGTTTGGACCGGTTACGAATAGCACCGCTTTAGCGCCTCGCTGCTGGGCGATCTTGGCCTTATAATAAAGCCCCGCGTATCGATTCAATTCCGCCTTCCGCTTAGGCTCGACGTTTTCAGGAGCGTAGCGCAGAACCATCACGACCTTGTTGCTGACGTTCACGCCCCCATAGGGGTCGCTCAGCCCTCCGTCCTCCTGAGGCATCGCCAGTCCATATCCGCCAAATACGACTTCACCCTCGACCTCGCCATTCGCGGAAAAGGCCAACGGGCGAAATCCCTTCTCCACTTCAAACCCTGTTGAGAGCGGCACACGGTCTTTGACGTGAAGGGAAACGCGCAATGAGTTTTGTTCCTGAACGATCTTCGCGCCGGCGTTGAACTCGAATTTGTGAAAAAACGTGTCGTCGTCGCCGAACGGCTCGATCCCCGCCAACTGGAGTTGCTTGGCGATGTATTCCGCAGCCTTGAGCGCGCCGGGTTTTCCCGTCTCACGCCCTTCCAGCTTGTCCGACGCGAGGTAGCCGACATGCGCCTTCAGATCGTCCTCGGCGATCGCCGGAACCATGGCCGATACAGCCGACTCGCTTTCCTGACGATCCGGAGCCAGTCCCAGCGCGCCAATCGCGACAGCGTGATCCCATTTCCCCATGAACAACTGCGACTTCTTGTTCGACGTGCGCGTGGCCGTCCAGCAGAGCGACTCGCCATCGGGTGAAAAAACCGGCAAGCCATCGAATCCGTCGGTGTGGGTCACGCGCACGGGCTCCTTGCTCCCCTCGGCGTCGACGAGAAATAGCTCGAAGTTGTCGAAGCCCAATTTGTTCGATGCAAAGATCGCGTATCGGCCGCTGGGATGAAAATACGGCGCCCACGACATGGCTTTGAAATCGGTCAACCTCTTCACGTCCGAGCCATCGAGCTTCATCGTGTAGACATCGGCCAATGTGCCCTTCTCATTAAACCTCCGCCAGATAATGCGCTTTCCGTCCGGCGAGAAGAAAGGGCCGCCATCATAACCGGGCTTCTTGGTCAGGCGAGTCTGGTCTGAGCCGTCGGCGTTCATGATATAGATTTCGCCGAAGTAGGAGGGATTGATCCTCAAAGTCTGCCGCTCCTTGTCGGAAAGATTCTCCTCCGGGTAGGCGTCGCGCATGGAGCAGAAGACTATCTTCGAACCGTCCGGCGAATACGCACCCTCCGCATCGTAACCGTAGGCCGTGGTCAGCTGTCGCAGCCCGCTCCCGTCGCGTTTGGCCACCGCGATGTTCATCGCCTCTTCATAGTCCCAGGAGTAGCGGCGCTGTTTACCAGACGCCCGAAAGTCCAGCTCGGCCGTCTGCTTATCGCGCGCGGCGGGATCTTTATGCGACGACGCGAACAGGACTTCGTCCGATCCCGGCCGGATGAATGCGCACGTGGTTTTCCCGTGGCCGGGGGAGACACGATGACTGTCGCCAGTCTCAAGATCCAACAGGTAGATCTGATAAAAGGGATTTCCCGGCTCGCGCTCGCTTTGAAAAACCAGAGCCTTGCCGTCGGCCGAGAAATATCCCTCGCCGGAGCGTTTGCCTTCAAAGGTGAGTTGCCGGACTCGAGAAAGGAAGTGAGCCTCCTTCGCGGCGTCGTCTTCAGCAGCTTGGGAACTCGCCGCCGAACCAGTCACGACGAGCATCAGGATCAGGAAAAGTCGTAATAACATCAATTTCATAAGCGATCTGGATTTAGCCACAATCGGCCGGGAAAAGCACAAAAAAAGGCGTTAATCCGAAGCTTGGACTGCGCAGAACGCGAGCCCATTCACTAAGGCAACCACGAATGAACACGAATCCACACGAATATCGTTCGCGATCCGGGGCAAATCGTTCGACCAAACGTGAAGCCGAACCTTGGCCCGACCCAACGAGACCCTCTGGAAACACTTCCCCATGATTCGTGTTCATTCGTGTTCATTCGTGGTTGAAAAACTGCGCCGCTGATGCCGATACAGATTCAGGGCGAAAGCATCTGCGTCTCGAGCCACCGAGGAAGAAAGAGAACCAATTCAGGAAACACGATGATCAGCGCCAGAAGCCCCAACATCGGCAGGAGTATGATTCCCACGTCCCTCAAAGCATCCACCACCTTGATCTTCCCCAGCGAGGCGGAGATCAACAGGCAGAGTCCGTAGGGCGGCGTGACCGTCGAAATGTTTTCCCACTGAAGGCCACCGGCCGCACCGTAATGGCATGACGCGTCAGGGAAATCTCCGGACCCACCTCATAGAATTTCATCTGCTCGATTCCCGCCGCTTCATTCTCGGCCGCGTCGATCACGCCGGTCTGAATCGCGTTGTACACCTCGTCGTAGGCGATGACCGATGGTGACGCATGCACCGCCTGAAAAAT
>JBLHKZ010000027.1:0-31676 GCA_047618185.1 Limisphaerales bacterium
GCAGGGCGACTCTTGATGTCCGCTATGAATCGCAATGAACACTCCGAAATTCTCTCAATGTGTTGGTTCCTCCAAGGCGTCTTTCCCAAGCTAGAAGCAGACGATTTGCGCGAATGGCAATCACGGGCGAATGCCATAGCTTCAAGCGTCCAGGTAACTGACGGACAACTTGACAGCTACATAGGAAAAGATCTGGATGAGATAGCGTTGTTGTTGCTTTCAGAACCAGAGGTTCATGAATGGATTGTAGCTTCGGCGAAAACCGAAGCGCGTCGCGACAGCATGTGCTGTCATCCGATCCCGGAGCTATTGTCCTTGTTGCTGCCGGATCAGACACGACGATTAGCGCAGCGACGATGTCTTGAACTCCGAGATCAACCGCTTGGCGCCGATGACGGAACTCGGACGGAAATGGAGTATTGGTGTTATGTCGCAGGGTTCACAGTTGCGCCAAATCCCGAAATATACGATTGGGCTCGCGAAAGAATTCTCCAATGCCCCGATGAAACTGAACCGAATTTCTCGGTGCTCAGAGTTTGGTTGCGGAGCGCCTCGGTCGGTCAAATCGAGAACGATTTGAGCGGCCCTGATGCGAACAAGCTGTTCAGTGAAGGGGCGCAACGCAGCTGGGCGTTGGATGGCGCTCTCGATTTTGATCCGCGACTGATATCTGGCGACTACGATGTGTTGATGAAGAGATTGCCTGTCGGATTCGCTGGAGGGATATTCCTCCTCAGCGGCCGTGACGATGATTTGAGAAGGTGGGGGAGGGAGTTGTTTTCCATTGTCGCAAAACATCTAGGTAATCCGCCATTCAACCGCAGTTCGCGGGCAGGAACCCGGCTGTGGTTGTCACGTGACGACGAGGTAAAACGAGTGGGATTTGATTGGAGCGCAGATCGGTCGTACAACTGGACCGGGAATGCTAATCGTTGGAATGTTGAGGCTGATCCATTGGAGCCTGTTGTGAAAGACGACGCTCAATCCGTCGAGGCTTTGAATAGTGAGTTTGATCTGTGGAAAGCGGATCAACGAAATCTGCAAGCATGGAAACACTATGACCTTAGTTGCTTCGGTGCCTCACGTGCTCTTCGCGGATGGGCGAAGCAGAATTCTAAAGAATTCTTGCTCAGAGCAAGCCCCCTTCTGGACGTAGCTTGTGAAGATCCGTCCAAGAATTATCACATCGGGGGATTTCTCTACCGGACAATGTGTTGCTTGCTTTCATTGGATCCGCGCCGGGCCTGGAAGTGCTACGTTGCCCTGACAAAAGGGAACATGAATCACACGGTGACCAGCGAATACAACGTGCCCCAATTCTGCGTTGAATTGTGGAATTTGGAGCGATGCGGGACAACTGACCACGAACTCTTGAGGCGGGAACTTTTCGTGCTGTGTCAAACTGATCAGGAGGTGATGGAACTGTGTATTGCGGCCTTGGCAAACAGCGCGGAATCTCGGCTTTTGACCTACTGCGATGAGTTGTTGAAAAACGAAATTGCTCGCGAACGAGCGCTTGGGGTTTCGATTCTTGCCTGGATAGGATCGAACGACTCGGCGACTCGGCTTCAGCGGGTTGCAGAGTCCGACCCAAGTCGATGGATCAGGAATCATGCGAATTGGGCGTATGAAGTCTCCCTTCAGGAGGCAAGTTGCCGTAGTTCCTATCAGCGGATTCTGCGAGAAACCGACCCGATCAAGGTCTCGGCTGCGCTCCAGACGATAAAGCCGGCGTTGAATCCATCCTGTTATTGGTGGCGATTCCAGTTGGAGGATGAGTCCGAACAAGCCGGATTGGCTTCGCCTGCGAGAGTAACGGCCTTGCTGCGGTCGTTCTGGTATCACTTCGAGAATGGTCAGAAAAGTGATTTCAAGGTGTTTCGACGAAATCCGAAGAAATTCTGCCGCGGAGAGGACCTTGGCATGAAGAAGTGCGAGAGAATGGCCCCGTGGTGGAAATTGCCGGATGATTTCATCCGGTGAATGATTTCAGAATTGTCCCCAGACTCTCCTGGGTAACCAGGCCGCCAGCGATCGCACCAGTCCAGATGATGGAAGGGTCAGTCCTGGAAAACAGGAAAACGGAATTCCAGATTCCCGCATTCCGGGACCTTTTTGCTTTCCCAGATTGATCTGCCGGCGTCAGAACGCTTTTGCGCCGATATCCCGACGGAGATGCGCCCCTTCGAACCGGATCTTCTCCGCCGCGGCGTAGGCTGCGGCCATCGCGGAGGCTAAATCATCGCCCGGCGCTGTGACGCCCAGGACGCGCCCCCCGTTGGTCACCACTTCCTCGCCGGAGAGTTTCGTTCCCGCGTGGAATACCGTGACTCCCGTCATCGCATTCGCCTCGTCCAGCCCGGATATCGCCTTCCCCTTCTCGTAACTTTCAGGATATCCGCCCGACGCCATGACCACACAGACCGCGGATTGAGAACTCCACTCAAGTGTCTCTTTCGCCAGGGTCCCATCCACGCAGGCCGAGAACAGCTCGACGAGGTCGCTCTTCAGACGCATTAGATACACTTGGGTTTCCGGATCGCCGAAACGGGCGTTGAACTCCAGGACTTTGGGACCGCTCTGGGTGAGCATGACGCCCGGATAAATAATCCCGCGGTAGTCGATCCCTTCGGCCTGGCAGCCCTTCAGCCAGGGATCGACGACTTTCGCGCCGACGTCCAGCAGCTCAGCTTCGCTGAGAAATGGCGCCGGCGAGTAGGTCCCCATGCCGCCGGTATTCAGGCCCTGGTCGCCATCCAGAGCGCGCTTGTGATCCTGCGAGGTCGGAAATAACTTGCACGTGGTCCCGTCGCACAACGCGTGCAACGATACTTCAATTCCCTCCAGATACTCCTGAATGACGACATTCGCTCCCGCGGACCCAAAGGCCTGGTCGACCATGATTTGATCCACGGCCGCGTTGGCCTCCGCCTGGTTCTCGCACATCAACACGCCTTTGCCCAATGCCAGGCCGTCGGCCTTGATCACGCATCGCCCGTCCATTGTGGCCGCGAAGGCTCGCGCGTCATCCGGCGTGGAAAAGGTCCCGGCCTTCGCCGTCGGGATGCCATGCCGCTCCATGAAATCCTGGCTGAACGCCTTCGAAGCCTCGAATCGCGCGGCCTGCTTGTTCGGGCCCCAGACTCGGAGCCCCCGGGCCTGAAAGAGATCAACGATGCCCAACCCCAGCGGGTCGTCCGGCCCGACGACCGTCAGGTCGATTTTTTGATCCTCCGCGAACGAGGCCAACTTCTCCAATTCGCTCGCGCCGATGCCGACGCACTTGACGAGTTCGTCGTTTTTCGCGAGGCGCTCCTGGCCGATGCCCGCATTGCCCGGCGCGCACCACATCTTTGAAGCGTGCTCCGATTGCGCCAATTTCCAAACTATGGCGTGCTCTCGCCCGCCGCCGCCTATCACCAGAATTCTCATTGCCTGTTCTCGGTTGGGGTTTTCATCAGGGGAAAATTAAAACTAACTCGCGTAACATTGGGAAGATCCCTTTGCCGATTCAACTCCAGACGCCGGCTTGCGCAATTGCGATCTGAAACCAAGGACGCGACGGTCGCCTACACGACGTGCGCGACGCCCTTGCCTTTTTTTACTTCGCCGACGACCCAGGCCGCCTGCTTCCGGGCGCGGATCGACCGCAGTATCGCGTCGGCCTCTTTCGCGCCGACGATCAGAGTCATGCCAATTCCCATGTTGAACACCTGATACATCTCGGCCGCGTCCACGCGTCCATGTTTCTGAATCAACTGAAAGACTTGCGGGACTTCCCACGTGTTCTTGTCGACCACGACATCGCATTTCTTTGGCAGCACCCGTGGAATGTTGTCGACGAATCCGCCCCCGGTGATGTGCGCGATCCCCTTGATGGCGCGCGTCTTGCCGGCCGGGTTGAATTTCTTTAAGAGCTTCTGAATCAGCGGACCGTAGCTGCGGTGAACTTTCAGTAATTCATCGCCAATCGAGCCGCCCAATTCCGCCACGCGAGTTCGCGGCTTCAGCTTCATTTTGTCGAAGAACACCTGCCGCGCGAGAGAATAGCCATTGGTGTGAAGGCCGTTGGATTCCAGCCCGATCACGACATCTCCGGGGCAAATCGTTTTACCGTCGAGCATGCGAGCCTTGTCGACGACGCCAACGATCGTGCCGCTGACGTCGTATTCGCCCGGCTGATAAAAACTCGACATCTGAGCCGTCTCGCCGCCAATCAACACACAGCCATTTTCACGGCAACCACGCGCAAATCCTTCGACGATTTTCTGAAACACGTCTGGCTTGAGTTTGCCGGTGCCGAGGTAATCGAGGAAGAACAACGGCTCCGCACCCAGCACAGCGATGTCGTCGACGCAGTGATTGACCAGATCTTGGCCGATCGTGTCGTGCCGATTCATGGCGAAGGCGACTTTCAATTTCGTGCCCACGCCGTCGACGCTCGAAACGAGGACCGGCTGTTTGTATTTGCGCGTGTTCAGCGCGAAGAGTCCGCCGAATCCGCCGACCGCGCCCAGCGCCTCGCTGCGATGCGTTGACGCCAGCAGTTCCGGCAGCGTCGCCTTGACCTGATTTCCCAGTTTGATGTCCACGCCCGCCCGGGCATATGCGTTCTTGCTCATGACTTCACGTCCTCCAGCAACCACGAATGAAAACGAATGAACACGAATAAAAAGTCCGCTTCGAGACTGCGGCTCCGTTGGGAGATTCGTGTCTATTCGTGTTTATTCGTGGTTGCATATCATCGCCTTGGAACCGGCGTTCAAAGCAGTTCGGTCTGCTTCTGATCGTTCAAAAGTTTCTCGCCGGGACTTTCGATCAAGCCCTTGCGGCGCTCCATGATTTCCTTGTCCACGTCGGTGTTGTAGGGCACTGGATACTTCCCGTCATAGCAGGCCATGCAGAAGTTCTCCCGGCCGTAGCCCGTGGCGCGCACCATGCCCTCCTGCGAAAGGTAGTTCACCGAATCCGCCTTCAGGTAATCGCAAATCTCCTCAATCGTGTGATTCGCGGCCATCAGCTTCTTGCGATCGGGGAAGTCGATCCCATAGACGCACGGATGCATATGCGGCGGACAGCTCACCAACACGTGCACTTCAGCGGCTCCGGCTTCCTTGAGATTGTTGACCCTCATCTTGCTGGTTGTTCCCCGCACGATCGAGTCGTCCACGATGATCACGCGCTTTCCGTAGACCAGCTCTTTGATAAGGTTCAGCTTCACGCGAACGTTGAAATCGCGAATCAGCTGCGAGGGCTGCAAGAAGCTCCGGCCAACATAGTGATTCCGCACGAAGGCCATCTGATAAGGGATGCCCGATTCGAGCGAATAACCCAGCGCCGCGTAGTTGCCACTGTCCGGCACCGGCACCACCATGTCGGCCTCGATCTTGTTTTCCTTGGCCAGTTCCTTGCCCATCTCGACGCGCACGCGATAGACATTGCGATCGGCGATCGTGCTGTCCGGCCGCGCGAAGTAGACGTACTCAAAGATGCAGAAAGACCGCTTTTTCTGATCGGGAAAGGCCTGGTAGCTCTTGATGCCGTCGTCGTTGATGACGACGATTTCACCCGGCTCCACGTCACGAACCAACTCCGCTTCAATCAGGTCCAGCGCGCAAGTCTCACTCGACAGAACATAGGCGCCGCACTTGAGCCTGCCGATGCAAAGCGGGCGAAAACCATGTGGGTCGCGCACGCCGATCAGTTCGCGCTCGGTCATGATCACCAACGAATACGCGCCCTCCAAACGCCGAACCGTCCGGATGAGATTGTTGTCGACGCCCTTGTAAGTGGGCTTGGCCAGGAGATGCAGGATAATCTCGCTGTCGATCGTGGTGCTGAAAATAGTGCCATCGAGCTCCACCTGCTCGTCACGCAGCTGGGCGGCGTTGGTGAGATTGCCATTGTGGGCGATCGCGATCTGACCCTGGCTGGTGTTGCCGGTCAGCGGCTGAGAATTGGAAAGTTCCGAAGCCCCCGTGGTCGAATACCGGGTATGGCCGATCGCCATCTTTCCTTTCAGGCGTTGCAAGGTCTTACTTCTCTTAAAAACCTGCGAAACGAGCCCCATCGCCTTGTGCTCGCGAAAGCCCCGTTCTTCCTTCAACTCCGGGTCGCCCTCGTGATACGTGACGATGCCCGCACTTTCCTGGCCGCGATGTTGCAGCGCAAAGAGTCCGTAATAGGTGAGGCGCGCGGCGTCTTGGTGGCCATAAACGCCAAAAACGCCGCAATAGTGTTTCGGATAGTCCTGATCCATGAGGCCTTAAATCGGTCTACGGTGTCGGTGGAGCGGTTTGGGGGCAGAGAGAAACCGATTCAATTTCCGATGGCAAACGAATTCGCCGTTTTCCCGAAATATCGGCATTGATTCGCCGAAATCTCGAATATTGTTCCGCCGAATCACAAAAAAAGGCGACCGCCTAGCAGCGGAAATTGAGGGAACGTTCGGCGGAAATCGCCCCAAATTCTGAACTTCACTCCCAGGTCCATCTCCGATTGCAAAAGCCGAACGCATCCAACAAACTACGGCGCGACCATTCCGTGAAACTAAATCAGAATGAGTTTAATTCGCGACAATAGCTCCAAAGCAAACCCGAACGTCAGACCGTTAATCCAAGGCGTCACGTTGTTGGATCGGTATCGCCTGGAAACGCGAATCGGGCGTGGAGCAATGGGCGTTATTTGGCGCGCCTTCGACCTGAAAGCTGACAAACCAATCGCCCTTAAGGCTCTTTCGAATCAGATCTACCAGAACGAGTCCGCCCTGGTCCACCTGCGACGCGCGGTCGAAAAGAACGCGCCTCTTTCCAATCCTCATATCGTCGGCATCCACGAATTTGTCACCGCCCCCCAGTTTATTGGAATTTCGATGGAACTGGTCGAGGGCGAGCCGGCTTCCACACTCCGGAACAACAAAGCCAATGGAGTTTTCGAGGCGAGCGATATCCGCGAATGGATTGAGCCGCTCTGTTCAGCGCTGCAATACGCCCATGACACCGGAGTTGCCGTGCATGGCGATCTGAAGCCGGCGCACCTGCTGCTCTGCACGGGGCAGACGCTCAAGATCGCGGATTTCGGAATCTCCGCCAAGGTGGATAAAAAGGGCGGCAACGACGCCCGGCCGAACGTGGGGACGGTGGGATACATGAGCCCGCAACAGGCGGCCGGAGAGGAAGTGACGCCGCTTGACGACATCTATTCGCTGGGCGCCACATTCTACGATTTGCTGACGGGCTCCCCGCCTTTTTTCGACGACGTAAAACAAATCGCGGCGCCGCATGAGCAGCGGGCCATTCCGCTTTCGCTGGGCGAACGACGAGCGCAATTGTCGGTCGGAGAAGCCCCCATTCCCGAGGTCTGGGAAAGCATGATCGCCGCGTGCCTGAGTTTTGATCCCGGCCAACGTCCGAAAAGCGCGGCCGAATTTGCCCAGGCGCTGACTTCGGCAGGCGATGCGATCGTTGAAATCGCGGCGCCCGCGCAAGTCCCGGAATCGCCCGATAACCTCACCGCAACGCCAGGCAACGAGAGCATTCGTTTGATCTGGACCGCAGCGGCGGGCGCGGAGCAATACACCCTCAAGCAAGCCGATCAACCCGGCGGTCCCTACGTGGCAATCGGCCAGATCGAGAGCGTCACCGATTGCGAAATCGAAGGACTGACCAACGGACACCTCTATTACTTTGCGGTGGAGGCCAACAGCGCCGCCGGAAACAGCCAGATCTCCAACGAAGCGTCGGCCACTCCGCTTTCCGAGTCGGAAGCGCCGGAACCGCCCAGCGACGTTCAGGGGGAGGCTGACGCTAATTGCGCCATACTGCATTGGACGGCCGCTCCAAACGCCGAGAGCTACAACGTCGCCCGTTCGAATTCCTCGACCGGGCCATTCGAGATCATCGAAACCGGACTCGAAAACGCACCTTTCGAAGACCGAGACGTAAAGAACGGCGAAGAGTATTTCTACACGATCGCGAGCGTGAATGCCGTGAGCGAAGGCGAGCCTTCGGAGGCCGTCGGAGTCACACCCATGGCCCTGCCCTCCGCGCCGTCAGGGCTCAAGGCCGAACCGCAGTCAGAAAGCGTTGCTTTGAGTTGGGAGCGTTCAGCGGAGGCGGAAAGCTATGTCGTCAGCCGCTCGAGGAAGAAGTCCGGCCCGTTTGAGCCCGTCGAGTCGGACGTGGAGTTCGGCCTCTATCTGGACGAGGGGCTCACGAACGACGAGGACTACTTTTACCGGGTCGCGGGAGTGAATCCCGCCGGCGAAGGCGAATCGTCTAACGCCGTGCGCGTGACTCCCGTAGCCCCGCAAGTCGCCGAAGTCGAAGAGACGTCGATTACAGAAGCGGACCCTGCCCCCGAACCAGAAATTGTCTCGGCCCCGCCAACGACAATCCCGGCCGTGCCCTCCGGCATTATCACCAAGACCGTCTCTGAAATTGTCATCTTAACCTGGAATCCCGCGCCCGGCGCGACCCACTACATCGTAGGCAGGTCCCCGTTTGTCTGGGGCCCGTTTACTCCGCTCGCTTCAGATGTGAAGTCGAACCGCTATTTGGACAAAGAATTGGAAAATGGGGGCACGTATAACTACGTCGTGATCGCGGTCAATGAGTTGGGAGAAAGTCCGGATTCAGACGTCATTACCGTGGCGCTGCCCAAGCCGCCTTCCGCGCCAAATCTGCACCCACCCGAGTGTAAAGATCGACGCGTCATCCTTGAATGGGACGCGGTCTCCCGCGCGAAGAGCTATTCCGTGCTTCGCGCTGAGTCGACCAACCAACAATACAAGTTGGTGGCAGGCGCCGTTTGCGAGACGCGCTTTGAGGACACAGGCGTCCAGAACGCCACGCAGTATGAATACAAGGTGACGGCCGCGAATCCGGCGGGAGACGGTCCTCCCTCGCAATCCGTCCTGGCAACGGCAATTTCGGCGCCAGGTGGAGCAACCCAATTCCTGACCCGGCCCACGTGGATGGAAGAACCGGCAGTCGAGACCCGGCCCGCTGAGACAGCCAAAGTCGAACCTGAGCCAGCTGACGACGCGAAGGCCCAGAAGGAGCAGACCAGTGGAGCGACAGAGTTTCTGAACAAGCCCTCGTGGATGGAAGAGCCGGTGATCGAGCCCCAGCCCGCAGAACCAGAACCAGAACCAGAACCAGAACCAGAACCAGAACCAGAACCAGAACCAGAACCAGAACCAGAACCAGAACCAGAACCAGAACCAGAACCAGAGCCTGAGCCAGAGCCTGAACCTGAGCCTGAGCCTGAGCCTGAGCCTGAGCCTGAGCCTGAGCCTGAGCCTGAGCCTGAGCCTGAGCCTGAGCCTGAGCCTGAGCCTGAAGAAGTCGACGGCGTAGTTCCTGAATCGCCAAAATCACTGGAACTCGAACCGGGCGATGCGCGCATTCTCCTCACCTGGCAAATCTGCAAGGGGGCGAAGGAATATCGGATTCGCCGTTGGACGGAAGGGACGGACACCATTCAACTCCAGTCGCAGACCTCCAGCGTCAATCAATTGGAAGACACTGGCCTCGAAAACGGCGTCACCTACTTCTATCAGGTTCTGTCCTGGAATCAGATCGGCCCCTGCAAACGGCCCGCAGGCGGCAGCGAGACGCCTGGAACGGCTCCCCCGCCACCCCGGCTAATTGACGCGGTTCCCGGCGACTGGAAGGTCACGCTGACTTTCGAAGCCAGCGACACAGCCCAGGAGTACAGCGTCTATCGCTCGCAGAGCGCGAAGGACGGCTTCGAGCGCCTCGGCGCCGTGACCGCCGTCGATCCATTTGAAGATTCCGGGCTCGAGAATGGCCAGGAATATTTCTACCAGATCACAGCGTCGAACGCGGCGGGCGCCAGCAAGCCTTCCGAAACGCTTTCAGCGACGCCGATCGAAATCCTCGCGGCTCCCACCGGGGTCCGCATTGTCAGCGGCAACCGCAAAGCGCGATTGTCCTGGGGCGCCGTCAAGGGCGCCACCGGGTACAATATCTGGCGGCAAATGTCCTTCGAACCCAATTGGGAGCAGATCGTGGAGGGTTATCCCAGCGCCGAGTTCGAAGACACGGGCCTCATCAACGGCGAAACCTATTTCTATGCCGTCGAAGGCCGGAATCCCGGCGGCGTCGGCAAACGCTCCGCACAGATCGACGCGATCCCGGCGCCGCAGCCGGAGCCGCCCGAGGGGCTGCGGAGCGAGGCCGGCCTCAGTTCCGTAAAACTGACATGGGACTCGGCGGGCCCCGACATGGACTACGTTGTGCTGCGATCCGAATCGCCGACCGGCCCGTTCTCGCGCGTGACCGTGGTCCGCGGAGGCTGCGACTACACCGATCGCAAGCTGAAGAACGGAGTCACTCATTACTACGTCGTCAGGGCCGCGAACTCCAAGGGAACCAGCGAAGATTCCACCGGGGTCGAAGCGACTCCCAAATCGGCGATCGGCAAGTTGTTCTCCAGGCTGAAAAAGGCCGGGGTTTGATTTCGACCGGCGTGCGTGGGCCCCGTATAGTCGGCAGTTAGAATAACGCGAAGCGTTTACAGCCCAGTTAGCCAGCTGGAAAACCCTTCGGGTTAGGGTTGAAATTAGACCGATGACCAGCTCCCTGCTGAGGCATGCGGAGAAAATCAGGAAGTCCGGCCGCGAATGGCAAGCGGAGGAAGCCACGCTCCAAGGAAGATTAACGTCTCCTCCACTGGACTACCGGCCTTGGTCGACGCGGCTCAAGCCGCCGCTCACTTCATCACCTTCGCGATGGCGTTCCACCACAGGTCGTGCAGCTCGTTGACGTCCCAGCCAAGCTCGGCGCCGGCGGCCTTGATCGTCAGCTTCTCGCCGCCGACCTTGCCGATTCTTGCCGCGGGAATCTCGAGAACTTTCGCGCGCTCCAAAACCTTTACGGCGTCCAACTTCGAGGTGGATAGGATGATGCGGCCCTGGGTTTCTCCAAATAACAACGCGTCCAGTCGTTGGTCGCCCAACTCCGACAAATCAATCTCCGCGCCCAACAGTAAATCCGTTCCTCGGCCGACGTGATTGGAAATGCAGCACTCGGCCAGCGCGACCGCCAGACCGCCATCGCTGCAATCGTGGGCGCTTTTCACGATGCCCGTCTGGATGAATGACCGCACCGTCGTGTGAATCTGTTTTTCCTTCTCGAGATAACAGCGCGGCGGCGTCCCTGTCTTCAGTTTGTGCGCGCGCTGCAGGTAGGCAGAGCCGCCCAGGCCCAGCAGCGGATCGTCGCCGTCCACCGGCGCGCCGATCAGAATGATTTCATCGTCCGTGTCCTTGAACCACTGGGTGGTGATGTCCTTGACCTTTTCGATCAGGCCGACCATGGCGACCGTCGGCGTCGGGTCAATGGCGCCGTTGGGGTTCTGGTTGTAAAGGCTGACGTTGCCGCCGGTGACCGGAGCGTTGAACACCGTGCAGCCTTCGGCCAGGCCGCGAACGGCTTCCTTAAGCTGCCAGAAAAGCTCGGGATTGTGAGGATTTCCAAAATTCAGATTATCGGTCGTGCCCAGCGGCTCCGCGCCCGAACAGGCCAAGTTCCGCGCCGCTTCGGCAACGGCGATTTTGCTGCCCTCGTAGGGATCAAGATAAACGTAGGTCCCATTGCAATCGACGGTCATCGCGAGGTATTTCTCCGCGACGGGCTCGGCGGAAGGGTCGTTCCCACCGGGCAGGGAATCGGTCTTGATGCGCAGGACGGCCGCATCGGAGCCGGGAAACACCACGGTGCCATTGCGCACCATCTGATCGTATTGGCGATAGACCCAGTTCTTCGACGCGATCGAAGGCCAGGCGAGCAACTGTTTCAAAATCTCCTCGGGCTCGCTCAGTTCGGGGACTTGCTCCAGCTTGAAGGCTCGCGTTTCCGTGAGATAAGCCGGCTCTTTGGCCTCGCGCTCGTAGAGCGGCGCGTCGTCAGCCAGCTTACCGGCGGGGATGTCCGCGACGACCTCGCCGTGATTGGTGACCACCATCCGGCCCGTGTCGGTCACAGTTCCGACCTCCGCCCAGGGCAGGTCCCACTTGTCAAAGATCCGGCTTACTTCCTCCTCGTGGCCCTTGCGCACGATGATGAGCATGCGCTCCTGCGATTCGCTGAGCATCAGCTCGTAGGGCGTCATGCCAACGCCGCGTTGCGGCACCTTGCTCAACTCCATCTCGATGCCGGTGCCGCCGCGGGCGGCCGTCTCGCAGGTCGAGCAAGTCAGCCCCGCCGCGCCCATATCCTGAATGCCGGCCACCGCCTCGGTCGCCAACAACTCCAGACAGGCCTCCATGCAAAGTTTCTCCATGAAGGGATCGCCGACCTGCACCGCGCCGCGTTGTTTGTCAGCCGATTCCTCGGTCAAATCCTGCGAGGCAAAGGCTGCGCCAGCCAGGCCGTCACGCCCGGTCGCCGGCCCGACGTAGAACACCGGATTGCCGATGCCCTCGGCCGCGCCGCGAGCGATCTGATCGTGCCGCAGCACGCCCAGCGCAAAGGCGTTCACCAAGGGATTGCCTTCGTACGATTTGTCGAAATACACCTCGCCCGCGATGGTCGGGATGCCGAAGCAATTTCCGTAATGCGCGATGCCGGAGACTACGCCGCGAAAGAGCCGCCGCACTTCGGCCGATTCCAAATCGCCAAAGCGCAGGGAATTGATCGCCGCCACCGGCCGCGCGCCCATCGTGAAAATATCGCGGATGATGCCGCCCACGCCCGTCGCCGCGCCCTGGAACGGCTCCACGGCGCTCGGGTGATTGTGCGACTCGATCTTGAACGCCACCGCCAGCCCGTCGCCAATGTCGATCACGCCGGCGTTCTCCTCGCCCGCCGGGACCAGCACCTTGCTCGACTTCGTCGGGAAGCCTTTGAGCAGCTTGCGGGTATTCTTGTAGGAGCAGTGCTCGCTCCACATCACCGAGAAAATGCCCAGCTCGGTGTAATTCGGCTCGCGCTCGAGGATCAACTTGATCTGCTCGTATTCATCGGGCGTGATGCCGTGCTTCTCGATCAGTTCGGGAGTAATTGCGGGATCCGGCATTCGGGGGGAAATCAGTTGAGAGTGTAAATGAGTTGAGAGACCGGTCGCGCTTCGGCGCTTAGGCGGCTTTGGGTTGTTTGTTCTTCGTCAACCAGGCGGCCATGGATTCGAAAATCGCCCGCCCGTCCGCGCCGCCGATGATTTCCTCGCAGGCTCGCTCTGGATGCGGCATCAGGCCGGCGACGTTGCGCGCCTCGTTGCAGACACCCGCGATATTGTCCACGGAGCCATTGGGATTGGCGTCGTCGGTCAGCTCGCCTTCCGAACCGGCGTACTGCCAGAGAATCTGGTTATTGGCCTTCAGCGCGGCGATCGTTTCCTCATCGGCAAAATAACATCCTTCGCCATGGGCGACCGGAATCCTCAACAGACGCCCGGCGTCCACGCCGCCGGTAAAAGGCGAATCGCCTGAAGCCGTCTTCAGGTAAACGTGCTCGCAGCGAAATTGCAGCGAACGATTGCGCACCAACGCGCCGGGCAGCAGGCCCGCCTCGCACAGGACTTGAAATCCATTGCAAATCCCCAGAACCAGTCCGCCCTCCGCGGCAAATGTCTTCACGGCCTGCATCACCGGGCTGAATCGCGCGATGGCGCCGCAGCGCAAGTAATCGCCATAGCTGAAGCCGCCGGGCACGATCACCGCGTCGGCGTCGCCGACCGATTCGTCCTTGTGCCAGAGCAATCGCGCCGAGTGCCCCATGATGCGAAGCGCGTGCACCGCGTCCTGGTCGCAATTCGACCCCGGAAATTGTATGACCGCGACGTTCATTCCAGTTCGAAGCGATATTCCTCGATCACGGGATTGCTCAGCAGCTTGTGGCAGGCCTCATCGATTTGCTTCTCGACCGCCTCCCGCTCGCCCTCGACTTCGATCTCCAGGTAGCGCCCGACGTGGACATCGCCCACTCCGGTGTAGCCCATGTGTTCGAGCGCGTTCTGCACCGCCTTGCCCTGCGGGTCCAGTACGGCCTTCTTAGGTGTGATGGTAATCTTTGCTTTCATGGATAAACCCGGCATCAGCCGGGAGAACGCGGGGATGTTGAAGAAAGCCGAAAACCCACGCCAGATAATTCTGGCGGAATGATGCATTTTGACGAATTGAACCCGCGAATCGGCGGATTTGACGTCCCACTGCAAATAGCCAGCGCTCACTCAGCCTCCGAATCGGATGAAGACATCGGAATCCAAAGCGATGTTCGCGGCGGCGAGAACCTGATCGAGATCGGCCGTAAACTGCCGCTATTCCGGATCCGGAGTTTCACGATGAATCGTCGTCCAGGTCGCGCCGTCGCCGCTGATCGCCAGCTCAAATTTCCCCATCGAGCTGCCCGAGCGTTTCGCCCAAAACTCCAGGCCGCGATCCGTGGCGCCGGCCAGCGCGCTCCGATTTTCCAGGGTTCATGGGCAGGGGTGGGTTTCTCCGTGTTCGATTGTCTCGTGTTCTAAATCTTGAACTGCGCCCTTTGGACTCCGAATCCGCGGTTTTCGCTTGAGCTTGACCGTGGAAACTGTCGACCGTCTGGGCGCGTGCGATTTCTGATGCTCAATTGGCGCGATCCGAAGAACCCGCTGGCCGGCGGGGCCGAACGGGTCACGCAAGCCTACCTCGAGGCGCTCGTGGAGCGCGGGCACGAGGCGTATTGGTTCGCCAACGCCTTTGACGGCTGCAAACCCGAGGAGACCCTCGCCGGCATCCGGATCGTTCGCGCGGGAGGGACCTTCAGCTCCTGGCGTCGGGCGAAACGCTGGTTTCGGAAGCAGGATCGATTCGATCTCGTCATCGACCAGCATCACGGGATTCCGTGGTACGCTCCCTCGTGGCGGGACACGAATTGCATCGCCTACATCCACGAAGTGCTCGGCCCCATCTGGAGCTCCTTTTACCGCTGGCCGGTGAGCGCCGTAGGACGATTTCAGGAACGCTGGACGCATTGGTTCTATCGACGCGTTCAGTTCTTCACCGCCTCGACCTGCACCCGCGACAAATTGCGCGAACACGGCGTCCAACAGATCCAGATCATTCCCTACGGCGTGCACACACGCGCCCTGCCCGACCTGCCGGTCAAACCGCTGACCAAGCCGCTGCGACTCATCGTCGTTTCACGCTTCGCGCCCAACAAGCGCATCGATCACGCCGTCCGAACTTTGCGGGAATTGCTCGATCGAAAAATCAACGCGCGCCTGACCCTGGTGGGCGGCGGCGAAACGGAGCCCGCCTTGAAACAGTTGGTCGAGGAATTGAATCTGCAATCGAATGTGACGTTCACCGGCATGCTCCCCGAAAAGGAAAAGGACGCCCTGCTTCGCGACTCGCATTTCCTGCTGCACACCTCGCAGCGTGAAGGCTGGGGGCTGAATGTGATCGAAGCCAACGCCATGGGAACGCCGGCGATCGTGTATCCCGTTGAAGGATTGACCGAGTCCACGCTGGATGAACAAACGGGCCTGGTTTCGAAGGAGCAATCCCCCGCCTCCCTCGCCGAGCGCGTCGAATCGACGCTCAAACGTGAGACTGATTACCAGACCTGGCGCATCGCTGCCTGGGATCGCGCCAAGGAGTACCACTGGGACAACGTCCTGCCCAAGGCCTGCGACTGGCTGGAGGAAATGGCGAAGCGTCCGCGAAAATAATTCACCCGCAGATCCGCAGGTCAGTCCTTGCCGGATTTTTCAGGCAGCCGCTCGATCAAGAGGGCGCAATTCCAGGTGATGAACTCGCGCACGATCGGCAGCCAGAGGAAGAATCCGAACTCGTTGTAATATCTCGGCGCGGCGCGGCGCACCCTGAGATTCGGATCCTTGCGAATGTGCGCCAGCGTCTCGCCGATGTAGGTCGGATACAAGGTTTCGAAAGGCGTGTGAATCCGCTTTCGTTTGTGAAATTTGTCCCAAATCCGGTGCCCCAGCTTCGGGCCCAGATAATGCCAGGGCGAGAAATCGTGCCCGCCCCAGGGGGAAAGCCAATTCGTCCAACTCAGGTAAAGATGCCCGCCCGGCTTCAGCATCTTGTGCGCGTTGGTCAGAAATTCGAAGGGCTTCGCCAGGTGCTCCAGGACGTTGGAGCACACGACCAAATCGTGCTGGCCCAGCTTGCCGAGATCCTCATTGTCCAAATCGATCTTCTGAAACGGAGACTCCTTCAGCTCATCGTAGAGGTAGTTGTCCTCATCCGCGAAACCGACCTCGCACCCTTTCTTCTGAAGCTCCACTCCAAACACCCCGTGCCCGCAGCCGAGGTCCAGCGCCTGGACTCCCTCACCCAGACGAGCGCCCGATTTCTCAATCCACCGGATCGCGTCGCGCGCCTGGAGCAGATAGAAATCCGCGTCGTCCTTGTGCTTCAGATGTTGGAGGATGAGCTTGTGGATGATCATGAAATTCGGCGAGGCAAGATGCGGACGACCGCCCAAATTGGCAACGCTTGAGTTCTCCAAACAACCGCCTTAACCACGAATGGACACGAATAAACACGAATTTGAGGAACAAGACAGAACTCCATGCATCGAGCAACGAACCCTGTCGGCAGGGACGGTTAAAACGCCACTGAACGCATCTCGGATCTGTTTTCATTCGTGTCTATTCGTGTCCATTCGTGGTTGAGGGCAATTGCGGCGGCACAGCGCTAAACACATTTTCAGATTGAGTTCGACGGGCCGAAGCGACTAACTCCCGCAACGCGACAGCGGCCATGCGGATATTGATCGTCCATAACATTCTGAACGACTCGGTCTCGGTTTCCGGCGTCCTCAAGCATTACGCCTTCATGGCCAATGAGTGGATCGCCGCCGGGCATCCCACCGATTTCGTCGTGGCCAAAGCCGGATTTGCCCAACTCCGCCAGCTCGCGCCCGAAGCCGGACTCCTCAGCAGCGACGGCATTTTCGACGCGACCAAAAATTTGTCCAAAACCTGGCAGAACATGCCGGCGTTTCTCTACCGCATGTGGAACGCCCACTGGCTGCGCCTGCCGGAGAAATACGACGTGGTCTACGCGTCAGGCCCGTTCATCTTCGAGGTCTACGCCGCTCGCGTCCTGGCCCGTCGGCTACGAGCCAAATGGGTCGCCAAGGTCCAGCACGTGCTCCATTCCCAGCCCAAACGCAACGGTTTGTTCAACCGCATGTTCCTTCAATCCGAGCGCGTCTCCACTCGCTGGATGAACCGTCGGGCCGCGGCCGTCATGTGTCTTTCGAAAGTCGTGCAGGACGACTACCGAAAACTCGAGATCGAGCTGGGGCTCACCCCGTCGAAATCGATTCAGGTCGGCTGCGGCATCGACTGCGCCGCCATGATCGACGGCCGCGAGGAGAAAAAGGAATTCGATGTCGTCATGCTCGGCCGCATCCACGAACAAAAGGGCGTCTTTGAAGTTCCCGGGATTTGGAAGGACGTTCTGGACAAGCGCCCCGAAGCGCGTCTGTTGATCATCGGCTCGGGACCGCATCGCGACGCCATGGAGGAAAAATTCAAAGCGCTCGGCGTCGCGGATTCGGTCACCTGCGCTGGAAGCGTGGGCGAAACGAAGAAGAACGAGCTGCTGGCCCGCTCGCGAGTCGGGCTCAGCCTGAGCTACGAGGAAGGCTGGGGCCTTTCGGTCACGGAGTTTCTCGCGTCCGCGCTGCCAGTGGTCGCCTATCGGCTCCCCGTCTTCGAGCAGGTGTTTCCCGATCAGCTCGAACTCATCGCCCCCGGCGACTCCGCCGCCGCGGCCAATGAAATCGTCGCCCTGCTCAACGACGATGACCGCCGCCTCGAGCGCGGATCCGCCGGCCGTGAGTTCGCAGGGAAATATGACTTTCGAGAGATCGCCAAAGAAGAATTGCAAATCTTGCAGAGAGTCCTGAACGAAGCTTGACCCTTCGCGCAATTATAGGCGAAATCCTCTCCAGACGTACAGAATCAAGGAATATCCGTCCCGCATCGGTCATCTGAAACGTTGAACCAGCGGGCATAGGGCCAGACTTTATGGACGACAACTCGACAATTGGCGAGGCGACCGACAATTCGCTGACCCTGCTATGCGATCCGAATGCGGACGACGGCGCCAACGCGACCTTCGTCCGAGTCATCCAATGCATGGACGCCGCCGAAGAATCCATCGAGATTCACATGTTCGTCTGGCGCAACGACGCCATCGGCAACGAAATCGGGAAGGCGGTTCTTCGCGCGGCAAAGAGGGGCGTGCGGATCAAGATCAAAAAGGATCGCGGCGCCATCATGTACGAGCGCATCGAGATGAATCGAAAGTCCTTTTTCCACACCAGGCTGCCTCTCGCGACGCGCCTCAAATATGCCGTCTTTCGACCCACCTTTCCAAACACGTTCGTGCGCGACGATTTTCAGAACGATCTCGGCGCCGAAGTCTGCGGCCATCCCAACGTCAACCTGGAATGGGTCGAACTTACCCACACGAAATACTATCTGTTCGACGAAAAAATTCTAATCGCCGGCAGCATCAACATTGAGGACCGCCACCGGAAATACCACGACTACATGGTCGAAATCACGGGAGCGGACCTCATGGGCCGCTTCCGTCGACGACAAACCTGCGAGGCCAGCTACCGGCCCGAACGCCCGATCGACTACCTCGTGAATTGCCGGAGCGCCACGCCGCCCGCCTTCGAGATCAAGAACCAGCTCATGCGATTCATCGCCGAGGCCAAACACGCCATTTATGTGGAAATGGCTTACATCGGCGACCCGGATATCAGCCAACGTCTGATCGCCGCAACCCGTCACGGAGTGAGCGTGACCGTCCTGTTCTCCCGCAAGGCAAATATCGGCAACGACATCAACTACCGCGCACTTCGCGCCCTCTACGAAAGAGCCGAGATCCGTGTGCATCTCAGCGACAAAATGCTGCATTCCAAACTCATGCTCTTCGATTGGAAAATCGCCTTCCTCGGCTCTGCTAATATCTCGGTTTTCTCCATGCAAAAGGCCGACGAATTAAACATCAGCGTCCATAGCCAGCCCGTCTTCCTCAAGGCGCTCAACGCGGAAGTCAAACGCCGCCTCGCGGCCAGCGAACGCATCGAGTCCGTCAAGCCACTCAAGAAATACAGTCGCATCTTCGCCGCCCTCCAGCAGTTTCACCAGAAACTGACCTAGCAGCCCAAACGGGATCCCCACAAATCCTCCAGGCTCGACTCGTCCAGATTTAGACCAAACCCGGCGCCGTGTTCCGGCAGCGTAATCCGTCCGTTGGAAATGGGCGGCTGTCCGGCCACCCAGGTCATCCACGGCCGTCCCGATTCCGCCAATGGCTCGGTATCCAGCGCCGCGATCGCATGCAGCGACCAGACCTCCGATCCGCGATGTGGACAAACTCGCACTCCGGCCCGGGCCGCCAGTTCGTAGATTTCAATCAGCGCGGTCAGGCCGCCGCACCAACAAACATCGGGCTGCAAGACCTGATAAATGCCACGCTCAATCAGATCCGCAAAAACCTTCACCGTGAAATCGTGTTCCCCTCCGGAAATGGGGAGTGGGCATTTCTCTCGCAGAGTCTCATAGCCGGCCCAATCGTCGGGCGCGAGCGGATCTTCCAACCAGCCCACGTCGTACTCCCCCATCTTCTCCGCCACCGCCAGACTCGTCTCGACATCCCACTTCATCCAGGCGTCGATCATGAGCGGAGCCTCCGGCCCGACGATCTCCCGCGCTTCCTTCACTCGCTCAATTGCCGCGGCCACTCGATTCGACGAGGCGTCGCCAGCCACAAAAAGCTTGAACGCCTGGTGCCCCGCCGCGACCGCATCCTCCACTCCATCGTCCCCCAGCCCCACGGTCACATACGTTGGCAGGGTCCTTCCCGGTTCTCCGCCGAGCAATTCCACGATCAGTTTATTGGAGCGTTTTCCCCGAAGATCCCACAGCGCCAGATCCACGCCGCTGAGCGCCATGATCGCGACCCCCATCCGTCCGAATGGCAGGGTCGCCGCGTGCATCTGTTGCGAAAGGTCCCCGATCCGCTCGGGATCCTGCCCGACCAGAAGATCCCGCAGGACCGTGCGAATGATATGAATGCCAGCCAGTCCTCCGCCGCCAACCCCGTATCCCGTGAGACCGTCATCGGTCTCCACCACCACGAGAATCTGCCCCATGCTGGTCCGCCAATCCGGCGGCGAATCCGCGACCGGCTGAAGGGCTCTGACATCTGTAATCTTGACTGCCATACGCTTCCCCGAACATACCGGCCGAGCGCCCAAAGCAAAATCCTAACTTCCTCGCGGCAGGAGCAGTGAAGCTAGGTCCCATGGGTCTTATCCGACCTAAAGGACTTATTACATTCCTCAAGCCAGCAGCGGCTTCACCACGTTTCCATGCACGTCCGTGAGCCGGAAATCCCGGCCCTGGAAACGATAGGTTAACTTCGTGTGATCAAAGCCCAGCAGATGAAGCATTGTCGCGTGCAGGTCATGCACGTGCACTTTCTCAGCCACGGCGTTGAAGCCGAATTCATCGGATTTTCCGTAGGACACGCCGCCCTTGATGCCGCCGCCGGCCATCCACATGGTGAAGCAATTCGGATGATGGTCGCGGCCGTCATTGCCGCCCTGCACCATCGGCGTGCGGCCAAACTCCCCGCCCCAGACGACCAACGTATCCTCCAGCATGCCGCGCTGCTTCAAATCCCGGATCAACGCCGCCGCCGGTTGATCGGTGTCCGCGCAGTTCTTTTTCAAGTCCTTCACCAGGGCGCCGTGTTGGTCCCACGACTCGTGAAACAACTCCACGAATCGCACGCCGCGCTCGACCAGTCGCCGCGCCAGCAGGCAGTTGTTCGCGAAGGAATCCTTGCCCGGCTCCGCCCCGTACATTTTCCGTATCGATTCCGGCTCCCTGGAAATATCCATCACCTCGGGCGCGTGCTCCTGCATGCGGAAGGCCATTTCAAAGGAGTTGATCCGCGTGGCGATTTCCGGGTCGCCAGTCGCGTCCAGCCGAATTCGATTCAGATGCGAAATCGTATCCAGGGAATCGCGCTGCAGCTCGCGATCCACCCCCTTCGGATTGGAGAGATACAGCACCGGCTCGCCGCCGCCGCGAAACTGCACGCCCTGGTAGACCGTTGGCAGGAAGCCGCTGCCCCAGTTGGAGCTGCCGCCGCTGGGCCCCTTCTTGCCCGAGCTGAACACCACGAAGGACGGCAGGTTCGTCGACTCGGCGCCCAATCCGTAGGTCGCCCAGGAGCCCATGCTCGGCCGGCCAAATTGTTGTGAGCCCGTGCTCATCATGATCTGGCCGGGCGCGTGATTAAACGCCTCGGTGTGCATGCCCTTGACGAAACACACGTCGTCGACCACGCCCGCCAGATGCGGCAGAAGCTCGGACAACTCGGCGCCGGATTGACCGTGTCGCGCAAATTTGAACTTCGGCCCCAGAAGAGTCGACTTGGGATCAATGAACGCGGCGCGGTAATCCTTGATCAGCTCGGCGGGCGGAAGCTTGCCGTTGAATTTCGTCAACTCAGGCTTGTTGTCGAACAGCTCCAGATGACTCGGCGCGCCCGCCATAAAGAGAAATATCACCCGCTTCGCTTTCGGCGCAAATTGCGCAGGCCTCGGAGCCAGCGGATCCGCAACCGCCGGCGCGGCATACCCGTTCTCGCGCATCAACTGACCCAGCGCGACCGCGCCGAGCCCAACGCCGCATTGCTGCAGGAACCAGCGGCGAGAAACAGTCTTCGGGTCCGCGTTTCGATAAAGTTGATCCTGACAGTTCATGATTTCCAAATCTCAAATCGCGCTCAGCTCATTCCTTCGTGATCGTTTCATCCAAATTCAGAAGCGCCCGCGCGACAACGGTCCATGCCGCAAGCGCAGGAGCCTCACCCGGATGCGCCTTCACGTCGGCCGGCCGCGCGATCAACTCCCGCGCCCGCGCCTCGTCCGACTGAAAACGCTGCTTCTGTCGATCCAGCAAATCCAGCAATGCCCGCGACTCCTCCGCCGTCGGCTCGCGAGTCAAACAACGTCGAAACGCAAAGGTCATTCTCGCCTCGTCCGACGAGCCGCCAGCTCGCAGAGCGAGCGCCCCGAGCGCGCGCGCGCATTCCATGGACACCGGTTCGTTCAAGGTCGCCAGCGCCTGTAGCGGCGTATTGGACCGAGTCCGGCGCACGCAGGAAAAGTCGCCATTGGGCGCGTCAAACGCCTGAAGCATCGGAAAGGGAACCGAGCGAAATCCGAAGGTGTACATCGCGCGCCGATAACGAGCCCCATCATGATCCTCATTCCAAGTCTTGGGTCCATAACTGGCCGGGGGAAGAAACAGGTGCTGAGGCGCCGGCGGGTGCACGCTCGGCCCGCCCACCGTCGGATCCAGCAGGCCGCTGGCCGCCAACGCGATGTCGCGCACAATCTCCGCGTCCACGCGGAAACGCGCCCCGCGCGCCAGCAGGCGATTATACGGATCGCGCGCATACAGCTCCGGCGTGACGCGCGACGATTGCCGATAGGTCGACGAGGTCACGATCACTTTATGCAGGCTCTTCAAACTCCACCCGCTCTCCATAAATTCCACCGCCAGCCAATCCAGCAATTCCGGATGCGAAGGCGCCTCGCTTTGCGAGCCCAGGTCCTCGCTGGCGCTGACGATCCCGATTCCAAAATGCCCCTGCCAAATCCGATTCACAATCGAGCGCGCCGCCGTCGGCGATTTGCGATCGACCAGCCATCTGGCGAAGTCCAGCCGCGTGGGCTCGCCGACGGATTTCAAGCCGTGCAGAAACGCCGGCGTTCCGACATCGACTTTCTTCTGCGGCTTCAGCCAGTCGCCGCGATGCAACAGGCTGGTCATGCGCGGCGCGGCCCTTCGCTCCAACGTCAGCTGCGTCGAGCTTTCCGGATGCGCCTTCCAAAGCGCCTCAATGCGGTCATTCGCCGACTTCCATTCCTTCACCGTGGTTCGCCAATAACTGAAAATCTCCGCCGTCCGAGCCGCGCTTCGTTCCACCGCAGGAATTGCCAACAGCTTACGCACTGCGCGCGGCGCCGAATCCGCCGCCGCCCTGGGGTCGGAGGTCGCCGACACGCGGAAGCGTCCGAGGTTCATGGTCTTCACGTCGTCGCTGTTCCAGCCGCCATGATTTTGCTGAAACGAAAACGTCAGCTTCGTGCCCTTCGGAAAAGCCAGATTCGTCGAGGCGAGAAAGACCGCCTTACGATCCTGATTCCGCCGCCCCGGTCCGGCGTCGATTCCCCACGCCGTGTCCGCCTTGCCGTCGATCGCATACGCCGCCGGCCCCGTGAATCCGCGCGCGCCCTTCTTGTCCGCGTAGAGCTCGCCCAGCTGCAACCGCTCATTCGCGAAATCGGCGGTCGCCTTCACAAACTTCACCTGCCGCTTCTTCTTCGGGTCGGCCGCGTCGACCGCCTCCACCTTAAATTCGGTCAAGGCAAACAACCCATTGATCGCGCGCCCCGGGCCATGCGCCGGAAGATTTGGATCGGTGAACATCTCCAAACGAAAGGCGCGAATGTCGGGCATCGTCGTCGTGTTCGTGAAGGTCGACGTCCATCTCGTCGGCGCGTAACCATGCGCGACTTGCGAGCCGTCATCGCGCGGATCATAACGCTGCGAATTGTTTCCTGAATTGCGAATGTCGAGGACGGTCCATTCCGGCTGGTCGCCCTTCACAGCCGCCTCCCATTTCGCCATGCGCTTTTCCCAATCGGGCGTTCGATGCTTCAAGTCCGCTTCAATCTCGCGAATCTCCCGCAAGATTCTCATCCGCTCGATCTGATCGTTGGCCGTGTAAACCGCGATGCTCGCTTCATGGGAATCGTTGATGAAGGCGAACATGCGATAATACTCCTCCTGCGTCAGCGGATCGTATTTGTGAGTGTGGCACTGCGCGCATTGGATCGTCACCCCCAGCACGCTCTTCCCGATCGCGTCCATCCGATCAAACATCGCGTCCATGCGAAACTGCTCAGGATCGACACCGCCTTCCTCGTTGATCATCGAGTTGCGCAGGAAGCCGGTGGCGACCCGCTGATCCTGCGTGGGATTGGGCAGAAGATCACCAGCGAGCTGCTCGACGATAAACTGGTCGTACGGCAGGTCGCGATTCAGGGCGTTAATGACCCAGTCCCGATAAAACCAGACCGAGCGCGGCTTGTCCTTCTCGTAGCCATCGGAATCCGAGTAGCGCGCGGCGTCCAGCCAGAGCCGTCCCCAGCGTTCGCCGTAATGCGGCGACTTGAGCAAACGATCCACGGCCCGCTCGTAAGCGCCCGCTCCCCTGTCCGCCAGAAAGGCGTCAGCTGCTTCGATCGTGGGCGGCAGACCGATCAGGTCCAGATGCAGCCGGCGAAAAAGCGTCAGCCGATCCGCGACCGGCGAAGGTTGTAGCCCCTCCCGCTCAATCCGCCGCAGCGCGAAGGCGTCGATCGGATTCTCGACCCATTCCAGATTATTGACTCCGGGGGCGACCGGACGTTGCGGCGGCTCGAAAGCCCAATGCCCGGACCAGCGCGCGCCCTCGACGATCCATTGCCGGACGATCTCAATTTGCGCCACAGTCAGGCTTTTGCCGGAATCGGGCGGCGGCATCACATTGTCACGATCCGCGGTGGTCATTCGACGAATGGCCTCGCTGCGATCCGGATTGCCGGGAACAATCGCCGCGTGGCCCTGCTTCATTGCCAGCCCTCCTTCCGGGGTGTCCAGGCGCAGGCCCGCCTTTCGCTCGGCGGCATCAGGGCCATGACACGTAAAGCACGCGCCGGACAAGATGGGCCGGACGTCCCGGCTAAAATCAATCGTCGCCGCCGATGCTCCCGCCGCGCCCGCAAACAGGGCGACGGCAATCGTCAAAACGGGGCCTGGGCAACGAGAATCCATATCCCTTCAATTTAGCGACGCGAACCAAGCCAGCCATGAAAAACTGCGAAATAAAATGTAGGATTCTGCCGCCTGGCGGGCTCCTTGACTTGCCCCGTCGGCTTGGCTAGCGTCTGCCGCTATGAAACGTCTTTTCACGGCAACCGCGCTGGTATTGTTCCTGTCGTTCGCGCTGCCCTACAATTCACCGGCCCCGCTGATTTACACACCGGGCGTCGGCTGGACCTATGAGCGTGTCGGCAAGGAGGGCAAATGGACCCGCACCCGCGCCAAGGAGCAGCTCGCGGTCGCGCAGAAAGCTCTCGAGGAAAAGGATTACAGCCTGGCCCGCAAAGCCGCAGCGCACACCGTCAAGCGCTGGCCCCTGTCGGACTACGCCCCCGAGGCCCAATTCATCGATGGCCAGAGCCTGGAGGCGCAAGGGCGGTATGAGCAGGCCTTCAAATCCTACCAGAAACTGGTCGACGATTACCCCAAGTTCGACAAGTACGACGAGGTCCTGGAACGCCAGTACAACATCGCCAATGAATTTCTCGACGGACGTTGGTTTCGGCTCTGGCGCTATATTCCCATGCCCCCCTCGATGGACAAGACGGCGAGCATGTACGAATCCCTGATCGAAAGCGGCCCGTTCAGCGACGTCGCGCCCCAGGCCCAGATGAAGATCGCCGAAGCGCGCGAGAAGAAGAAAAACTACAAGGCGGCGGTCAAAGCCCGGGAAATCGCGGCCAATCGTTATCATGATCGTCCCGGCATCGCCGCCGAGGCTCTGTTCGGCACGGGACTGGCCTATCAGAAACAAGCCAAGACGGCCGAATACGATCAGGGCGCCGCCGGCAAGGCGATCGACGCGTTCACCGACTTCATTTCACTTTATCCCGAGCACGAGCAGGTCAAGGAAGCCCAGGAGCTCATCGATTCGCTCAGGACCGAGCAGGCCCGTGGCGCCTTCAAGACGGCCGAGTATTACCAGAAACGAAAAAAGTGGCGCAGCGCGCTGATCTATTTCAATGACGTGGTCAACAAGGACCCCAATTCCACCTACGCGATCAAGGCACGTGAACGAATCGAGTTTCTCAAAGAGATCGTCGAGGAATTGGATAAGATCGATGAAAAGTTCAAAGATGAAAAGTGATCCAAAGATCCGGCTCCGGGCGGCCCTGCTCGGAATGTTCGCGGCGACCCTGATGAGCGGCTGCGCGGGTTATCAACTCGGCCCGACCAACGGCGCCTACGCCGGCGCCAAATCCATTCGCGTCAATTTCTTCGAGAACAAGACCGACGAGCCGCGCCTGATCGTCTACGTCAACAACTCCCTCCGTAAGACCCTGCAGCAGGACGGAACCTACACCTTGTCCACCCGCGGCGCCGCCGACATCGTCGTCAACGGCACGATCACCCAATACATCCGCAGCCCCCTGACCTTCCAGCCCGGCGACGCCATCACTGCCCGCGATTACCGGATTCACCTGACCGCCCACGTGACCGCGATCGACGCCCACTCCGGCAAGGTCCTGCTGGATCGGGAAGTCACCGGTCGCACGACCATCCGAGTCGGAGCCGACCTCGGCAGCGCCGAACGCCAGGCCGCCCCTCTGCTGGCCGAAGACCTCGCCCGGAACACGTCAGCTTTGCTGACTGAGGGCAGTTGGTAGCTTCCAAGTTTCGCTCACTCAGCAGGTGCGAAACGACCCACAAGAAACGGCGACTTGAATTCACGCACCATTGCCCCCGTCGCGCGGTCCGTGCAGTCATTTTCGGAACTCCTTTGGAGTATCAAAAGTCAAGAACTGCCCTCTATTCAGTATTCCAAATGCGCTCATATTACCGCGGCTCGGCGCTACCTCGAAGCCGTCCGCTTCGGGCCGCCGATACACCACAGATGCTTGTGGCCGCGGATGAACAGGTCGCCATTTGAAACCGCGATGGAGCCAATGACCTTCTCGCCCATCGGATTCGTGCTCAGCAATTCAAACTTCGGGCTGGCCTTGAGCACGAAGGCGTCGCCGCCCTGATTCACCGCGTAGAGCCGCCCGTCGGCCAGGACCATCGACGACCAGTTCTGCGAGGTCGGCGCCTTGCCGCGCAGACGCTCCTGCCAGACTGCGACTCCGGTCTTCAGGTTGACGCACTCCGCGATGCCCGGGTCGTCGAGAATGTAGATATGGCCGTCGTGAATCACGCCGGAGCCGATGCGCTGCTTGGTGCGCTCGTTGCGCCAGAGCCGATGCGTCTCCGTCACGTCGCCCTTGCCTCCGACGCGGACCGCTATCGTATTTCCGCCGTAGCCGCCCATGCCGATTGCAATCCCGTCCGCGTAAATCGGCGAAGTGTAGGCCAGCGGATTGAGGCCGCCGCAGGTCCAGGCTTCCTTCCCGGTCAGCGGATCGAAGGCGAACAGCCGCCCCGGATACATCATCAGCATCAAGGTCCTTCCGCCCGATTGGAACGGCACGGGATCGCTCCAGGAACCCTTCCATGCCTCGCGCTTGTTATCTCCCGGCTTCAGGTTCTTGCCGGTGCGACCGCCTGGCTCGTCATTCCGCCAAAGCTCCTTGCCCGTGCGCTTGTCCATCGCGATCAGAAAGGTGCGTGGGCCAGGGCCAAAATTCAGCAGACACAAGTCGCCGTGAATGACCGGCGAGGCGCCATTGCCCCAGATGTGATCCTGTTTCCCAAGATTTTTTCTCCAAAGCTCCTTCCCGTTCATGTCGTAGCAAAACACGCCCCCCGAAGAGAAGGAGACGACTACGCGCTCCCCGTCAGTCGCGGGTGACCCCGAGCATTGGGGATTGGTCTTGTGCGTGGTTTCCTCCTCGCGATAGGTGACGCCCTTTTTCCACAGCGTCTTGCCGGTTCGCCGATCGAAGCACATGAGTTCGCGGCGTTGGCCCTTCGGCCCGCTCGCCTGGTTGATGAAGACCTTGTCGCCCCACACGATCGGCGTGGAATTCCCGGGTCCGGGCAAAGGCGTTTTCCAGCGCACGTTTTTGGTCTGGCTCCATTCCAAGGGCAGGCCGGACTCGGTCGAAACGCCCTGCCCCGTCGGACCACGCCAGGCGGGCCAGTTTTCGGCGAGGGCGGAAGAAGCAAGGAGCGCGGCGCCAGCGACGCCGACGAGGAAGATTCGGGATGACTTCATGGTCCACCCTATATCACGCAGATTCCGGCCGGGGAAGCGCCGACTGCCCGCTCAGTTCTCCTTGAAAATCATGTCCACCGCCAATCCCGCGGCCAGCAACAGAATCTTGGAAACCGGATTCGCGGCCACATCGGGATTGATGTCGATCATGTAGTTGTCCGCCGAGGTGAAAAACTCCTTCGCCACTCCGGCCCACTTTTTCGAGACCGTGCCGATCTCACGTTCGGAGGAATCCATAAAACGAAACGTCCAGGCCTTCCAGTCGCCCTTGACCTCGGCGAACCGATTTCCCTGCGGGTCGTTGACGTAGAAGCCGGCCTTTAGGGCAAAGGTCTTCCCCTTGAAATGGCCAATCTCCTGACCGGTCGCGTCCGTGATCGGAATCTTCGGCGCAAACAGGGCGAAGCTGCGGCGAATCGAAAAAGCGATGGTCTGCTCGTCGGCCTCATACACATTGATCGTCGTCGGCATGAGTCGCTTGTTGACCACCAGCCGCAGAAACTTGGCCCAGCCCGGAGGCTCCTCGCGCGCGATCCCGATTTTGGTCTCCGTTTCCGGATCGAGAATGTCGTAGGCGTCGGTGAGTTTGAACGCGCCCACATGTTCCTTGATGAAAAACTGATTGTAATCGAGAAGCATCTTATTCCTCCTTGCTCAGGTTGATTATTTCGGTTGATGAAGACTGGCGATCACAAGCGGCTTTGTCCAGTGCGCGGCGCTGTCTCGCGCCCGCGGAACGCAACGCAGATTCTTGAAGAATGGGACGCCGTCCTCGGTGTCCCATGTCGTCCGCGCTTTTGCGCGTGAGCGTCCCGCTGAAATATGCTCCAATCCTCGCCTGCCCATGAACGTCCAACGCCTCATTCCCACCCTCGCCATCGCCGCCGTCCTATCCGGCTGCGCCACCCAACAACTCACGCCCGAGGGCAAACCGATGCTCCGCGTCGACTCCGACTTTCCCGGCGGCTCGGCGCAGGTTCTCACGATCGACCAGACCCATCGCGTCGTGCACCTCAATCCCGTCGCCTACCCCGACAAGGGCTGGGACTGCTGGTGGTATTTCCGGCTCAACGGCATTCAGCCCGGCGAGACCGTCACACTGAACGTCGGCAAGTCCGTCTGGTCCACGCCGGATCAGGCCATGTTCAGCCTCGACGACAAGTCCTGGCAGCACACCCCGCCCGGCGAACGCAATCGCATGCGCATCGTCTATCGCCAGCAGATCGACGCCAAACGCGCCTGGTTCGCCTGGGGGCCGCCCTTCACCAAGAAGCACGCCCGCGCGCTGGTGAGCAAAGCCGCCGCCAGCTCGCGGCACGCGCACTCCCACACGCCGATCAAATCGCGCGGCGGCCACGGCGTCCCGCTCGTCGCCTTCGCCGAGCCGCCCATTGAGGGCAAACCCGGAGTGCATATCCAGGCGCGGCAGCACGCGTGGGAAAGCGGCTCCAGCTGGGTCGCCCAAGGCCTCGCCGAATGGCTCTCATCGAACGATCCCCGCGCCGCGACGCTCCGCCGCAAGGTCAACATTTCCCTCGTGCCGATCATGGATATGGACAGCGTGGAAATGGGAGCCGGCGGCAAGAGCCAGAAACCCCGGGATCACAATCGCGACTGGAGCGATAATCCGCACTGGCCGGAAGTGCGCGCCGCGCAAAACGCCATCAGGAAGGCCGACGCCAAAGGCATGTTCGACCTCTTCATCGACCTCCACAATCCCGGCGCGCGCGACCGCAATCCCTACTTCTACATTCCGCCCAAAGAACTGCTTTCCGATAAAGGAAAACAAAACCTGGACCGCTTCATCGCCTGCGCCAAAACCGAGATCACCGGCCCGTTGACCTTCCTCGGAAAGACGATCGAATCCGGCAAAAGCTACGATCCGAATTGGGACAAGATCTCCAAGAACTGGGTGATCAAAAACACCTCCGAACACGTCGTCGCGGTGACGTTGGAAACCTCATGGAACACGCCCCACAGCACACAGGAAGGCTACAAACAAGTCGGCAGGGAATTGGGCATGGCGATCGAGCGGTATTTCCGGGAACCGGCCCGATGATCAGGCAAGCGGCGGCGGACGGCCGCAGTCCAAGACCTGTCGGAATACGGCTGAACCGGGAATTACGCGATAGCGTCCTGGACTGCGGCTGTCCTCTGCCGCTTTGCACCGCCACCATGCAACCAGCTCGTCATTCGACACTGTAGTCGGACTGCTCAATGTCGATCAGGGTCGCCGTTCGCCTCATTCATCGCGAAGCCTCAGCGGAGATCCTTTTAATCGCGTTGGTCGCGAAGCGTCGCACGGACATCATCTTCTCAAGGAGGGGCGGCATTCCTGCCGCCCTGCCCGCGAAGCAGGCACAACCGGGGGATGGCTTCCAGAGCCAACTGTGGTTCTTAAACTGGCGATCATCCAAACGCGTCCGTGTGGCCGCTTGCGGGCTCTAGCTGGGGTATTTAAAATCAAGAACTGACCCGTTTTTGACCCCTTTTCGCACACAGCCAGGCAGGGATTTATTTAATGTCGCGTTTAATTCTTGCGATCACTTTAGTCACCTCGAAACGAAGTCGGGGATCCTCGGTTTCTGAAAGCTTCATAAGGGTAGGCAACGCCGATTCCGCCGACGCCCCAAGTTGCCCAAGCGCACGGATATACTGGTATGGGTCTGATTGAGGGCCTGACTTCGAAATGCCAGCGACCAGCAGCGGTATAACGCGATTTTCAAAATCATAATCCGGATCGATCTTCTTCAACGCGACGGCCACCTCCGGCTGAAGTTCAATACTATCCAATGCCTTTGTGAGATCCGGAATAACGAACCGCCCAGCCGGCCCCATACCGATCACGCCCCGCGCGGCGGACGTAACGACAGAAAATTCAGAGGCGCCCAATAGATTCACCAGGACTGGCAATACGATGGAGTGCTCCCGGCGAAACTTGCCCAGGCCCGTGGCTGCAACACACCTTTCGTGCTCAGCTTCAGAAGCCGCCATCTCAATTAGCGCGGGTAGCGCCTCCTTGATCTGGCTTTCCCCCAAGACACGAGCCACGCAGAACTGAACTCTCCCGTCCGCAGAATCAAGCAATGGAATCAGGTCCTTCGCAAACTTCGGATCAACCCGCCCGACTACCTCTAGCGCGTCTCCGGCGCCCAGCCTCCGCTGCCCTGCCGTCAATGGAACTGAAATGAGAGACTGATTCACAAGCAACTCACTAATTGCCCGCTTCAGGCTCGAATCCTCAGCCTTCAGCTCCTTCACGATATACGGGACCGCTTTTTGCCCCAGCTCGCGCATAGCTTTGTTCTCCTGGTAATCGATGCCGCCGATCCGATTTCCCACCCTCGCTTTTTGAAAATCCCGAATCCACTCCGTGACAGTGTAGCCTTCGTAGGTAGGCTCACCGCTCGGCCAAAGCGCAATGGCGACGCAGATGATCGCCGCGCTGATCAACGCATAATTCCAACGACGCCTCGGTTTCATTTTCTCGCTCATCCTCCAAAGAAAAGCGCGGCTCCCTAATTCCCCGCCGCCGCGGCCGCTTCATCGCTGGTCAGCATCTCGATCGCCTTGTCGATCTGGGGATCTTCGCCCGAAATATAGTCGTCCGGATGCAGCCAGATTTCGACGTCAGGCT
>JBLHKZ010000028.1:0-31121 GCA_047618185.1 Limisphaerales bacterium
GAGTAGGAGACGTTGATGCCCGTGCCGTCGGTGCAATTGAAGGCGTATCCCCAATCGGCGTTGGCGGTGCGGTCGTCGACCGTCACGCGCATGTAGTTTTTTACCAGGCAGTGGGAGATCCGAGCGTCGACACAATTCCGCAGTGCGATGGCGGCGGAGCGGGTGCGGTTGTCGATGACGCGGACATTCTCGATGACGAGATCTCGGCATTTGATCGCCAACACGCCCTCGTTGTTGGTTTCCACTTTGCCTTCAGGTCGCATGAGCGTGAGCCCGTGGATTTCGGCTCCGTCCGCATTCTCGATTTCGATGATGGGCTGGTCGTTTCGGTGTTGAATGATGCGTCCGGGGCCAAAGAGGCCGGAACGATCGCCGCGAACGCGGAGCTTTTCCGTGATTGGATAATCTCCCGCTGGCACGAAGACCTGACGTCCTCGGTTGGCGTCGAGCGCCGCCTGGATGGAATCGTAGTCCGTGACGGTTGGGCTGGCTGCGGCGCTCGCTGCGAGAACTGAGAAGCTGAGTAGGACGACGAGCAGATAAAAGTATTTGTTCATTATTCTTTGGGGTCGGAGAATGTCAAAATGCCGACAGAGACTACTAAAACGAATCACGCCAAGGCGTCAAAAATATCCAGAAGGCTCGGAGTCGCGAAGTTCCCGCGGCTGCGCGACCCACCAGTCAGCCGCGACCGGAAATCGGTTTAGGGAAACGAGAACTAAATTATGTTTCGGTGGCGCTATTTCGTCGGCTCCGCCTTTGCCTCAAGCCACTCAAGATTGAAGCGGGCCAACGTCAGCCGTTTGTCGCCTTCGTAGAAGCAGAGGATCTCGCCGTCGGGCAGGGCGGCGAGATCGGAATAGGCGCTGGGGCCGGACTCCAGCGTCTTGCTGATCGGCCAGGTCTTGCCGTCGTCGCCGCTTAGCTTGATCGAGAGGTTTCGGCGTTTACCGCGACCGCCGGGAATTGGCTTTCCAGACTTGTCGCGGGCGAGGGTGTGGGGATTGGAGAAGAGCATCGTGCCGGGGCGGTCCGGGACCGCGAGGATGCTGGCCATGCAGACGGGCTCCCAGAGATCCGGATGGAATCGCGGCTTGCTCCAGTCGCCGGCGCCGTTGGGGCTGGTCGTGACGATCTTGCGACTGGCCTTGGACAGGCTGCGCGTGATCAGCATAACACCGCCGTCGGACAACTCGGCGATCATGGTCTCGTTGGGGCTGTTGAACTCCCCCTTGTTGTGCACCGCGATGGCGCTGGCCTGCCAGGTCCTGCCGTGGTCGTCGCTGTAGATCGTCCCGGAGGCGGCGGGGCCATGGTCGCCGGTCTTGCCGTAGGCCAACCAGATGGGAACAACCAGTCGGCCGTTCTTGAGTTGAACCCCGTGGCCCGGTCCGGTGGCGATCACCTTCCAGTCGTAGTCTTTCCGAAACGGTTCGAAGGCTGAGGTGATCTCAACCGGCTTGGAAAACGTTTTGCCGTCGTCCTTGCTGCGCATCGAGAAGCAGCGCGCGTAATTGACGCAGTAGAGGAACTCGATCGCGCCGGTCTCGCGATCGACGATCGCGACGGGGTTGTTCACGGTTTGTTCGTGCTCCCCGCCGTTGGGTTTGCGTGGGTTGCCCTCGATGCGTTCGTCGAAGTGGGCGATCTGTCGGGCCGGCTCCCAGGTCTTGCCGACGTCGGGTGAACGGCGCAGGTGGATTTCGATCTCGCCCCAGTCCGAGCGGCTGTTCTTTCGCGCCTCGCAATAGACCAGGACGGCGCCGGTTGGCGTGACGACGATGCCGGGTATGCGATAGAGGGCGACGCCATTCATTCCCGCCGGAAAGAGATCCGTCTTCTCCAGGATAGGCGCGGCGTGTGAAAGGCTCGATGTTGCCCAAACCAGGGCGGACAGGGTGAACAGTCTGGCGGTCTTCATACTTCGTCGGTGTCCGGAAAAATGCAGGCTGACTTAATTGGTGGCCGACAGACCGATCGAGGTCACGCCGCCGTTTTTCTTCAGATCGGCTCCGAATTTGAGTGAGATGTCGATCGCGAGTTTTGGGAAGCCGGGCAGGGTGACTTTAGGCGGGCTTGAATAGCCGTATCCGGGGTCGGTCAATATGATCTCCGTCACTTTGCCGTCTGTGATGATCGCCTCGGCCTGGGCCGGGCTGTGCTTCCAAAGTTCGCCATCCTGCGGACGGTAGCGGTAGAAATTCGAAACCTCATCGAGCTGATCGTTGGTGACGCCGTATTTGCCGAGCGCGTTCAGCAGAATGCGTTTATTGGCCCGAGCTTCGTCGTGAGATGGCGGACCGCTCCTGGAGGGCGTGACGCTGCTGAAGGCGTCACGAAAAACCTGTGGGGACACGCCCAATGCGCTGGCGATCAGGAGGACGGGCCGGCCTCGGTCTTGCGGGTCGGTTTCATGTCCTCCGCTGAACGTGACCGCGACTTTGGATTCTTCGGCGGCGGGGGGCGCCGCTTGCGTCAGCGTCGTCGATTCAGTCGGGGCGTCGGATTTCACCTGCGGCTCCCCGGAACAAGCGATTCCGATCAGCGGCAGAAGCGTCGTTAACAATATTCGTTGGTATTTCATGCTCTGTTTGATTCTGAAGATTACCGATCGATTGGGCGTGTCGTTCTGGACGATTGCCGCCGCCGTAACGGTTCGCACGTTCCGAGATTCTGAAAGGGACGCTTTGTTCGCGCATTTTGAAGAATTCGAATTGCCGGGCTTAGCTTGCCTCGTCCGTCCGCTGTGCCGCCGCGAGAATCAGTTCCTGAGTCGGCGCGTTCACGGCGGCTTCTTCGGGGGGGCAGGCTGTCTTTGCCCCGCACTTCGGCGTCGTAAATCTCTCCCTTGTTCAGGTGAATCTCTCCGCGCTCATTCTCGCGAATCAAGATGAGGACGCCGGATTTGTTGGCGCCGCAAAACAGCTGCATCAGATCCAATGGCTTAATGGTTTCGAGCGATCCTGCCATGATCTCAACCAGGGTCGAATCTTCGCCATGGAGCCGCGGTTTCGCGACGCCTTGCGATCGGGGATAACCACGTCGGCGTCGTCGCCGCGACCGAGCACATGCTTCGTGCCGGGATTCAGCGGGATGCGGGTTTCGCTTTCCTCGCCGGTGACGTAGCTGAGGGCAAGGGAAGGCTTGCCGTGGGTTTCGATTGAAGCTCGCCAGTGTGAGGACATTGCCAAGAATACTAGAGCTCCGGGGCGGGGCGGTCAATTGGCTGGTTTGTGTCGAGGGCGGTCGGAAACCTTGACCGATTTGAAATCGCCGCGAATCATTTCGTTCGCGCCGCGAAGGTCCGGCACGCCCAGCCAAAAGCGATTGGCCTCGGCGACCGTCGGCAATTGCTTGAATTTGTTCGCTAGATCCTGGGCGTCCCTCCGGAGCTTTGATTTGGGACGCGGTGGAACGCATCCCTACCGGGTTATTGCGTCCTTGCGGGGCTGAAATATAATTCGTCGGTCAAGGTTTCCGAACCAGCTCGATCGAGTGGACGTCGATGGCCTGCTTGCCCGTGAGCTTTGGCGCGGTAAGGCGGAGCAGGCCGCGGCCCTTGTTCAGGCGAAGCGAGCCGAGCTTGAGTGGCTTGAAGTCTTTGACGAAGTAATGGGATTTCTCGACGCGCTCTTTGGATTTGTCGTAGAGCGGCGGATCGAAAGCCTTCCTGACTTTGGCGTCGGTCTTGTCGCCGCCGTCCATGGCCAGTTGGATGGTCGCGCCGACGTTTTCCTTTGCGCAGGTGTAGTAGACCGTGGCCTCGTATTTGGCGGCCTGGTGGATTTCGACATTCCAGGTAATGGCGTCGTCCTGACTGGTCCAGTTCTTGAAGAAGGAATTGTTCGGCGGCTTGGCGCTGCGTTGGATCGTCCCGTGCTCGATGCCGTCGCGGGCGGGCAGGGTGGTCGATCGCGCGAAGCCGACGGCGAAGGGGCGATCCTTGTAGGCCGCGAAATCCTTTTGCATCTGTGCGTTGTGTTTGGCGGCAATCTTTTTCAAGCGCGCGTGGATTCGGGGATGATCCTCGGCGACGTCGACGCGTTGGCCCCGGTCGGCGGAGATGTCGTAGAGCTTGCCGGCGTTATCAAGGCGGAAACGATCCGCACGGACGCTGACCTGATTCTTGCGAACGCTGAAAAGCACGCGGGGCCGCCAGCTCGTCGGTTGGCCTTTCAGCAGGGTCTTGAAACTCTGTCCGTCGAGCGGCTTGGCGGTTGGCGCTGTGCCGCCGGCGAGCTCGGCGAGCGTGGGCAACAGGTCGATGGCGCCTGTGACTTGCGGGACGCGCAGGCCCGCGGTGATCTGGCCGGGCCATCGAATGAAGAAGGGAGAGCGCACGCCGCCTTCGTCGATCGATCCCTTGCGGCCCTTCATGCCGCCGTTCCAGCGATAGGAATTGGGCCCGTTGTCGGAGAAGTAAATGACGATGGTGTCGTTCTTGAGTTTCAGCTCGTCGAGACGCTTGAGAATGCGGCCGACATTCCAGTCGATGTTCTCGCACATGGCCAGGGCGGCGCGGGTCATCATGACATCTTCGCGCTTCGGTTCGCGGTGCTTCATCGCGGGATCGAGGCCCTTGAATTTGTCGTAGAATTGGTCGTCGATCATCATCGGCGAGTGGGGAGTGTTGTAGGGGAGGTAGCAGAAGAAGGGCTTCTTTTTATTGTCCTCAATGAATTTCAGGGCGTGATCGGTGAAGTCGTCGACAACGTAGCCCTTGCCGCGAACTTTCTTTCCGTTGTGATCGAGGGGAGGGCTGAAGTAGTGGCCCCAGTGGCCGGAGGTGAATCCGTAGTATTCGTCGAAGCCTCGGTCGTTGGGATGGTAGGGCGGCTGCGTGCCGTTGTGCCATTTGCCAAAGGCGCCCGTGGCGTAGCCGGCGGCCTTGAGAACATCGGCGATGGTGGTCTCGTCGGGGTTTAGTCGGCCTTCTCCTCGGCTGACGCCGCTGACTCCTGTGCGCGGGTAGTAGCGGCCCGTGAGGAACTCGGCGCGGGTCGGCGCGCAAACGGCGCAGACGTAGAAGTTGTCGAAGGTCGCTCCGTCGCGGGCGAGGGAGTCGATGTTCGGCGTCGAGAGGTTGGAGTTGCCGTTGACGCCGAGATCGCCCCAGCCCTGATCGTCGGTGAGGATGACGACGACGTTGGGCCTGTGCTGAGCTTGTCGAAGTGATTGCGTAGCCGCAAGGGCGTTGGGGTTCAGACTAACGGAGATGAGAACGGCGAGCAGGGGGAGGAGTTTTCGCATGATGTTGGCGGATGAGTTGGCGATGAACGGGAGCGTTTATACGACGCGGGCGCCGAAATTGCCATTCAGGACATTGGAGTGTGCGCGCGACAGAAAACTTCGCGAGGTTTCGAAATGTGACGGTCACGGACGGATTTCCGGGGCGGGGCTCGGTGAGGAAATGGAACCCGCATTCTTCTGCGTCCATCCGATCTCTGCGGTGTAAGCCGGCTTACACCTGTTTTGGAGAAGGCATGTACACCGCAGAGGTTTGACTTTTGAGGAGCCAACCGTCGCTACGGTTCGTTATGGCGTTTTCTGTTCCCGCAAGTCATTCGCCAATTCTCGCGCGGCGGACTCCCAATTCTCGAAGTCGCTTTTTCCAAAGGCGGTGACCATGCGCCACTTGCCTTTGAACCCGGCGGGTACGGTCTGGTTCTGGAAACTGGTCAGGTAGTATTTCTGATAGGCGCCGGGGACGTTCCAGATCTTTGACGCGTGGCCTCCCTGATGGGGCGCTTCGAGTAGGCGCGAGACGGCAAACTGCCCGCTCTTCGGCTCGTATACGGCGACCCAATCCACTCTGCGACTGATGACGAACTTGCGGGCTGCGCCTTTCGCATTGGGCAACGCGCCGGAATCTTCCTTGTCTGTCGCGCCGGCCGAGCCGGCGAGGTAGGCGGACACGGTCGGCGTCCAGGCGTGCATGAAATGGTAGACCAGCTTCAGCGGCGCGGCCTCGTCGGTGGCGACGGTCGTGGTTTCGTAAAGGCGGTTGTCTTTGAGTTTAATCTCACAATCGAGGTGGAAATTTCGGATGCGGGATTTCCGCTTGAAGCGGAATGTATTTCCGGTGAGCGAAGCGTCGGGCTTTTCGAGGGTCTGCCCATCGAGCGCGAAGGTGAGCGATTTGAGATTTTCCGGTTCGTTCTCCAGGTGCGCGGTTCCGATGAAGCCGACCTCAGGAAAGGAAATCACCGTGCCGTAGGCGCTGCGCTCGGTGGTCATGGGCGTTCCCTTGAAATCGATGCGGCCGGGCGTCCACTGGGATTGCTGGCGGAGGAGCAGAGTGATGTCGCCACATTGAACGGTGATGCGCTCATGGGGCGGGCCGAGATTGGGAACGAAGCCCTGCGCTGTGGCGCGGGGAAGGCTTGAGCTGGCGAGGGCGAGCGCGAGGAGTCGGATGGAGGCCCAGGAGGTGGATCTGTGAGGTTTCATGATTCGTTGGCCTGGATCGATTCGGCGATGGCTTCGCCGACGATGCGGCCGGTGGTCCAGGCGGATTGAAAATTAAAGCCGCCGGTGATGCCGTCAATATCAAGCAGCTCGCCGGCGAAATACAGTCCTTCGCTGAGACGGCTCTCCATAGTCTTAAAATTCACTTCGTCGAGATTCACGCCGCCGCAAGTGACGAACTCGTCCTTGTTCATGCTCTTGCCGTCGACCTTGAATCGGCAGACGCCAATCTGTGAGGCGAGGCTGCGGCTGGCTTCGCGGGACAAGTGCGGCCAGCGAAGCTCAGTGAGATTTCCGGGCGCCCCAGCGACGGGATCCATCGTGGCGGCTTCGACGAGGCGTTTCCAGAGGCGCGTGGGAATCTCAAACTGTGGATCTTTGAGGAGCGTTCGTTTTGGCGCCATTGAGCGAAGTCGGTCAAAATGGTCCATTAGCTTTTGCTCACCTAAATTGCCGGACCAATTGACATCGATTGTGAAGCGGTAGTCTGCGGCGTGCAATTCGCGGGCGCCCCAGGCAGAAACGCGCAGAATGGCGGGGCCGCTGAGGCCCCAATGCGTGATGAGCGTGGGGCCGGCGGCCTCAAGCTTCGGCCCGCCCACGGTCGGGTCCACGAGCACGTTTGCTCTGGGCACGGACAGCCCCTGTAAGCCGGCGATCCGCGGGTCATTGATCTTGAATGTGAACAGCGAAGGCGCGGCGGATTCGATGCGATGCCCGAAGCCGGCGGCAATGTTGGCCCCGATGGGAACGCGCGCGCCGCCGGTGGTCAAAAGGAGATGTCGCCCGCGCATCGGTGGGCCGTCGCGCAGGGAAACCTCGTAGTCGCCGTCAGCCGTCTTTGCCGCGCCTTCGACGGCGGTTGAAACACGAACGATGACACCGGCGTCGCGGGCCGCGCGATTGAGGCAGTCGACGATGCTTTGCGAATTGTCAGACCGGGGAAACACCCGATTGTCCGCCTCGATTTTCAGAGGAACGCCGCGCTCTTCGAACCAGGCCATGGTGTCAGACGTGCTCCACCGATGGAATGGACCGAGGAGTTGTTTCGAGCCGCGCGGATAAAAGGAACTTAGCTCCCGCAGATCGAAGCAGGCGTGCGTGACATTGCAACGACCGCCGCCGGAGATCTTCACCTTGCCCAGCGTCTGGCTGCTTTTCTCAAGAATTACAACGCGCGCTCCGGGGCAGGCCTCGGCGCAGGCGATGGCCGCGAAGAATCCCGCCGCGCCGCCGCCGGCGACGATGAGATCGCAGGGTGCGGAGCTGGAGTTGGCCGAATTTGGATTCAAGGGGCGGAGAGACTGCGGTAAAGGGATGAATCCCGCCACTCAGGAATTGGATGTAAGCGGTGAACTTCGGGGCATCGGTGTCGAACCCGAGGGAAGAACCCACCCTCCAAGGAGCTGAGCTTCGCCCATAAGTTTTCGAAACGGTCGCATTCGAATCCCAACGGGATTCCGCCCCAAAGCCCAAGGGTTGGGAGGCACGACCTACCCTGGGAACAAAGTTCAAAAGGCATTTTCAACGCCGAAGGTGTTGCGCCAATCATCGGCGATTTGGGCGCAATCCCGTTGGGGTTGTTTTGAACAGGGGCCTAAAACCCAAGGTAGGCCAGCCGCTGTCGCGGCAGGCCTACCTTGGGCTGGAGGGCGTAATCCCGTTGGGATAAAGGGAAACGAGGCTGCACTGCGGATTGCAAACTTGTGGGTGGCGCTCAGCTCTCAGGAGGGGGTAGGAGTGGGGCGCCTTGGGCAATCCTTTCTGGGATTCCGAAGTAGAGGCGCATCACGAGGGCAATGGCAGTCTCACGATCCAATGCATTTGCCGCTCGCGCGAAGGATTGTGACGCGTATTCTTTCGGCCCCTACCCAGCAAGATCCATGAATATACTTAAGCGTTTCTGTCTGTTCGTTTCGGTGGTCTCGATTTGCGGAAGTCTCACCGCCGCGCCAAGGCCCAACATTGTCTTCATCATTGCCGACGATCTTGGTTGGGCGGATGTCGGCTTCAATGGCGCGAAGTTTTACGAGACGCCGAATATCGATCGTCTGCGGTCGGAGGGCGTCAACTTCACCTCGTCCTATCCCGGCGCGGCGAATTGCATGCCGTCGCGCTCCTGCATTATGAGCGGGATGTACACCCCTCGGACACAGATGTGGACTCCGGGCACGTTGGCCAAGGGCGATATCGCCTCGATGAAGTTTCTCGTGCCGACCAGAGGGAATCCGGCGGGCAAGGATGTTTTCCCGTCGAAAGGCGCGCTTGAGCCGTCGGTGGTTTCCATCGCGGACACGCTTAAGCCAGCCGGCTATCGCTCGGCGCGTTTCGGCAAGTGGCACCTGGGCCCGGACACGCAGGGGTTTGATATCAGCGATACAAATGGAAAAGGAGCCGGAGTCGGCAAGAAGTTCTACGGCAATATTAACGTCGCGGAGTGGCTCACTGACGCCTCGGTGAAATTCATCGCCGGCAACACCCGTTCGACAAGCTCAGGGCAGGCAGCTCGGCCATTCTTTCTCTATCTTGCTCATTGGGACGTTCACACGCCGATCCGCGCGCGCAAGGATGTGGTCGAGAAATACAAACGCAAGCTGGAGGGAGGCGCCTGGGATCGCAAATGGAACACGACCTACGCCGCGATGATCGAGGCGGTGGATATCAGCGTGGGGCGCGTGGCGAAGGCGCTGAAGGATAATGGCGTCGAGGACAACACCTTGTTTGTGTTTACTTCGGACAACGGCGGGCATTCCGGCGCGACCTGGTGCGAGCCTTTGAAAGGCGCCAAGGGCGCGTTTTATGAAGGCGGGATTCGCGTGCCGACCTGCGTGCGATGGCCGGGAGTGATTGCGCCGAACTCTGAATGCGACACGCCGATCACGGGCGTCGATTTCCTGCCGACATTCGCCGAACTGGCTGGCGCCGGTTTGCCGAAGAACCAGCCGGTCGATGGCAAGTCGTTTGTCCCGTTGCTGAAGGGCGAAGCGGCGTTGGCGGAGCGAGCGATCTTCTGGCACTACCCGCTTTATCTGTCGGGCGGGACCTACAATCAGGTTGTCCCGGTGTATGGCACGGATCGCATGTATTGGCGGGCCACGCCCTGCAGCGTGATCCGGAAAGGCGATTGGAAGTTGATTCAGTTTTTTGAGGATGATTCGATTCAGCTGTTCAACCTGCGAAAGGATCTGGGTGAGAAGACGGATCTGGCGACCACCCATCCGGAAAAGGCAGCCGTGTTGCTGGCCGAGCTAAACGCGTGGCAGAATAAGACTGGCGCGACAATTCCGACGAAGCTCAATCCGAAGTTTGATCCGAAGAAGCCCGTCTCGGGCAGAGGTAAAGGCAAGGCGGGTTCTGGCAAGAAAGGGAAACGTAAGAAGAAGAAGAATAACTAGCTCGCAGCGAAACCAACTCTCAATCCATCACATCGGAAAAATGAAACGACTCTTTTTACTCATCGCGCTTCTCGGAGCCTTCAGTTGGCGGGTCGCGGCCGCCGATCGACCCAACGTCATTATCATCATGTCCGATGATATGGGCTATTCGGACATCGGCTGCTACGGCGGCGAGATCCAGACGCCGGCGTTGGATCAGCTCGCAAAGGACGGTCTGCGGTTCACGCAATTCTACAACACCGCGCGCTGTTGCCCTACTCGCGCTTCGTTGATTTCGGGATTGTATCCGCATCAGGCGGGCATCGGACACATGATGAACGATCGCGGACAGGATGGTTATCGCGGTGAGCTGAATCGAAATTGCGTCACCATCGCCGAGGCGCTGAAACCGGCGGGCTACGCGACCTATTGTGTGGGCAAGTGGCACATGACCAAGCACACCCAGCCGACGGAGGAGAAGGACAAATTTAACTGGCCGCTACAGCGCGGATTCGATCGCTACTACGGCATCATCAATGGGGCCTCCAGCCTTTGGGATCCCAATTCTCTCGTCCGCGGCAACCAGCTCATCACCCGGGAGAACGACCCGGCCTACAAACCGTCCGAGCCTTATCATTTCACGGACGCGATCAGCGACAACGCGGTGAAGTTCGTGAAGGAGCATGACGATTCGAAGCCGTTCTTCATGTATGTCACCTACACGGCGGCGCACTGGCCCATGCACGCGCGGCCGCGCGACATCGCGAAGTACGAGGGCAAGTATGACGAAGGCTATGAGCCGGTCCGCCAGGCTCGTCTGAAGCGCATGAAGGAAATTGGACTGATTTCGAAGGACACCCGGATGACGCCGACGGTCGGCGACTGGGAAAAGATCAAGGACAAGGAATGGGAGTCTGCCTGCATGGAAGTCTACGCAGCGATGGTCGATCAGATGGATCAGGGCATCGGCCGTCTGGTGGAAACACTCAAGGCGCGCGGACAGCTCGACAACACACTGATCTTTTTTCTCCAGGACAACGGAGGTTGTGCGGAGAACGGCGGCCGCGGCGACAAGCCCTTTCCGCGTCCCGATAAACCGACCTTTGCCCCCATTCCCGATGATGTGATTCACTACACCAGTTCCACGCCGAAGCAGACGCGCGACGGCTATCCGGTGCGGCGCGGCCATGTGATGCCGGGGCCGGAGGACACCTACATTGGCTATGGCAGGAACTGGGCGAATGTCTCCAATACGCCGTTCCGCGAATACAAACATTGGGTTCATGAAGGCGGCGTTTCCACTCCGTTGATCGCGCATTGGCCGAAGGGCATTTCCGCGAGGAACGAATTACGCCGTCATCCCAGTCATCTAATCGATCTGATGGCGACCTGCATTGACGTTAGCGGCGCGGAGTATCCGAAGCAGGTCGGCGGCAAGGCGATCAAGCCGATGGAGGGTCACAGTTTGGCGCCGGCGTTTGCGGGCAAGGCTCTCGATCGAGAGGCGATCTACTGGGAGCACGAAGGCAATCGCGCGATCCGCGTGGGCGATTGGAAACTGGTCGCCAAAGGACGCAACGGCAAGTGGGAGCTTTACGACCTGAGCAAAGACCGCGTGGAGATGAACGATCTCTCGAAGGTCGAGCCGAAGCGCGCGATGGAGCTGCAGGCGATGTGGCAGGTTTACGCTGAACGCGCCGACGTCATTCCCTGGCCGAATTCAAACAAGTCGAAAAACAAGGCGAAGGGCCAACGGAAAAATCGCAAGACGAAGAAGAAGTAGCGCCGCGAGAGTCGCCGGCTTTTTTCGGGTTGGATTGAGTTGTGAATGTGGGAAAGGCATCGTTTCACTCATGGCTGACACCATTGACTTTCCTGAATTCCGGGCAGCCGCTGTGTTTGCCGCGGAGGGCGGGCGCGTGGCCGAGTTCGCTTTTGAAAAGGGCAGCCTTGGCTTGCCGGAAGCGATCCCGCAAGCCGAGAGCATCACGCGCGACGGTCAGGGCAGCGGGTTTTCCAGATACTCACGCTGGCACGGCCGGCACAGGTCGAACTTCATTTCGACGAAGACGTCTTTCATCATCTCTTCCTCCGACATCGACTCGGCCCGTTCGCTGGCGGTTTCGATCGCTTTCGTCTGATCTTCGGCGAGGTCTTCTTCGGTGATCTCGATCGGGCCGGTCTCTGCGTAGACCTGGATCTTGGCGATGAAACGAGTTTCGTCCTTGCCCAGGGGACGGCCGCAGCGATCGCAGGCGTGGGTGTAGGACATGGATTGGATCTGCGATTTGCTACGGCCTCAGTCCAGGTATTTCTTTCGATCGGCAAAGAGGATCAGATTTGCTTTGTTGAGCTTGCCGCGGAGACTGGTGATGTAGTTGTCCATGTAGTGGTCCGGGACGTCCATGTCGCCGATGTTTTCGGACAGGTTGTTGACCGATTCACGCTCGGCGAGGAATCGAGTCAGGAAGCTGTAGAACTCGCCGCGAAGCAGCACCAGTTCCGGGCCCATGTGCTGGTAAAGGCCGGAGAGCAGGGTGGACGGTGGCGCCAGGGGCACGGGGTCGGTCTCATTCACGACGCGTATCAGAGGCAGGGAGTCGTATTTGATGACGCCCTCGCCGTCGGTGACTTTGGGCTGCCCAAAATTGATCGATTTCTCAACCGTGAATCCATCGACCTGAAGGTACATCATGAGGATGGTCGAAAGCGCGGCGCCCAGCGAATGGCCGGTGAGGCGAACCTTGTAGTTTTTTGCGCCGCCCAGAAGGGTCTTGATTTCGGGGTAGATCAGGTTCGCGGCTTTTTTGAATCCCCGGTGCAGATCGATGCCGAGCATGTCGTCCCTGGACTGGAGATATTTGAGGTCGATTTTCGCGTTCTTCTTATTCGCGGTTCCTCGGATGGTGATGGTGTGAAGCTGCTGATCGTGATCTCGCTCCACGAAGTACTGGACATCCACCTCTTGGTTGTCCTCGACGCGCACGTAAAGCGGGTATTTTTGTTGGATCTCCTCGGGCTTCCAGTAGGCGGCCTGGGCGCGTTCGGCGTAGTCGACGACTTCTCGGAAATCGATGGTCTTGGGGTCAATGGGTTCCGCTGGCATGATAGTCTTGATGGTTGCTTTAGTTGGCGTTCGGCGCCGATTTTGCATGGGGCGAATTGATCCTCATACTCCGTCGGTTCGTGAATGGTCCCTGTGTCAGAAGAATATTTTTTGGGAGGCTGATGTCAATGTCGTTCGGCGCTGTCAGGTTGGCGCCGCGCGCAAGGGTCTCTGAAATGGCTTGCGCGGAGCGAATTCAGACGGAGAATGCGCGAGATATTGCCGGATATGCATAAATCACGAATTAATTCAGTTTCAAAATGGGCGGCGACCGTTCTACTTGGCGCCGCGCCTTTTACGGCGTTTGGCGCGAACGCGCCCACGGAAGTCTTTTACGAACGAGATGTCCGTCCGATTTTCAAGGCGCATTGCTTTCATTGTCACGGTGAGGGCGGCGTTCGCAAGGCCGGCGTGGATCTGCGATTGCGGCGGTTGATTGCCGAAGGGGGCAAGTCCGGCCAGGTCGTGCTGCCCGGCAAGCGGGAGGCAAGTCCGCTGTTTCGGATGGTTGCGGACAAGAAGATGCCGCCCGAGGACAAGGCCCTGTCCGATCGCGAGATCGATATCGTCGGTCGATGGATCGAGCAGGGCGCGCGAACGCAGCGCGCCGAAAGCGCGGATCTGGACCCCAATAACTACATCAGCGATGAAGATCGCCGGCACTGGGCGTTTCAACCGATCGCCAATCCCGCGCCGCCGAACGTCGCGAAGTCGGAGTTGGTCCGAGCGCCGCTGGACGCCTTTCTCCTGCGTCGGCTGGAGCGGGAGGGACTTTCCTTTTCCGCCGGCGCGGGCAAATCGACGCTGGTTCGTCGCGCCTATTTCGACCTGCTGGGATTGCCGCCGGCGCCCGAGGATGTGGAGGCTTTTCTCGCCGATGAATCCGATGACGCCTACGGACGGCTGATCGATCGGCTGCTGGCCTCGCCGCAATATGGCGAACGTTGGGCGCGGCGCTGGCTGGATGTCGCAGGCTACGCGGATTCCGAGGGCTACACCGAATCCGACACCGAGCGAAAGTGGGCCTACAAGTATCGCGACTACGTCATCAAATCGCTGAATGACGACAAGCCATTCGATCAATTCGTCCGGGAGCAGCTCGCGGGCGACGAAATGGTCGCGGAGAAGCACGCGACGTTTAAGACGGCGATTCTGGACCCGGACGCCGTGGAGAAACTGACCGCCACCGGATTTCTTCGCATGGCGCCGGATGGCACGGCCTCGGGCGGGATCGATCGAAATCTTGCCGCCAATCAGACCATCGCCGACACCATTCAGATTGCGTCCACCTCGCTGCTGGGACTGACGGTTGCCTGCGCGCAGTGCCACGATCATCGCTACGATCCGATTTCGCAGGAGGACTATTACCGCTTTCGCGCGATTTTTGAACCCGCCTGGGACTGGAAAAAATGGCGCAATCCCAATGGCCGCGCCATCACGCTCTACACCGACGAGGATCGAGCGAAGGCCGCCGAGATTGAAGCGGAGGCGAAGAAGGTCGACGCCGAACGCGCGGAGAAGATCAAATTCTTCATCGACCGGACCCTGGAATGGAAACTGGAGGCGATGCCGGAGAAACTACGAGGCCCATTGCGCACGGCCTACAAGACCCCGACGAAGGAGCGCAGCGAGGAACAGACGAAGCTGCTCAAGGACAATCCCAGCATTCGCGCCATCACCTCTGGCTCGTTGTATCTCTACGACCGGGAATACCGGGTCGCGATCGGAAAGCTGAAGAACGAGCGGAAGTCCAAGTTGGATCCAGAATTCGCGGCGGAATTGAAAAAGCTCGACGAGCGCATCGCCTACTACACGGGCTCGATGTCCGAGAAGATTCTGAAAGACATGGCGGCGAAGGCGAAGGCGGTTCGCGGCTCCAAGCCGGAGGAGCAATTCATCCGTGCGTTTACGGAACGGGCCGGAGCCGCGCCTGAGACCCATTTGTTTTTCCGCGGCGATCACACGAATCCGAAACAGGCGCTGCCACCGGAGGAATTGCGCATACTCATTTCGCACAAGAAACCCGAGATCCCACTGAATGATCCGAAGCGCCGCACGACCGGGCGGCGGCTGAGCTACGCGAATCACCTGACCGACGGCAAACATCCGCTGGTCGCTCGCGTGCTGGTGAATCGCATCTGGGCGCATCACTTTGGCAAGGGGCTGGTCGGCACGCTCGGCGACTTTGGCGCGCTGGGCGAGAAACCGACGCATCCCGAGCTGCTCGATTGGTTGGCGAGCGATTTCATGGCCCGCGGCTGGAAGCTCAAACGCCTGCACAAGCTCATCATGACCTCCGCCGCCTACACGCAGCTATCGCGGCGCACGCCCGAGCTGGAGCGGGTCGATCCCGAGAATCGGCTGCTGGGTCGCATGTCGGTGCGGCGATTGGACGCGGAGGCGCTGCGCGATTCGATTCTGGGGGTCAGTGGCAAGTTGAATTTGGAGCTGCACGGCAAGCCCGCGCCAGTGAAGGAGGACGACGTCGGGCAAATCGTCATCGGCAAGGAGAACAAGGACGGCGAGGGCAAGCCCGGCAAGGAAATCCCGCTCGACGGAGCGGAGTATCGACGAAGCCTCTACGTGCAGGCACGCCGCAGTCGGCCCTTGGCCACGCTGGACACCTTCGACCTGCCGGCCATGAGCCCGAATTGTGACGAGCGCAGCGCGTCGACCGTCGCCCCGCAGGCGCTGATGTTGATGAACAGCAAGTTCATCGGCGACTTTGCGAAGCATTTTGCCGATCGGGTGAATGAGGACACGTCCAATGGCTCGATGGATGCGCGGATCGTCCGGGCATGGGAATTGGCCTACGCGAGCGCTCCGACAGCTGAGGAGCTTTCGGGAGCGATGGCGTTCGTGGGTGAGCAAACAAAAGTATTCGAAGCGAACAAGGCCAAGGGCGAGAAAGCCTCGTCCGAACAACTGGCGCTGCGGGCTTTTTGTCAGGCGCTGCTCAGCGCAAACCGATTTTTATATGTCGATTGAGAAGCTGCCAACGCAAGAGTCCTCCCTTGATGAGAGATCTCATTCAGTCATCGCGATTTTTCGTATGTTGACGAGATGTTTGTTTTTCGTGTTTGCGCTCTTGGCCGGGTTGGTTGCCGGCGCGTCCCCGTTGTGTCTTCTGACGAATGGGCCTTTCCAGAAGGAAAGATTTCACTCAGGCGTTGTGATATGTCTCCTTGTGATGGGATGTGTGTTTGGCGTTTATGCGCTGGTGGGGGCGTTGAGCGGCAAACCATTGTGTCTACTGGCCCTGATTCCGGCTGTGGCCCTCAATGTGTTCGGAATCCGATATGGGAATGCGTTGGAGCGGATTATGTCCTTTGAAGACGCGGAAGGGTTCGAAGGGCAGTGAAACGAACTGGATCAAGATCGACGATGAGTGAACTGAACTTTCAAATATCTAGCCGCCGCGAGTTTCTGCGGGCCAACGGCCTCGGCGTGGGCAGCGTGGCGTTGGCCTGGCTGCTGAACGAGCAGGGTCTGCTTGCCAAGCCGGTCAAGCCGGACCTGGTCGCCCACAAATACGACCTATTGCCGAAGCGCCCGCCCGGCCAGCCGCGCGCGAAGGCGATGATTTCCTTTTTCATGCAGGGCGGGCCCAGTCACATGGATCTGCTTGATCCCAAGCCCGCGCTCGAACCGCTCGACGGCAAGCCTTTCCCTGGAAAGATCAAGTACGACAACGCCGCCCAGGCAAGCACGCGCGTCTTGGCCAGTCCCTGGAAATTCAAGCGGCACGGGCAGTGCGGCACGGAGGTTTCCGAGTTGCTGCCAAACATTGCGGAGATTGTGGACGACATCACGGTCGTGCGTTCGATGAAGACCGGGGTGAACAATCACGGCCAGTCGATTCACGCGATGAACTCGGGGCGCACCCAGGCGGGGCGGCCGGCGCTGGGAAGCTGGCTGACCTATGGCCTCGGTTCGGAGAGTCAGAATCTGCCGGCCTTTGTCGCGCTGACCGATCCGAGAGGGTTGCCGGTCGTGGGAGTGCAGAATTGGTCCAACGGCTGGCTGCCCTCACTCTATCAGGGCACGGTCGTGCGTCCGCGCGAGCCGCGAATTCTGAATCTGGACGCGCCGGCCTATCTCGCGGGCGAGGCGCAGCAGAAATATCTTTCCTACCTTGATCAATTGAATCGTGGGCATTTGAACGCTCATCCGGGCGAACTGGATCTGGAGGCGCGAATTGCCAGCTACGAACTGGCCGCGAAGATGCAGACCTCGGCGAAGGAGGCGTTGGATATTTCCGGTGAGAGCGAGGCGACGAAGAAGCTTTACGGCCTCGATGAGGACGCCACCAAGGAATACGGCGCCCGCTGTTTGATTGCGCGGCGACTGGTTGAACGAGGAGTGCGCTTTGTGCAGGTGTTCACGCGGAATCAATTCTGGGATCATCACGGCAGCATCCGCACCTCCTTGCCGGCTGCTTGCAAAATGACGGACAAACCGGCGGCGGCGTTGGTCAAGGATCTCAAGCAGCGGGGCCTGCTCGACTCGACGCTCGTTCATTGGGGCGGCGAAATGGGGCGGCTGCCGGTGATTCAGAACGACACCGGGGTCAGTCGCGTCGGGCGCGACCACAATACCTACGGCTTTTCGATGTGGCTGGCGGGCGGCGGCATTCGTGGCGGGCACATCCACGGCGCGACCGACGAATTTGGCCATCACGCCGTCGAGGATGTCGTGAATCATTACGACTACCACGCGACCCTGCTGAGTCTTTTCGGACTTGATCACGAAAATCTCACCTATAAGCGCAACGGCCGCGAGCAGTCCCTGCTCGACGGGCAACCGGGGAAGATCGTGCCGGGTTTGCTGGCTTGATTGGGCTGGCGCGGTGGGCTAGGGCGCGAGCCTGACGTTGGAGTCGCCGGTTTTCGGGCTGAAAGCCCCGATACCGAATCTCTTTGGGGGAAGTCACCTCATTGGCGCGCTTACAAAAAGAATTCGCCTTCACGCATAGGCTTCCCTAAATTCTAAACTATGAGCCTTAGAAAAGAGTCTTTTGCCTGCGCCGGATTTCGGGCGTCGAAAATGAATCGGCGCCACCTGCTCAAGGTCGGCGGATTGGGAATGCTGGGCTTGTCGATGCCCAAGCTTCTGCGCGCGGAGGCTGCGCAACGCAAGGCTCCTCCCGCGCGCGCGAAGTCGGTGATCTTCCTGTTCCAGTTTGGCGGACCGAGCCACCTGGACACCTTCGACATGAAGCCGGACGCGCCCGAGGGGATTCGCGGCCCGCACAAGCCAATCTCAACCAACCTCGACGGCGTTCAGATCAGCGAGTATTTCCCGAAGCTGGCAAAGGTCATGGACAAGACCTGCCTGATTCGCTCGATGCATCACACGATGCGTAATCACAATCCCGCGTCGTATTACGCGCTGAGCGGGCACGCGCCTCCGGTGGACGATCTGACGCTTCGCGACACGCCGGAGATGTATCCGGCCTACGGCTCGGTGGTCGACAAGCTGGCGCCGAACAAGGGTACGATACCGACCTTCGTGGCCTATCCCCATGTGGTTGGCGACGGGACCATCACGCCGGCGCAACACGCGAGTTTCCTGGGCAAGCTTCATGATCCGCTTTTGTTCACCAAGGATCCGAGCGCGGACAATTTTGCCCTGCCGGAATTGAGTCTTCCGGCGAATCTTTCCTACGACCGCCTGGTCGCCCGGCGCGAGTTGCAACAGCTGATCGATCGGCAATCGCGCGTCCTGGATGGTTCGGCGGCCGCGCAAGGATTGGACGCCTATTACGAGCGAGCCTTGTCGATGCTGGCTTCGGACAAGTTGAAGAAAGCCTTCGATCTCTCCCAGGAGCCGGAGGCGGTTCGCGAGCGATATGGGAAACACACCTACGGACAAAGTTGTCTGCTGGCGCGACGACTGGTTGAGGCGGGGACGAAATTTGTGAACGTCTATTTCTCGAATTCGATCAGCGGAGGCAAGAGCCTGACTCGGGGAGGATGGGACACGCACGGAAACAGCGGGGCAAAAATGTTTCCGATCGTGGAGAAGTATCACCACCCGTATACCGACCAGACGCTTTCGACATTGTTGACGGAACTGGACGAGCGGGGATTGCTGGACACCACTCTGATTGTTTGGATGGGGGAATTCGGCAGGACCCCGAGGATCAATTCGAAAGCCAGCCGGGATCATTGGCCCCAGTGTTACACCACGCTGTTGGCGGGCGGGGGAATCAAGCGCGGCTTCGTCCACGGGGCGTCGGACCGGAACGGCGAATACCCTGCCGAGAATCCCGTGCGACCCGACGATCTGGCCGCGACGATCTATTCACTGCTGGGTATCGACCCACACACGGAAGTTCGCGGCGTGGACGGCCGGCCGCTGCCCATCGCATCGGGAGATCCGGTTTCGGGTGTGATCGCGTGAACGGGAGACTTTGATGAGGCAGGAATTGATTGGTCGATTGACAGTGCGCGGTAGTCGCGTAAGTTCGCCGATTGCAAAGCGAAACAACCGAAGCGGCAGGATATTTGAAGACTTATGAACGACGGCGATTTCGAGGAGTTTAACGAGAATCAGGAGTCCAGGATCTTTGAGTTCTCCTCCTATTGCTGGCTGTTGGTTCTGGCGCTCGCGGTTTGGGTCGTTTATTTCGCGTCGGCCACTCCGTATCTGGATGTCGCGGACTTTATTGGCTTTGGCGTCCGGGTCGTCGTTGCCGCAGTGATTCCCGGCATTCTCGGATTTGCTGGCTGGTTCTTGTTCGGGCGTTCGAATACTGCGGCCACCGCGATCTACATGATCGTTTTTCTTGCCCTGGGCTGGCATGCGTATCTCGGCATCAATGCGACTGCGGTGGCGAACGAGAAGGCGGCTGGTCTGGCGGCTTTGCCCCAGCCCATGTCCGGAGCAGCAATCCTCGCGATGGTCGCCGCGGACAAGCCAATCACCGCCGACCACATCTGGAAAAAACCGGGTAATCCGCGTGAGGATTCCGATGACGAGGCGCAGTTTGGATCGCTGGAGCTGATCACCAAGTCGCATCTCTCAAAGATGAGCGCGAGCATTAAGGAGTATATTCACTCGGTCGGCCTTTTGGACGTAGAGGTGGTCATCAATGGCAAACGGTATATTTCGGAGAGTTTCATTGAGCGGGAAAAGATCTCGGTTCAACGGTATCTCGACGCGATCGCCAAATTCAGGCCGGTTGCCGCGGGCGAGGCGGCGGCCTACGAAAAGGAATTGGGGATGCTGGGTTTTTCAGATGACGCGAAGGAGGAAATCATGGCTGCCTACAACTCCAGCTCGGAGAAATGGCTGCCGACAATCCTGGAAATTTGCGACACTGATAAGGATCGCGGCGATGCGGTCATGGAAATTCTGGAGACGTTGGAAAAGGATTGGGGAAAATGGAAATACGATCGTCTTAAGCAAGCGACAAAGTTTGATTCCAGCCAGTCCCAGCAGCTATACGATGAGCTTCTCAAAATGATCGAAACCACTGCTCGGGATAGGAAGAAGCTGCTGGTTCGGCTGGGCGGCGGTTAGATTGTCCTGGCGCGCCGAATTTCATCGACGTGTTCCGATGGCGGCTCTATTTCCGAAATTCGATGCGCCGATCCGTCGCGGCGATTCGCTCATGAAAGTGACTTCACACCTCACACTATTCCTTTGGCTGATTCCGCTTTGCCTGAATCTTGCCGCGCAGGCCCCGTCGATCGCGGCCCTGGAGCCGGCGGCCGTCGCGCCCGGACGTTCGGTTGAGGTGGTCGTGCGCGGCGCGGGGCTGGGTTCGATCGCCGACGTGTGGACGAGCTTCGACGCGAATGTCGAGCAGGTTGGGGACGAGGCTCCCACAGACGGCAAGTCCGCGACGCTGCGATTTACGCTGCCGACGGACGCACAAGTCGGCGTGGGGGCGATTCGGATCGCGACGCGTGGCGGCGTCACCAGCCCTTATCTGCTCATGATCGACGATCTCCCCAGCGCGCCTCGCGTCGCGGCCGGAGGGGCTTTCGACCAGGCGCGCGAGCTTCCATGGCCGGCGGCGGTCGATGGCGCTTGCGACGATTCGCATTCCAGATTCTATCGATTGAAACTATCGGCCGGCAAGCGGGTCGCGATTGAATGCGTGGCCCAGCGGATCGGCTCAAAGTTGGACCCGTTGATGCGTTTGTTCGACCGAGACGGCCGTCAAGTCGCGCAGAGCGAGGACGTCGCGGGCATTGGCGCGGACGCCCGGTTCAGTTTTGCCGCGAAGGTTTCTGGCTGCTTCGTGCTCGAAGTCAGAGATTCGTTGTATGAAAAAAGCGAGGCGCATCGGTACCGACTTCGAATTGGCGGTTTTCCCTTTGCGACGCTGCCGTTTCCGTTGGGTTCCGAGCCGGGCGCAAGTGTCACTACAACCGTTCTGGGCACGGAACTGGACGGAGTCGAATCTGTGAAGTTGAAGGTGTCGGATCAGAGCCTTCGCCAACGCGTCGGCGTTCCATCGAGCAAGGGGAGTGGATCCGGATTTGTTCGGATGGTGGCGGACGCGCTCAAGGACGGCGTTGAAGCCGAGCCCAATAATACGCCCGAGCAGGCGACGAAGATTCAGCTGCCATTGGCGATCAATGGTCGATTCGAGAAGAACGCCGACCGAGACTTCTATGAGTTTGAAGCGAAGAAGAATGAGCAGTGGGCGTTCGTCGGGCAGACCCGGAGTCTGGGTTCTCCCAGCGCGCTGTTCGTTCAGCTATACGACGCGAAGGGCAAGCTGCTTAAAGAAGCGGACGTGACGAAGTCCAATGAGGCCGGAATCACCAATCGTTTTTCGGCCGACGGCAAATATCGACTGCTGATTGAGGAACTGACCCGAACGGGGGGACCCGCGCATGGCTACCGAATGGAGATCCAGCCATGGCGTCCGGGCTTCGATCTTTCGGTGAGCGTCGACAAAGTTGTGGCCAAGGCCGGCGCTTCATTCGAGTTGAAGGTCGCGGCGCGGCGTGACAAGGGATTCGACGCGCCCATTACCCTGTCGATCGAGGGGGCGTGGGCTGGGACGAAGCTGGCGGCGAATGTGATCGAGAAGAAGAAGAGCGAAACCAAGCTGAAGGTGACTCTGCCGTCCGGGATTGAGCCGGGGCAATGGCGGCATATCAGAATTGTCGGTAAGGCCGAGTCTGGCGGCGCGATTGAAGCAACGGCGGGCACGGAGTCGGCCTTGAAGAAGCTATTTCCCGAAACGCCCTTTCCTCCGGCGGAGTTGATTGGGCTGATCGCCGTGGGCATTGCCGCAGATTGACGACGATCGAGAAGTCTCAAAAACCCAGCAGTTCGCGGATCGGGTGGGTCTGGTTAATTTTGCGGAGCATCAGTCCCATGATCAGCGTGGAGAAGAAAAGGACCGTGCACAGGAAGCGATACCTCCAGATGGCGTTGTCCCGCTTTTTCATGATCTTCCCCATCTCCTGGTTGGAATGCTCCAACCATTCCTGATCCGTTCCGCGTTGGTATTCGTCGCTCATTTTAGGAATTTCGGATTTGAGATTTCAAGTTTGAGATCGAACGTATTCGCCTTGGAGTCAAAGAAACGGCCGCCATTTCTCGACCAGCGCGCGCAACGCATCCATTTCATCAGGCAGCACATCGACGACCGGCGCGCGGCTGGGGCCGCCCTTCAGCCCGATCATGTCCATCATCGCCTTCATGGCGCTGACTTCGTAGCCCTTGCGGCGAGTTCGGAATTCATAGAGCGGCGTGACGTATTCCCTGATCAGTTCATTGAGTTTCGCGTCGTCGCGGGCGGCGGCTGTCTCGTGAAGATGGATGGAAAGCTTCGGGGCGACGTTGGAGATGCTCGAGGTGTAGGTGCGAATGCCGAGCGCATAGTAGGCGGGGACCATGTCGTCGCCCGCGCCGCCGATCCAATAGAGCCGGTCGCCAATGCGATTCATGATCATCTGGTAGGCGCGGATGTCGGCCAGTCCTTCCTTCCAGCAGACGAAGTTCTCGATCTCTGTCAGTTTCTCGACCTGGGCGGGGGAGAACTTCGCCCAGTCGCGGCTGTAGATCATCAGGCCCAGTGAGGTGGCGTCGCCGATGGCCTTGTAGTAGTCGAACAAGCCATCGAAGTGCGCGCCGGGATAGTACGGCGGAAATGCGAGGATGGCGCTGGCTCCGACGGCGGCGGATTGGCGGGCGAGTTCAGCGCCGGTCGCGCGGTTGAATCCTGTCCCCGCGATCACAGGGATCTTGCCGTCCACGGCTTCGACGACGGCCTTGACCACAGCGACATGCTCTTCATTTGTGAGGGAATACATTTCACCCGTGCCGCCAGCGGCCACGATGGTCGTGAAGGGCTGTTCGAGCATCGACGCGACATTAGAGCGCAGACCGTCGAGATCGAGTGAAAGGTCGGCATGGAACGGCGTGATGGGAAAGCCGACGACGCCGGGCAACTTGGAACAGAATTCTTTGGGGTCCATAGATGACTTTTTTTAACCGCGGATAGCGCGGATGACACGGATTTTCAGAAAGGAATAAGAGCGTCCGGGCGTTGATCTTTGACGTGTGTCTTGCCGTGGAATCTTTCGCTGCGTTCCATCCGAGATATCCGCGCTATCCGTGGTAAAAAATGCATTTCGCTTGATCCGGGGTTCACCAGCGCGGCAGGACGCGTTTCCATTCGGGGTCGACGTGCTTGCGCATTTCAAGTTCGTCGTCGCGTTTGCGGTAGGGGCATTTTTCGTAGCGCTCTTTGCCTCGGGCGACTTGATCGTAATCCAGCTCGACGCCGAGGCCGGGTTTGTCGGGAATCTTGACGCAGCCGCCTTCGATCTTCACGCGTCCGCCGTCGACGATCTCATCCTTCTCCTGTTGCCAGGGGTAGTGGGTGTCGCAGGCGTAGGTGAGGTGGGGCGTGGCGGCGGCGACGTGAGCCATCGCCATTAGCGAAACTCCGAGGTGGCTGTTGGAGTGCATGGACAGTCCGATGCCAAACATCTTGCTGACTTTCGACAGGTGCTGAATCTGCCGCATGCCGCCCCAATAATGATGGTCGGACAAGATGATCTGCACGGCGTCGAGCTCGACGGTCTTGGGAATGTCCGCGAAGCAGGTCACGGCGACGTTGCTGGCCAGGGGGGTGTCGATGCCCTCGGCCAGAAGCGCCTTTCGCACCTGGGCCATGCCTTCAAGTTCGGCGCAGGGATCTTCGAGGTAGCCGCCGCCGGAGAGTTCCTCCGCCAGCGCCTTGCCGACCTTGATCGACGTCTCGACGGACCAGGCGCAATTGGGATCGATGCGCAACGGCACGGTGGGGCCGAGTTCGCGGCGCAGGCATTTGATGGTTTCGATCTCGATGTCCGGATCCAACACGCCGCCCTTGAACTTGATGGAGCCGAAGCCGTATTTGGCGCGCATCTGTTTGACCTGTTCGGTCAGGGATTCGGGGGACAGGGCTTCGCCGTATTCGTCCTCACGGACATCCTCGCCTTCGCCGCCGCCGCCGGCGTGCTTATAAAAAGGATAGGCGGAGAAAGGGACTTCATCGCGCACCCGGCCGCCGATCAAATCACAGACGGCCTGGCCGACGGATTTGCCGATCAAGTCGAGGCAGGCGACTTCGATCGCCGCATAAGTTCGGGTCGTGGCGTCGAGCGGATTCTCGCCGGGCACGTGAAAGGTCTGCGAGCGCGCGAGGTCGCTGCCCTGGCCTTCAACCATCGGCAGGAGAAATCCAGTCAGGCGGTAAGGGTCGGAGCCGACAACCTGCTCGCGCAGTTCTTCGAGAGCCTGGGCCTGGAGTTCGCCGCCGTAGGTTTCGGCCACGCCGACGACGCCGTCATCGGAGACTAGTTCGAGAATGTTTCGGAGGGCGTAGGGCGCGTGGAGTCCGTAAGAACTGCGGAGCGGAGGATCCGCGATCGCGATCGAATGAACGCGCATGTCGACGATTTTCATATTGGACGATTGGAATCGAATATCCTCGCGATTTGTCGGTCATTGTCGGCGCACTTTTCGCGATGGAAGTCGGGAGGATACGAACGCGCGGAACTGCGTCAATGCTCAACACATACTTGAAAGCGTCTTCCCTCAGGCTTGTTCCGTCCCGCAAATGAACAGGTGTTGTTGTGCGTTGGGGTGGGTGGGCTGTCGTGTTTGGGACTTCTTGCGCGCAAAGTTCGATCGAACTTTACGCTGATACAAAATCAGATACAATCGGCGGCCATGTCTGAGCTGGGAAAAGTTGAATTGTTCAGCGGCCTGCTTGCGGAGGGAATGCAATCTCTTGAGCAGACCGCCGAAATGCGGGCCTATAAGCCGCGGGACGTTATCTTTCAGGAAGGTGATCCTGGGGACGGCATTTACGTCGTGGTCGAAGGAGAGGTTCAGGTTTCAACCTTGGTCAGCGAGACCGAACGCCGCGTGTTGACCAGTGTGGAGCCGGGTGACTTTTTTGGCGAAATGGCGATTCTCGACGATCGCCCGCGTTCGGCGACGGCGCAGGCTGAACTCGACACCAAAGTTTATTTCCTGCATCGCGACGACCTGCTGAAGCTCCTTGAGCATTCGCCCAAACTCGCGGTGTGCCTGTTGCGGGAATTCAGCTTGCGGTTGCGGGACTTTAACAAAAAGTATGTCGAGGAGAGTCTGCAGGCCGAACGGCTGACGCTGGTCGGCCGCTTCGCCCGGTCGATCGTGCACGATTTCAAGAATCCTCTGAACATCATCGGGCTCGCCGCGGAAATCGCGGGCATGGAGGACGCCTCGGCGGAATTGCGGCAATCCGCGCAGCAGCGGATCGGCAAGCAAGTCACGCGATTGAGCAACATGATCAATGAGTTGCTTGAGTTTACGCGTGGATCGCAGGCTTCGATCGTGCTGGCGCCGGTGAAGTATTCGCCCTATGTCGAGACGATTATCGAAGACCTGAGGTCGGACTTGACCGACAAGGCCGTGGAGTTGGAGGTCGGGGAGGTTCCGGACGTATCGACCATGATCGATCAGCGCCGCGTGGTGCATGTCTTTTATAATCTGATCAACAACGCGGTGGATGTCCTCAGCGACGGCGGCAAGATTTATGTGCGTTTTTCCGTGAAGGACGGTTTCGTGATCACCGAGATCGAAGACACTGGCGAGGGCATTGCGCCGGAGATTATCAACAAGGTGTTCGAGCCCTTCGCGACGCACGGCAAGGCGCAGGGCACCGGTCTGGGGCTGGCCATCTGCAAGAAGATCGTCGAGGACCACAAGGGCTTCATCGAGGCGCGGAACAGCGAGGCTGGCGGCGCGATTTTTTCGTTTCGGCTGCCCATCTGCGCTTGAGCGGCGCGCCGCGAAAAAGATCGGTTTCCAACTTCCCGTGTGGCACGGTCTCCCCTGAACTGCTTCTAATTTCCGTCCATGAATCGCGTTCGCGTCCTTCCCGATCAGGTGGCCAATCAAATCGCCGCCGGCGAAGTGATTGAGCGTCCTGCCAGCGTCGTCAAGGAGCTGGTGGAGAACTCGATCGACGCGGAGGCCAGGAAAATCTCGGTGGAAATCCAGGCCGGGGGACGCGCGTTGATCCGCGTGACTGATGACGGCATTGGCATGAATCGCGACGACGCCCTGATGTCGCTGGAGCGTCACGGGACCAGTAAGCTTCGGCTGGCGGAGGATTTGTCCTCGATCTCGACGATGGGTTTTCGCGGCGAGGCGATCCCGAGCATCGCCAGCGTCAGTCGATTTACCCTGACCACGCGTGAGCGCGGCGATGACTCGCCGGATGGCACGGAGATCGTGATCGACGGCGGCAAGCTGCAGGACGTGAAGTCTGCCGGTCGGGCGCCGGGAGCCACGGTGGAAGTGCGCCAGTTATTTTTCAATCTGCCGGCCCGGCGGAAGTTTCTAAAAAGCCAGGAGACGGAACGCGCGCATATTCAGCATTATCTTGCCCTGGCCGCGCTGGCGCATCCGGAGATTGCCTTCGATTTCCGGCAGGAGAATCGCCTCGTGTGGCGGTTGCCCGCCGTCGCGTTCGGCGACGACATTGAGTCGCGCCAAGCTGCGCTGCGAGATCGTCTGCGCGAACTCTATGGTTCCGAGGTGGAAATGCTGCCGGTCGATCATGCCGACGAGTTGGATCTCGCGGGTGGCGGGGAGGCGTTGGCGCGGGATATCGCTGCGCGAGTTTGGGGCTTCATCGGCGCGCCGGGCGTGTCTCGCTCGACGCGTCAGGATCAGCATCTGTTCGTCAATCGACGCCCGATCGAGAATCGCGGACTGAACCACGCGCTGATCGAAGGCTATCAGACCGCGCTGGCCAAGGGGCGATTTCCCATGTGCTGCCTGTTTCTCGAAATGGATCCCGATTCGGTGGACGTCAATATCCATCCGGCCAAGCGCGAGGTGAAATTTCATCGTGAGAGGGAAGTGCGGCGATTGGTGGCCGAGGCGGTGGAAACCGCGTTGCGGGGAATGCAACGGGTCGAGACGGAGGATGTGCCCGCGCCGGAGGCCGCCGGGGCCGATGAAGGCGGACCTGTGGAGACGGACGCGGCCCCGCAAGCTCAGCCATTCCCCGTTGTGGCCGGCGAGCGGACGGTCTCGTTGGAATTGTCGGGGAGCGCCGAGGGCGGGAAGCCGAAGTCCACGGCGACCGAACCTGACGAGCCTGCGCCCGCGGTTGCGAGCGCCGGGGTAAAAACGATTCCGGAGAAACAGAGCGAACGGTTTGACAAGGAGCCGGACACGGCGAGCAAGCTGGAAGCCGTCGAGGCGGAGATGAGGCAATCGCCCGTCGAACCGGCCCCTCTGATGAAGGTTCCACTGCGAATTCTCGGGGTGGTGGCGCGCAACTACATCGCCCTCGAGTCGGATCGCGGCCTGGTCCTGATGGATCAGCGCGCGGCGCACGAGCGCGTGCTTTACGAACAAATGCTCGACGCCGTGGAGACGGCTTCGGCGCCTTCGCAGCGGTTGTTGTTGCCCGAGACGGTGGAGCTGTCCGTGCGCGACGCGCAGTTCGTCCGGGAGCAGATCGAGGCGCTGTCGAAACTGGGCGTCGGACTGAGCGAGTTTGGCGAGCAGACCTTTCTGCTCGATGCGCTGCCGCCCTTTGTGCAAGGCATGGAAGCGCGGCGATTCGTGCTGGAATTGGTTGACGATTTGAAGGCCGCCGGGCAATCGGCAAATTCGAACCGTCTCACCGAGCGGATGATCGCGCGGACCATCTGCCATCGAGCGGTGAATGCCGGCGTTTCCCTCAGCGGGCCGGAGCTTGAGAAACTGGTGGAAAGCCTGCGTCGCTGCGCCATGCCCTACACCTGTCCGAACGGGCGTCCGACTTTGATTGAAATCAACGAACGCGAATTGGCCCGGAAGTTTGGGCGTTCGGTTTGACGTTTGCGGTGGAGCGTCTGCATGCGGGGTACTCTTTGCGATTGTCCTGTGGAGGCAACGGTGGTGAACTTGCAAAAAGCTCCGCGAGAACGCGGAAATTCCAACTCTTGCTTGCCATGAAAAAGATGTACCGCAGCTCGGCTCTATTGATTGTTCTCCTCGTCATTTCCTCAATCGCGGCCTCGGCCGCGGCGCCGCCACCCAGTCGGGTTGTTCGTCAGGCGGGATGCGTTGATTGTCCACCGGCGGGCGTCTCTGGCCAAAGGCTTCTGCCGATCCAGCGAGAGATTATGCGATTGCTGGCGGAGCGGCATGCGGCGGATCTGGCGACGGCCGGAACGCGTGAAATGCAGCCCAATTTCTGTTTTGCGCCCGGCACCCCGGAGAGTTACATCCGCAGCGTCTCGGGGCAGATGGGCGGGATTGGCAAGCACTTCCGTGTCGACGATGAACCGGGGCATTGGGAGTTCACCGCGACTGACGGCGCAAACATCCCCCGCGGCGACGCGATCACGTTGACCTGGAGCATCGTGCCGGACGAGACACACATTCCCCAGTTTAGCGCGGGCAACGGCGCCGCGGCCAACAGCACATTGCGCGCGCGGCTTGACGTCCTTTACGGAAACGAGGGTGTTTGGATGCCGCTGTTTCAGCAGGTCTTCGACCGCTGGGAGGAATTGACCGGCATCACCTATGTTCATGAGCCGAATGACGACATGGCCGACTTCACGAATGGCACTACGAATGGAGATTCAGACACTCCAGGCGTTCTGGGAGTTCGCGCAGACATTCGCATTGGGGGGCGGCCGATCGACGGCGATTCCAATACGCTCGCCTTCAACTTCGGGCCGCCGACGGGCGATATGGTAATCGACACTGACGACGACGCAATTGAGGACATGGCCAACAATTCGCGGCTTTTTCGTAACATGGTGTCGCATGAGCACGGTCACGGTCTCGGCATCAATCATGTGTGCCCGATCAACAACACGAAGATCATGGAGCCGATCGTCAGCCGGGACTTCGACGGCCCGCAGTTCGACGACATACGAGCGGGGCAACGCCAGCACGGCGATCCGATGGAGAACAATGACACCTTTGCGCAGGCGACGAATCTGGGCGTTGTGTCGGATGGCACAATCACCGCGAACACCGTTCTCAACGGCGCCTTCCTGAGCCTGGACGGCTCGGATGACGTGGACATTTTCAAATTCAACGTGTCCGCGCCCGGCAAGACAGCCTCACTCACCTTGCGTCCGATCGGGTCGACCTATCTGGAAGGCGCGCAGAATCCGGATGGCAGCTGCACGGTCGGGACGACGTTTAATTCCCTGATCGTCAAGAATCTGGGAATAGAGCTGATCTCGTCGGACGCCAGCACGGTCCTGGCGTCGGCCGATGTCAACGGAGCGGGTCAGACTGAAAGCATTGTGACGATTCCGCTGCCAGGGGGGACCGGGCCTTTCTTTGTTCGGGTGTTTGGCGGAGCGGTTGACAGTGTGCAGCTTTACGAATTCGACCTCGCCGTGGCGACCGGTTCTTCGGGCGCGCTGGACCATTTTGCCATCGAGACGATCGCCACGCCGCAGGGAGTCAATCAGACCTTCGCGGTGACGCTCAACGCGGAGGATATTTTCAACGGGCCGGCGGCGAGCTTCAACGGGACGGTCAATCTGAGCCTGCTGGCGCGCGAATCAATCTTGATCGCGGAGATCGACCCGGGAACGACGGATCGGGTTGAGTTTTGCAACGTGTCGGAGCGGACGGTCGACATCTCGGGCTGGCAGATCGTGATTTATGACGCGACGAGCGGCGCGACGCCGGCCTCGACCACGACGTTGTCGGCGTTTAGCTCTATCGCGCCGGGAGGGGTGTTTACCCTGACGGAGGATGGCGTGGCGTCGGGCAATCTGCCCAATCTTTCCTCGGGCTCGGGCATCGATTGGTCGCACAACAGCGAGGCAATCACTATTCTCTTGTTGAACGCTGGCGGCGGGATCGTGGATTTCGCCACGCTGGGCGACAGCTCGGCATTTTCCAATCCTGTGGCGATCCCGGCCGATGAATGGATGGGACCCGGCATCACGGATTCTGGGAGCGACACCTACCAGCGAACGGGCTCGGCCGACACCTCGACCGCCTCCGATTGGAGTTCGGCAGCGCAGACCTTCGGCTCCAAGAACGTCGGCCTGAGTTCGCCCTTTCCTGCTCGGCCCATCGCCTTTTCCCCGACGACGACCGGAGCCTTCAGTTCGGGCATGCGGATGGAAACACTGACCTTCACTGAGCCGGGAGATAAGGTTGTGCTGAGGGCGGACGATGCCGCGGGCCACATTGGCTACAGCAATCCCTTTGATCTCGAACTGGTGGATGACATCTCGGTCTGGCTTACAGCTGTGCCGTCGTCCGTTCGGGCGGGCGAGACCATCACCTATACGGCGACCGTGCAAAACACCGGGCCCAGCGGGGCCACGGGAGTGATGCTGATGGACATGCTGCCGGCCAACACGGCTTTCGTTTCCGCGTCGGCCAGCCAGGGTTCGGTGATGCACGACGCGGGCTCGCCGGGGACGGTCACCGCCAATCTCGGCGCGCTCGCCGGCGGGGGCACGGCCACCGTAACCATCAATATAACGTCGAGCGTAACGGGAACCTTGATGAACACTGTCAGCGTGGCGCGCGGCGAGGCGGACTCGTTTGCGCCCAACAACACGGCATCCGCATCGGTCCTCATCGTCGACGGGCCGGACAACGTGGAGGAGTTTATCGCGTTTCCGGGATTCAGCGGATCTTTCTCCAGCAATCCGACCGTGGCCAACGAC